>JBHWPB010000061.1:0-8729 GCA_043424675.1 Carnobacteriaceae bacterium | reverse complement strand
TATTATTTATGAATATATTTATGTGGTTTTTTAACATCCCGCTACCTCTAGAAAGCATGAAAGAGTCTTTTTGGTGTGGAAGATGAACTCTTTATGCTATTGTTGAGTTAGATAGAAAGTGCGAGGAAATTAATTCTAATGTAGAGGAGAGAATAGTTAGTCATGGATATAAATATTGTTCAACCGGTCATCATTATTCTTATTCTGTTGGCGACATCTGCCTTCTTTTCAGCTTCAGAGACTTCTTTCACTTCGGTGAATCAGATTCGTTTAAGAAATCAGAGCGCAAAGGGTGATAAAAGAGCAGAAAGAACCTTGAGACTCTCTAATCGTTATGATTCGTTGTTATCTACTATTTTAATAGGAAATAACATCGCCAACATAGGGATGTCATCGGTTGCGACGCTCTTATTTGTTCAGCTTTCTCCTGAATATGGCCCGACTTTAGCAACGATCGTTATAACGATTGTGGTATTAATATTTGGAGAAATTACACCGAAAACTGTTGCTAATCAGAAAAGTGAAAGTGTAGCAAAAGCGGTTACTCCGGTAATCTCATTTCTAATGACCCTCTTTACGCCTGTTCTCTGGGTGTTAGATAAGTGGAACGACCTCTTAGCTAATGTTCTTAATTTTGAAGAAGAGGAGACCGTAAGTGAGGAAGAACTTATTGCGCTTGTCCGACAAGCAGGAGAAGAAGGCAACTTAGAAGAAAGTGAACGAGAGCTTGTCAAAGCTGCTATTCTCTTTGATGATACGGATATTCTTCAAGCTTCGGTCCCACGCGTAGACATCGTAGGCGTAGATATCAGTGCAAGTGATAGAGAAATAGAAGAAATGTTCTTAGAATACCCTTACTCGAGATTGATTGTCTATAGAGATAACTTTGATCATATTGAAGGTATTTTACATGCGAAGGATTTCTACCGTTACCTTATCGAAAAGGAAAGAAGCAACATAAAACAACCTTTAGAATCACTTCTCAGTGAGGTAGTTTATGTTCCAGACTTTATAAATTTAGCAGAACTTTTAGAGATTATGCAGAATGAGAGACATCATATGGCAGTTTTAACCAATGAACAAGGCGGTACAAAAGGAATTATTACTTTAGAAGATGTCATAGAAGAATTGATTGGTGACGTCTGGGATGAGCATGATGAGATAAAGGAAACGATTATTCAATTAGAGCCAGACGAAACTTATCGAGTGAGCGGCAATGTCAATATGAATGATTTCTTGAATTACTTCAATCTTGAAGTGCCTGCCGATATAGATATAAACGCGACAACGGTAGGCGGATGGGTCGTTGAAGTCTTGGGAGAAATTCCTGAAGAAGGGGATGAATTCTCTGTCCGATATCTTAAGGTAACGGTAAGTGAAATGGAGAAAAATAGAGTGAGAGAAGTCCAAGTGGATTATATAAAATAATAAACTTTAAGAGAAGTGCTATCATTAATATTGTAGCATTGTCATCGTTTAACTTACGAAACGTAGATTTTATGGTAAACTTATTTTTGGACAAGACTTAAGGAAATCTTAATGAATTATCTATGGAGGGAAAAGCATGGCTTTATTTGATAAATTGACCGATGCGATAAAGGGAAAAGGAAAAAGAATTGTGTTTCCTGAGACAAATGACAAGCGAGTTTTAGGAGCAGCATCTCGGCTGAAACAAGATGGCCTTCTAGAACCTATCTTAATCGGCAATAAAGAAGAAGTAGAAAACGCTGCTGAAGAATATAGTTTTAATATTGAAGGATTGACTATTTATGATCCTCAAAACTACCCGGAATTCGATGAAATGGCAGATGCTTTTGTAGAGCGTCGTAAAGGAAAAGCCACCAGGGAAGATGCGGATGAAATCTTGAAAAATGCGAATTACTTCGGCACGATGCTTGTTTATCAAGACAAAGCAGACGGCTTAGTCAGTGGGGCAGTAGGTACGACTGCTGATACTGTGCGTCCTGCTTTACAGATTGTTAAGACAAGACCGGGGGCTAACTTAGTCAGTGGTTCTTTTATTATGGTTCGTGACAGCGAGCAATATGTGTTTGCGGACGCGGCCATTAACTTACAGCCAAATGCAGAACAACTTGCAGAAATTGCTGTTGTGAGCGCCCACACAGCAGAACAGTTTGGAATGGAGCCGCGCGTGGCCATGCTCAGTTACTCTACATTGGGTTCAGGCCAAGGGCCGGATGTGGAACTGGTTCAAGAAGCAACAAAATTGGCGCAAGAAAAAGCACCGGAGTATATGATTGAAGGTGAACTGCAATTTGATGCTGCTTTTGATGAAACAGTAGGACAGACCAAAGCGCCTGAATCAGACGTAGCCGGGCATGCGAATGTCTTTATTTTTCCAGATTTACAATCTGGAAATATCGGCTACAAAATTGCTCAGCGCTTAGGCGGTTTCGAAGCAGTCGGTCCTATTCTACAGGGGATGGCTAAGCCTATTTCTGATTTATCACGCGGCTCCAATGAAGAAGATATTTATAAGGTTGGAATTACAACTGCTTTTCAAGCGCTTGAAAATAACTAATATAAACCTATACTTAAGAAAATAATTACTGAACTAGAATAAAGGTCATGAATGTGACCTTTATTCTAGTTTTTAAGTTTTATTTTAGTGAAATTAATGTACACTAAGTTATATTTTATGAAGGAGGGATGGAGGAATGAAGACGTTGAAAGTTAATACAGATAGCGTAGAGGAAACTTTAGGACTCGCGAAAAGAATCAGTAAAGAGCTGTTTCCGGGGAGTGTCGTCCTATTGGAAGGAGCTTTGGGAGCTGGGAAAACCACTTTTACTAAAGGCGTTGCTGAAGGGTTGGGCATCAGCCGTATTATAAAAAGTCCTTCTTATACTTTGATTCGTGAGTATGAGAATGACCCCTTATCCCTTTACCATGTGGATCTGTTTCGTCTTGAAGGCGGTGGGGCTGAAGATTTAGGGTTAGATGAATATTTTAGACAAGAAGGGGTCGTAATGATTGAGTGGGCGTCAGTAGCCCCAGAAATTATACCGGCCGAATATTTATTGATAGAAATTGAAGTCGACGGAGATGAAGGAGAAAAAAGAGCATTCACTCTTACCGCATCCGGAGAAGATTACGAGAAGCTGTTAGAAAAAATATAGAAATATCCTGATAGGAAAATGAGGAATAAAAGATTGGATTGATTCAGAGACTATAGAAGTGTTAAAATGTCCATAGTATATTTTTGAGAGGAATATAATCATGCAATTAACGGATATTAAAGAAACATTTCCTGAATCAACCATTTTTATGGACGAACCTTTGTCTCGTTACACTTTTACAGAGACAGGCGGACCTGCAGATGCTCTTATTTTTCCGAAAACAATCAAAGAAACACAGGATATTATTTCGTGGATAAATGAAAATGACATTCCATTAACTGTACTTGGAAATGCGAGTAATCTTATCGTAAAAGATGGCGGTATTCGCGGAGCTGTCATCATGGTGAGAGAGATGAAAAATATTGAAGTCGACGGTGCAGAAATCATTTCCGATGCAGGTGCTCGTTTAATCGACACATCACAGACAGCGGGAGACTACGGCTTAACAGGTCTGGAATTTGCAATCGGGATACCTGGCAGTGTCGGCGGAGCAGTCTACATGAACGCAGGGGCTTACGGGGGAGAAGTGACAGATGTTATTACGGCTGTGAAAGTGTTGACCCGAGACGGAGAAATTAAAATTTATAGTAACGAAGAAATGAAATTTTCTTACCGTCATAGTATTGTACAAGAAACCGGAGATATCGTTTTACAGGCAAAATTCCAACTAGAAAAAGGGAATCACCAATTTATACGCGATCGTATGGATGAATTGACTGAATTACGCTGGTCTAAGCAGCCCCTCGAGTACCCTTCGTGCGGCAGTGTCTTCAAACGTCCGCCAGGCCACTATACAGGCAAACTTATTCAAGATGCCGGACTGCAAGGTTTGATTCACGGCGGAGCTCAAATTTCTGAAAAACATGCTGGTTTTATTGTGAATATCGATAAGGCAACCGCTACGGATTACGTCGAGCTGATTGAACATATAAAAGAAGTTATTCTTGATGAATATGGAGTTGCACTTGAAACTGAGGTAAAAATCATTGGAAATGATCCAGACTAGGATAAAGGTGTCATAGATTTTTATGTAAGAGGTTAGCTTATAACTAGCCTCTTATTTCTTTATATATTATGAAAAAAGGGGAGTTTAATGATGGAGGAAGTCAAAAAGCAAGTCGGTTATCTTTCTGCAGGTTATATTAAAGATGGGATGACAGTGGGCTTGGGCACAGGATCCACTGCATATTATATGGTTGAAGCTTTAGGAAAAAAGGTCCAAGCAGGCGAATTAAATATTGTCGGTGTGACTACCTCACACCGCACCGCAGAACAAGCTCAGTCTTATGGTATTCCATTGAAGAGTGTGGATGAAGTTGAAAAAATCGATATCACGATTGATGGTACGGACGAAATAAGTAGCGATTATCATGGCATCAAAGGAGGAGGCGGGGCTCTCTTATTCGAAAAGATTGTCGCCACTTATTCGGATGAAGTGATATGGATTGTCGATGAAAGTAAGCTGGTCGAAAACTTGGGAGACTTCCCTTTGCCTGTGGAAGTCGTTGTTTATGGACATGAACAAATTTTAAGAGCTTTTGAAGAGAAGGGCTACCATCCGACTTTACGTATGGATGGTTCAACTCCTTACGAAACAGATAATCAGAATTATATTATTGATTTACGATTAGAAAAAATCGAAAATCCACAAGCTTTGGCAAGCGAATTGAGCAATATGGTAGGTGTCGTAGAGCATGGTCTTTTTTTGGATATGGTTGACCGAATTATTGTCGGATCGCCAAAAGGTGTCCAGACCATCGAAATATAAATAGTTAACTGAGAAAAGGAGATATATTTATGATGACAGGGGAAGATTGGAAAGCGGGAGTAAAAAAGTCGTTTTTCGTTATATTGAGCTATATTCCTTTAGGTTTAGCCGCCGGAATAGCTCTATATGAAGCAGGGTTTACCCCTCTATTTGTTCTCTTAATGAGCGTACTGGTATATACAGGGGCCGGTCAATTTATGGCAGCTTCGATGACAGCAGCTGGTGCGGCCGCGCCTTCTATTATTATCATGAATTTATTTTTGAGTTTGCGCATGTCTTTAATGACATCAAGTTTAGCTCCCAACGTCAATCACCGTTCCACTCCTTTCTTACTTCTTTTTGGTCATACGACGGTTGACGAATCCTTTGGCGTCAATACTTACGCTTTTGATCATGAGGAGGACTGGACGTCAGATAAAGCCTTAGCTACCAATATTATTCCTCATCTTGCATGGATTATCTCTACTTATGTAGGAACTGTGATAGGCAGCAGTGTCAATATTCCGACAACTATTGTAAATTACCTCTTAATTGCCATGTTTATCAGCATGTTGGTGGACCAGCTCACTTCCTCAACTTATGTTCTCGTTGCGGTGGTTACCATGCTGTTAGCAGTCATCTTAGATGCCTTACTTCAAAATAATATATCGATTGTGCTAGCTGCAGTTCTCGGTTCCTTTGTCGGTTATTTAGTCGATGAATATGCAAATCAGAATGAAACTTCAGATGAAGCGGAGGAGAGGCCATGAACAACAATACGTGGTTCTTTTTAACAGGCATGGTTCTGTCAAGCTTCTTACCGCGGGTTATCCCCCTCCTTGCTTCAAGAGGACGCCAGATCTCTGAAAAAGCAGTGAAGTGGTTGTCTTATGTTCCAGCCGCTATTTTTTCAGCTTTGGTTGCTTCTGATATTTTCTTTTGGCAAGGGACCGTCTCTTTCGACCCTGTTCTGAATGTCAAACTCCTGCCTTCGCTTCTTGTTTTACTGATTTCTTTTAAGTTCCGAAATTTATTTGTCTCTATGATAGCTGGAGTTCTTGCGATCTCTTTGATGATTTACCTCGTATGAGGAATAAGGATAAGCAGATGTGCTCCCTATTAAAAATGGAAGGTCAACATTGTAATATAAGCCTTAATTGGTATAATTAATATGTAAAAAAATATAAATGGAGGCAATATGATGAAATTCTTTCTCGACACAGCAAATATTGACGAAATTAAAAAAGTCAATGAACTAGGTATTGTGGATGGTGTGACAACCAACCCCTCTCTCGTTGCAAAAGAGGGACGCAACTTTGAAGAAGTTGTTAAAGAAATTTGTGATACTGTAGATGGACCGATAAGCGCGGAAGTAGTCGGACTTGAAGCAGATGAGATGATCAAAGAAGCACGAGAAATAGCAACTTGGCGCGAGAATGTTGTTGTAAAAATACCGATGACAGAAGAAGGACTTAGAGCAGTCAATGTCTTATCAAATGAAGGAATTAAAACAAATGTCACCTTAGTTTTCACACTTGCTCAAGGAATAATGGCGATGAAAGCTGGGGCGACTTATATTAGTCCATTTATAGGGCGGTTAGAAGATATTGGGACAGATGCGTATGCTCTCATCGAAGATTTACGCAACGCCATTGAATTGTATGGATTTGATTCAGAGATTATTGCCGCAAGTATCCGTACGCAGCCACACTTAGAAGAAGTTGTCCGTCGCGGTGCACACATCGCTACAGTTCCAAGTACATTATTCGAGCAGCTTTACAGTCATCCCCTAACTGATTCAGGGATCGAAGGATTTTTAAATGACTGGGACGTTTACCTCGAAGATCAAGATAATTCATAAAAAGGAGACCGTGTATGTTTAGTGAACAAGATCAATTAGCAGTCAATACATTACGTGCACTTTCAGTAGAGCAAGTCGAGAAAGCAAAATCAGGTCATCCCGGGCTTCCGATGGGGGCTGCACCCATGGCTTATGCATTATGGGCAGAACACCTGCATGTGCATCCAGAAGATTCGAAATGGCCGAACCGAGACCGTTTTGTGCTTTCTGCAGGGCACGGATCAGCTTTATTATACAGCTTGCTGCATGTATCAGGATTTGACGTTACAATAGAAGACCTGAAAACTTTCCGCCAAACAGACAGTGTCACACCGGGTCACCCTGAAGTAAATTATACAGACGGAGTTGAAGCAACGACAGGTCCATTAGGCCAAGGACTTGCACAAGCTGTAGGGATGGCGATGGCAGAAGAACATACGGCAGCCCTTTATAATACAGAAGAGTATAAAGTGATCGATCACTATACTTACGCTCTGGTAAGTGACGGAGATCTGATGGAAGGTGTTTCATATGAAGCGACTTCCTTTGCGGGAAGGCAAGAGCTGGATAAACTTATTTTCCTCTATGATAGTAACGATATCTCCTTAGACGGTGACTTGCATAAGTCTTTTGCTGAAGATATCCAAGGACGCTTTGAAGCCTTAAACTGGCACTATCAGATTGTTGAAGACGGAAATGATCTCGAAGCGTTAACCAAAGCAATCGAAAATGCGAAGAACCATAACGGACAGCCTTCGCTGATCGAGGTGAAAACAGAAATTGGTTACGGAGCTCCTGAAGCTGGGACCAGCGCCGTCCACGGTGCTCCTCTAGGAGAAGAAGATTGGGAATCTGCAAAAGAAGTTTTAGGATGGACCTATGATTCATTTGAAGTCCCTGAAGAAGCTCAAGAAGTTTTCGATGAAAAAGTAAAAGCAAGAGGTAAAGCGAAATACGAAGAATGGCAAGAACTGTTTGATGCTTATGAGAAAAATGAACCAGAAAAAGCCGAAACTTTCAAGAGAGCTTTTGCTGGAGAACTCCCGGAAAACTATGATGACGAGATGACATTCTTTGATTATGGTTTCCCAGGGAAAGCGACACGAGTTTCAAGTGAAGATGCTATCCAAGCCTTATCTAAGCAAATTCCTTACTTCTGGGGTGGTTCTGCGGACCTGGCAACTTCTAATAAAACTATGATTGATGGAGCTGATGACTTTACACCAGATAACCGTGCAGGCCGTAATATTTGGTTCGGTGTGCGAGAGTTCGCCATGGCTGCCATGATCAATGGCATTCATTTGCATGGCGGAACCCGGGCTTATGGAGCAACTTTCTTTATTTTCACAGACTATATGAAAGCGGCTATCCGCTTGGCCAGTCTCTCACAATTGCCTTCAATATTTGTTACGACGCACGACTCTGTCGCCGTGGGAGAAGACGGTCCGACACATGAACCGATTGAACAACTGGCTGGGTTCCGTGCGATCCCCAACTTGAATATGATTCGCCCGGCGGACGTGAACGAAACAAACGTTGCATGGAGAGTTGCTTTAGAATCAAAAGACAGACCAACGGTGATTGCATTAACGCGACAAAATGTTCCAACGCTTGAATACTCTCTCGAGCGAGCAAATGAAGGGGTTCATAAAGGAGCTTATGTTCTTTCCGATTCTTATAAGGATACGCCCGATGGTATCCTCATCGCGACAGGTTCAGAAGTACACATTGCGATGACCGCGCAAAGAATATTGCATGAAAATGACATAGATGTCTCAGTGGTTTCTATGCCAGCACAGAATTTGTTCGATGAACAGTCAGAAGAATATAAAGAGAGCGTTCTTCCAAGCTCAGTTGAGAATAGAATGTCTATTGAGATGGGCGCAACATTTGGTTGGGAGCGTTATGTCGGATTGAAAGGTATCTCTTTAGGCATCGATGAATTCGGTAAATCTGCTCCAGGAGATGAAGTTGTAGAATCTTTCGGCTTTACCCCTAGTAG
>JBHWPB010000060.1:0-4318 GCA_043424675.1 Carnobacteriaceae bacterium | reverse complement strand
GCTCTAGAAAGAATGGCTGATAAAAGAAAAAGCTAGACGTTTTCAGCGGGAAGAAGAAAAACTAAAAATGCTTTCATAAATTTTTAGTTTCATAGAATCTAGTAATTTGGAAAGCAACTTATACTCATATATATTAATTTTTTAATACATTCAGATTGAGAAAACAAAAAACTGACCTGTTTCCAAGTTAGTACTGGAAATAGGTCAGTCATCTGTTTGCATGAAATGTTGGGAAAGTTTTTTGAATTAATTTAGCCTACTTTTTTTGCTTGGAAGTGGTCGTATACTTCTCTTCCAATCACTAAGATGATAAGGGCGACACCGAAGTATCCTGAAAAGGGGTAGACGATTCCGACTAACGTACGGAATGGCAACTGTGCTCCTATTAAAGTTACTAAAGAAATAACAGTAATTGTTATCTTTTTGTTTTTCTCTGAAGCGTCTTTTGGAAGGATAGCATCTGATACCGTCCATAAGAAAGGTGCAGCTGTTGAAAAAATTTCTTGCAATAATATAAAGACAAAGATACCGCCCATAACTGGACTAATATTTTGAGCAAGTTGTAGGACAGGAACCTCGACAGCTAACATCTCTTCTACATGACCCAGCATCGCAAGGTTTAGAATGAAAGCAGCCAGCATAAGGCCAATTCCTGCGATGGCACCTCCAATTCTCCCTTCACGTTCCGAGTTAGCACTGACTCCCATACGGGTAATAAAAGGCACACCGGCAACAATATTATAAGCAACAAACAAGATCCCGCCTAACCACCAAAAAGAAACACTATCTCCCGCTCCATAAGGCAGGTTATCTGCTGACTCTAAAAAAGCCATTGAAGTTTCCATATTCCCGGGATCAGCCAAAACAGTATAGAGGCCAATGAAGATAGATACAACAATAGTCAAGGGCCCCAGCAAACTTATAATATCAATTAAACGTTCGAAGCCCAGCAGAACACTGGATAAAACGAGAGCAGACATAATAACGGTGCCCCATATGTTGGGAATATTAAAATATTGATTGATAGTAGCGCCGGCTCCAGATATCGTAACGATTCCAATTAAAAAAGCAAAGATCGGAGTGTATACTTTCATAAATTTTCCAAAAATATTACCTAAATAGTGTTCGTAAACATTACTTAGAGAAGATTTACGATTCCGATAACCATAAGAGACGAGAATGCCTGATACAGCAGTAAACAAAACTAAAGCAATGAGTGAAGCAAGAACACTATTTCTGCCGTAAACAGTGAAGAATTGTAAGATTTCTTCACCACTAGCAAAACCCGAACCAATTAAAGCAGCAATAATTGCTCCAGATAACCGGAAGACGTTTTTTGAATTTACTTGTTCTTGTTTTTTATGAGTTACTTTTGTTGCGTCTGTTGCTGACATAAAAATACCTCCTATTTATTTACCATCCTTGGCCGCTGACATCATATGTTTCGAGTTTTCCTGCTTGAAGCTCCACCATCGACTCTTCGATAATGTCTAAGGCTTGGTCTAACTCATCGTAAGAAATAACCAATGGAGGTTGGAAACGCAAGACACTTCCAGCAAAGGAAATCATGAGGACGCCTCTTTCAAAACAACGGTTCGTTATTTTAAGCGCCGCATCTGCATCTTTCTCTTTGCTTTCTTTGTCTTTGACAATATCTACCCCGATGGAGAGGCCGATACCACGCGTATCTCCTACAAATTCAAATTTATCTTCCCACCCAGACATGCGTTCACGGACATAGTCCCCTTTTTCAGTGCTCGCTGTCAGCAAGTCTTCTTCTTCAATCATATCCAAGACGGCAAGGGAAGCTTGGCAGGCGACAGGGTTGGCTGCGGTAGTAAATAAATGAGCGGGTGCTCCTAAACTTTCCATAATTTCTTTACGTCCTACTAGAGCTGATAAAGGAAGACCACCAGCTAAAGATTTTCCATAAACAATTAAGTCAGCTTCTACATTAAAATGCTCAATCGAGCTCCATGTTCCGGTACGCCCAAGTCCTTGTTGCACATCATCAACACAAAATAGAATACCATGCTCCTGACATAGATCGTACAGCGCTTCAAAATAACCAGGAACAGGCTCCAATAAACCACCATCTCCTTGAAGCGTTTCGATAACAACGGCAGCTACTTGATCAGCAGGGACATAAGTTTCAAACATCTGCTCCAGAGGTGCTAAATATTCTTCTATGGTATGAGGTTCTTCATTCCCGTACATCCCACGATAATTATCTGGGAAAGGAATATGATGAAAGCCCGGGACAAGCGGCCCGATATTACGACGCATGTTCAAGGAAATACTCGACATGGAGATTGAACCATAAGTGGAGCCATGATAAGCATTTTCAAAAGTAATAATTAAATCTCTTCCTGTGTAGCCGCGTGCAAATTTGATTAAGGCATCATTGGCATCGGACCCAGAAAGACCAAAAGAAACTTGCTTTTCAAAATTACCCGGTGACAGTTCAGCTAAACGTTCCGCTAAATCTGCTACTGGTTTGTGGTACATGTAAGCCGGTGTATAATGAATAAATTTATCAGTTTGCTCCTGAATAGCTTGGACCACCTTTTCAGGTGTGTGGCCAACATTCAAAGCACTGGCACTCGATAATAAATCAATATATTCTTTCCCATCAATATCTTTAATAATTGCTCCATGCGCCTCGTCGACTACTAATGGATAATATGGAATGCGACCGGATTGTGCAAAATACTCGTGGTCTTTTTGGATAACTTTCTCGCTTTTCTTCATCTAATCTCACCCTTTAGGAAACTCGGTACTTCAGTGCCGAGAGGAATAAAGGTTCTCGGTGAGATGCTTTCTTTAATTAACATAGTTATCTTCCTTTCTGTTTTTGTGAGCATATTCTAAGCAAATTCAACAACTATTCAGTACAATTAAATTGTTGAAAGGTGGTGAAACGATGCAACAAGGAATTACTTTGAAACTAAAGCTTGATGTGACTAAAGAGCAAGAGTCTCAGCTACGCGAACTCCAAGAACAGTACCGACAAGCCTGTCAATTTGTGTCCGATTACTATTTCGAACAGCGTTTCGAGCCTTCGCGTTACAAGATCCACGATGCACTCTATTACGACATCCGTTCGGCCTTTGGCCTTAAAGCCCAGCAGGCTCAGTCAGTATTGATTACAGTCCTTGCTCGCTACAAAACGATCAAGACCCAAATGGAAAAGAAGCGTTATCGCTATCAGGATAAGTATACGAATGAGTGGCACTCAGTAAAGAAAGATCTTCACTGGTTAAAACAGCCCGTTCAATTCAACAAGCCTCAAAACGATATGGTCTATAATCGCGATTGGAACTTCACGAAAGATCAGACAATCAAAATGACCACTCTTGAAGAGAGAATCGAGGCACCCTGTCATTTCGATTACTTTGATTCGTATATCTCTGATGGGTGGAAGCTCGGGACAGCCAAACTCGTTAACAAGTTCGATAAATGGTTTATCCATATCGGCGCGACCAAAGAGTTCGACGAATACCAACGAGATGACACCGAACATGTTGTTGGCATCGACCGAGGGTTGAACTTCATTTTGACTACTTACGATGAGAAAGGAAAAACCTGCTTCGCCAAAGGGAAAGAAATCCAACAGAGACGCAACAAGTACGCCAAGCTTCGCCAAGAACTCCAATCGAAAAATACCAAATCCGCTAAACGCAGACTGAAAGCGATTAATCAACGAGAAAACCGTTGGATGACCGATGTGAATCATCAGTTATCGAAGGCACTCGTCGATTATTACGGCAAGAATACCGTCTTCGTCTTAGAGAATTTAGAAAACGTCAATTGGCAGAAAGCCTTCGGCTCAAAGAAAAATAACAAGAAGCACTCGGATTGGGCCTTCTATCAGCTCGAAGAATTTATCACGTACAAAGCCATCTTGAATGGGTCCGTCGTTCTCAAAGTCAATGCCCAATACACGAGCCAGCGGTGCCCGAAATGTGGCTCGATTGATAAAACCAACCGCAACCACCGCATGAGTGAGTATCGCTGCAAGAGCTGCAACTATTGCTCAAACGATGACCGAGTAGGTGCGATGAACATTCAAGAGCTCGGTAAGCTCTGGGTGTCGGGCGAAACAAACGTAAAATACGAAAAAACATTGCCAACCGACTAAATGTTTGTTGGTAGGGGCGCTGTCAACCTCCCCTGATGTTGGATCTGGCTGGAGTCTTCGGACGTTCGCACAGCTATTTTAGATCTGACAAGCCCGTTACTTTAGTGACGGGTAGTTGACACAGTTAAATCTCCTTCCTTTTTGTTTGTCATACAAAGCTTCCAAAACAAAATAATG
>JBHWPB010000059.1:0-2778 GCA_043424675.1 Carnobacteriaceae bacterium | reverse complement strand
ACCCAAGGCTCTGAGGTCAAGTTCTTCTAGTTCAGCAAAGGTCAGCTCCCAGATAAATTTATCGACGCCTGCCAAGCGTTCTAAATTTTCATCGTGAAAGACGACAAGTTTACGGTCTTTGGTGCGCTGAACGTCGATTTCGATACCATCGGCTCCCTCTTTTACAGCTTGCTCGAAAGCTGGCATCGTATTTTCAATATATTCATGACTCGAGCCCCTGTGTGCCCAAACTGCTGTTTCTACCAAATCTCTCCACCCTTTCAAGTTTTAGGTAAGCTTAGTATATAGGAAAAATTGTAAAGTATGAGATAAGTCTTGTTAAATTATAGTTAAGTTGATATTAAAAAAGCGTCCAAATAAATGGACGCTTTTTTGAGTTCATGCTGCTTGTCTTTGGGGTTCTTTTTTAGGCTCTCCATAATCGTAATCATCTGAATCTTTGTAATTTAAGAGTCGGAGTCCATTTAAGATAACAAGTATGGTTGATCCTTCATGGAATAAAACAGCCATCGGCAGTCCTAAGAGTCCAAATAAGTTGAGCGTGATAAGGGTGACAATTACGGTTAAGGAGAAAATTACATTTTGCAGGATGATTTTATTAAGAGTTTGACTAAGCTTATAGCTTGAAAACAACTTCTCTAAATCGTTTCTCACCATAACGATATCTGAAGATTCCATAGCGACCGAAGAACCGCTTCCCATCGCTATACCGATATCTGCATTAGCAAGCGCAGGCGCATCGTTAATACCATCCCCTATCATACCGACCACAGATTCATCATCTTGGCTGTCGATGACATAACTGATTTTATCTTCCGGCAGCATTCCTGCTTCATAATGATCGATGTTAAGTACCGCCGCTACTTCCCTTGCTACTTCTTCGTTATCTCCCGTCAATAGAGTCACATCGATATCTTCTTCTTGGAAACCTACTATTGCTCGTTCTGCTTGCGGGCGGATTTGATCAGACAGGGAGAAGAAACCGACGATATTATTATTTTTTCCGACAAAGACTGTTGTATCTGCTTGCGCTAATTTACTTCTGTAATTGTTGGGGTCTTCATAGCTATCAAAAGAGCTTGGTTTCCCTACTTTAACCTGGCCTTTTTTGACCCCGGCTCCAGCTACTTCTTCAATGGGTTCTGCGGAGTCAACTGTTGAAAGATCTAAATCGGAAAAAGCCGACACAATGGCTGCAGCGATCGGGTGACCGGATTGCTGTTCCATGTAGACCACTTCTTTCAGATCATCTTCTTCTGCCGCATAGTCACTCACTTCGAATTCACCATAAGTCAGCGTACCTGTTTTATCTGTATAGAGCACGTCCATTGTCGAGAGTGCTTCCATGGCTGCTCCGCCTTTGAAGAGGATACCGTTTTTGGCTCCATTCGAAATAGCACTTAAAGTTGCCGGAGTCGCTGAAGCAACAAGCGCACAAGGACTCGCGACTGTAAGTAAAACCATGCCTCGATAAAAAGCAGTGTCAAAAGTAAAGTTCAGACCAAAATACAAAAAGAAGATGAAAAAAGGAACGATAAGTAAAACGGCGATAACATACTTGCTCTCAATCCGATCGATAAACTTGGAGATACGTGAAGGACGGTTTTGAGCTTCTTCAACCATGCGGACAATATTAGAAAAGACGGTTTCATCACTTCTCTTATTTACTTCAACATGGAAGACATTACCTTCATTAATCGTCCCCGCAAAAACTTCATCACCCGGTTCTTTTTCAACCGGCACCGATTCTCCAGTTAAAGCCGCTTCATTGACTAGAATTTTTCGATCGGTATAGCCGTCAATTGGAATCTGTTCTCCTCGTGCAACAATGACGGTATCACTGACTTCTAAATCTTCTGTCAAAACTTCTACCACATCGCCATTTCCTTTTAAGACTTGGGCTGTTTCAGGAACTTGAGACATAAGCTCTGAAATCGCACTGGTAGATTTATCATTGGCAAATTCCTCTAGAACTTCTGCACCCGCAAAGATAAAGAGTAAAGCGGCTCCTTCCGATTCATATTCAATGAGAGCTGCTCCTAAGGCAGCTAGTATCATGAGTAAATCGACATTGGGCGATTTATCTTGAAGGGTTTCAACAACTGCATCTTTTGCCGCGTAGAAACCTAAAAAGAACATGGAGGTATAGAAAAACCATCTGTCTAAGGGGCTATTCATGATTAAAGCAACGAAACCTAGAACTAAAAATACCGTACCGATCACTAAAAACTGTCCCTGGCGATTTTTTAACAAATAGTCTTTTAGAGCTTGCATGATAGACCATCCTTTCATTTTTATGTGCTTCTATTTTCAAACCTTTAAATGCTTTTTATTATGAGAGCGCAGCTCTTCACCCTTTCTGTAATCTGCTGATATGAAAAAATGGGCATACCAATAGGACAGTTGTAACTGTCCCACAGGCATGCCCTAATGTTTGTTTAAGTCATTCTGCTGTTACACTCTGGTAGCCCGGCTGCATGGATGATTTTCGATCCACCGCTTGTTCAGATTCACGATATTGTAGGTATTGGCCTAAAATATCGCTTATAATATTTAATTTTAAACCGAAGAAATTGTACTTTATTTCACTTATATACTAACAGTTTTTATAGGCGATGTCAAAATAAAACACTATTATTGTTCAACCTGAATTTCAAGATTAAGTTAGTCATCTGTAAATAAATAGTTTTGTAAACTTCACAAGATTATATTGAATGTGATCTTTTCAGATTTTTGATTGACTGAGATAAAGTGCGATCGTTGCATGAATAGGGACAT
>JBHWPB010000058.1:0-4827 GCA_043424675.1 Carnobacteriaceae bacterium | reverse complement strand
TTTGTGTAATGACCCACAAAAATTAAGTCTGAACTTAATCCATTATTTCTTTTAATTTTTGAAACAGTCGTATTGTAGCGATATGCAAGGCCACTCAAGGTATCTCCGTAAACGACAGTGTGGGTTGTTGACCCAATGGATGTGTTGTTTTGAGAAGCTTTCGGCGCTGCTGTCTTGCCACCTATTGTGAGGGTCTGTCCTACGTAAATGGTATCAGATCTCAAACTGTTGTCTGATTTAATTTGAGAAACGGTTGTGTTGTAACGATGTGCAAGGCCACTCAAGGTGTCTCCGTAAACGACTGTATGAGTCGAACCAGTGGACGAATTGTTTTGAGACGGCTTTGGTGCCGATGGCGACTGATTTTTACCAACAGACAAGCTTTGGCCCACAACAATCAAGTCAGAGCTCAAGTTGTTGTCAGACTTAATTTGAGAGACCGTCGTGTTGTAACGACTAGCGAGGCCGCTCAAGGTGTCTCCATAGACTACGGTATGAGTAGTTCTGTTTGATGGATTGGAAGGAGAGGGTTCAGGCACTGATGTATCACTCTCAGAGACTGCTTCTTCTTTACCAACAAGAAGCCTCTGTCCCACACGAATTAAATCTGATTTTAGGTTATTTTCTTTCTTTAATTTTGACACTGTCGTATTATATTTGCTGGCGATACCGTTGAGTGTATCTCCCCAAACAACAGTGTGAACTCTTCTATCTGTTACTCGTTCACCATCTTCTAAATCCTCCCAAACAAACTCAGGATCCGAGACGCCGCTGTTGTATAGAGCATTATCATAACGACTTAATCCATAGGACTCTATAATATTATTTAGTTTAGAAGCATAACGTGGGTCAGTTGCATAGCGGCCTTGTAACCACTGTGTCGCATCCCGATAACTATTCGTATTCTCTACCCAAGTTCCTGAATAATAGCCAGGAGACCAAGTCAATCCATTTCTCAGTAATTGAGCATTGTCTTCTAACGATTCAGAATAGGAAGGGTAGCTTCTGAAATTTTGAGGAATAAAGATCCACCCATTATTAGTGTATTCACGTGTATTCATAGTGACAGAATCACCATTGTAGTTGCCCTTAATACCGAATAAGTTGTGATACGGCGGGCTGGACAAACCACTTCCGCCGTACCCGCTTTCTAAAGCTGCTTGTGCCATCATCACTGAGGGGTAGAGTTTATATTCTCCAGCTACTTCGACAGCATGAGGAGCAATTCTATTTAGGAAGGCATTATCTGTTTGGATGTCAAAATAAGTTATATCTGAAGGCGCATCCGTGCTATAAGCTGCTATCTGAACAGGTTCTGCTTGATTTAAACTAAATGTCTGGGCGACAACCATTTCTTCGTTATCAACATTAACTGTTTCCCTAATAGTGAAAAGTTCAGCTGCAACTTCTTCCTCTGTCTCACTATCATCTGCTTCGTTAACTTCAGCGTCTTCTTCTCGTTCCGTATTGAACTCTTCTTCGTCTTCTGAAAATTCTTCTTTCGCTTCAACCTGTTGTTGGTCTACTTGCTCTTCAGCTAGATCAGCGATTTCAGCGTCTTCTTCTACTTCTCCAGAATCCTCTTCTGAGATTTCGGTAGAGCCTTCTAAGTCTTCATCTGTCAAACCGTCAGAATCTGTCTGGAGTTCTTCTTTACTTGATTCTTCATTTTTTTCAACTACTTCTGTATGCTCAGATTCAATATCTTGCACTTTTGATTCGTCCGTTTGTTCAGATGATACAATTTGTTCCTCGCTGGTTACCTCTGGAACAGCTGAAATAACTTCTGATTCTTTCACTTCTTCTGTAGCTTCGTCTGCAAGTTTGTCTGAATCGGCTTCTACAATTTGATTTTCAAACTCTTCAGATTGAAACTCTCCTTCTTCATTAGGGGTACTATCAGCATTGGATTTTTCTTGATCTTCTGACTCTGTGTCATCACCAGCTGTTTTGTCCTGAGGAGCAGTCCGACTGTCTTCGATAAGTTGATCCAGTTCTTTAAGAGTCAATGCTTCTAATTCATCATCAGTTAATACTAATACTCGATTCTCTATTAAACTTTTGACTTCAACGATTAATTGCTTTCGAAGAATCTCATCTTCTTCAGTTAACTCTCGAACAACTCCAGTTTCTCTAGCTTCTTCAGAGTTGTTATTTGTCAATTCTATGTTATTATTATTTTCTGTGATGGCTATAGGTATATCTACTGATTCTTCAGCTGAGACAACTTCAGAAAAAGCTGGTAGTATGATAGCACTGGCTAACAAACTCGCTTTTAGCATAGATTTAGATAGTGATGTTTGCGACTGTCGGGGCAGCTTGTTGTTTTTCTTAGAACTAAAAGATTTGGTCATCCATGATCCTCCCTGATAATGAAAAAGTATAATAGCAAGAATGTAAAGTTTGTGTAAAAGATAATTATCTTTCACCCATTTATTATACTATTTAGAAAAAGCTATGGAAGATTTGTGCGTATTTGTTACAGATTGTGCGTATTTGTTAATAGATTGTAATAAAATGTTCTAGGGGGTAGTAAATGTGTTAGAAATAGTAAAATTTAGTCATGAGTTATTGAAAGAAACTATTCGACCTGGAGATTCAGTAATTGATGCAACGGTCGGGAACGGTAATGATACGATACTCTTAGCTTCTTTAGTCGATAAACATGGAAAGGTCTATGGATTTGATATCCAAGAACAAGCAATAAAAAACACTATTGAAAAGTTAATCCTCACAGGTTTGCGTCCTCAAGTCGAACTTTTTCAAATGGGGCACGAGAAATTAGACGATGTTATCCCAGAAGACGAAAGAATTCAAGGAGCAATTTTCAATTTAGGATATCTTCCTAAAAGTGACAAGACAATTATTACTCAGCCAGATACCACAGTTTCTGCTATTCAAAAGATACTTCTTCGATTGGCGATCAAAGGACGCATTGTCATTGTTGTTTATTATGGCCATGAGGGTGGGACAGCCGAAAAAAATGCTGTACTTTCTTTCGTACAGTCTCTAGACCAAAAAGAATATCAAGTTTTACAATATCAATTTATCAATCAAATAAATAATCCCCCTTTTGTAATAGCGATTGAAAAAATTAAAGAGATTTAAAAAGTGTGTATCAAAAAAGCAGCTAAAAATATACTTTAGCTGCTTTTTCTAGTCTTTTCTTCTACTTTTTATTTATTTAATTTTTGTTTTAATTCTTCTACTTTATCGCACTTTTCCCAAGGTAGGTCGATGTCTTGACGACCAAAATGTCCATAAGCTGCTGTCTGCTGGTAGATAGGTCGTCTTAAATCTAGCATTTCAATGATACCCGAAGGTCGCAAGTCAAATATCTCTCGAACAGCCTGTGTGAGCTCTGCTTCTGAATATTTACTTGTACCGAAAGTATTAATGGAAATAGAAACAGGTTCTGCGATCCCGATAGCGTAAGCTAACTGAACCTCACATTTGCTTGCAGCCTTAGAAGCGACAATATTTTTAGCAATGTAGCGAGCCGCATAGCTTGCCGAACGGTCCACTTTTGTCGGATCTTTTCCCGAAAAAGCTCCTCCCCCATGTCGTGCATAGCCTCCGTAAGTATCTACAATAATTTTACGTCCAGTCAACCCGCTGTCTCCTTGGGGTCCCCCTACCACGAAACGGCCAGTAGGGTTGATATGGATGATAGTCTCTTCATCTAACAAACCACTTGGTATGACAGGTTTAACGACGTATTCCAGGATATCATTATACAACTCTTCGTAAGTGATTTGAGGTGAATGCTGAGCGCTGATCACAATTGTATCCACTCGTTGAGGTGTCCCATTTTCATCGTACTCAATTGTTACTTGAGTCTTTCCATCTGGGCGTAAATAAGCTAAAGTTTTGTTTTTACGGACCAATGCTAATTGCTTAGCTAATTTATGAGACAAGTCTATCGGTAACGGCATAAGTGAATCTGTTTCGTCTATCGCAAATCCGTACATAATCCCTTGATCTCCTGCACCAAGATCAGCAGTGTCTTTTGAATCTCTTGTTTCTAATGCGTCGTCTACTCCCATGGCAATATCTGTAGACTGCTCATCAATAGACGTAACAACAGCACATGTATCAGCATCAAAACCATATTTTGCTCGTGTATAGCCGATCTCTTTAATTGTCTGACGGGCAATAGCTGAAATATCAACGTAAGCTGATGTAGAAATCTCACCTACAATAAAGACAAGTCCTGTTGTGACGACAGTCTCACAAGCTACACGTGCGTCTGAATCTTCCGTTAAAATAGCATCTAATACCGCATCACTAATCTGATCGGCGATTTTATCTGGGTGACCTTCAGAAACTGATTCTGAAGTAAATAAATATCTTTCCATGTTTCCTCCCTAAAATAAGCGTACGTATTTTTTATTAGCCTACATATTCTATCATACTTTTTATGCTACAATAAAATAGATTGTGTAAGAAAGCAGGTTTTATCTTATGTACTCATTCTTTTCAAAAAACAAGGTTTATATTTGGAGCTTCTGCCTTATTATTGTCCAATCATTATTTGGCTTATTTTATTCTAATATGAGTTATTCTATTAACTTTACTGCCTATAGTGTTACCTTTATATTTTTTGTGATCAACCATATCATTGAACTCTATCTTGCTCCCTCAGCTAAAAGAAATATTCCAATAAATCCGAAATTTATAGCTTTATTAGATATTATTATTATTTTGACCCTCATATATTTTGTTGTTTCAGATACTCTACAAGCTGCCTTGCTTCCCTTAGCTTACACCATACTTATTCATATCCAATATTTGTTTATTTATTATGAATTTGAAAAAATTGGAGGT
>JBHWPB010000057.1:0-11661 GCA_043424675.1 Carnobacteriaceae bacterium | reverse complement strand
ATAAAATATATGAGTGTTACAAAGAACATATCGATTTTTATGAACAAATTATCCAATTAGAAGGCCAGAATGATTTTAATAGCTATCGTCAGCAATCTATTTATAATTTTTTTGATGAAATGATTTTGAAACGTTATGCATTTACTGAAGAGGAGAGGGGAAATATAACCTTTTTGTTAAAGTTTACCAGCTATGGTATTTTCAATATGGGTTTAGAGTGGATTGATAGGGGGTGCCCCAGCTCTCCCGAAGCCTTCGCTGACCAAGTCTATCAATCGATTCATCCGACTGTCACTCGCTTTTTCAAAGACGAGGACACTGCCATTTTTGTAGAAGTTTAAGGCTTTTTTGGAGTTGGTCAAGTTAATTCTGTATTTCCTGTGGTCATTTGTTAAGATAGAGGCAGAAATCAATAAAATATAGTGTGAAAGGAAAGTATATGTGATTACTCTATCTCAAGAAGAACTCGCTCGTTATATCGATCATACGAATCTCAGTCCCACAGCAAGTAAAGCGGATATTAAAAAAACTTGTGAAGAAGCGATGCATTATGGAATGAAGGCAGTCTGTGTCCATAGTTACTGGGTTCCTTATGTCGCAGCGTTATTGAAAAATTCTAAAACGCTTGTTGCAACTGTCGTAGGTTTCCCTCTCGGGGCTTCTGCAACGGATGTTAAAGCATACGAAGCAAACGTTGCTTTAGAAGATGGAGCCGATGAAGTAGATATGGTCATAAACAGCGGTGAGCTCATCAGCGGCCGCTACGAACAAGTACTGGAGGATATCAAAACAGTAGCAGATACAGTCCATGAGCAGGATGGGATTCTTAAAGTCATTTTAGAAACATCACAGCTGACGTCTAAGCTTATTATAAAAGGCTGTGAACTGGCGGAGGAAGCAGGAGCTGACTTTGTCAAAACATCGACCGGCTTTTCTAATGCTGGAGCGAAATTAGACGATATTTCTCTCATGCATCAGACCGTTATGAATCGTTTAGGTATCAAAGCTTCTGGAGGTATTCATACCTACAAAGAAGCGGTAGGAATGATCGAGCATGGAGCTAATCGCTTAGGGCTCAGTCGCTCGGTCTCCATCCTAGAAGAAGCAGAGTAGGCATCTATATTAACCGTAAGTTGATTTGTGCAGAGGAGAGAAGAGGAAATGGAGAATAAATTCACCTATCGTCGTCGAACCAAAGTCTTGGAGAAATTAAACACCGAGCAGTTTGACCTGGTCATAATAGGAGGGGGGATTACTGGTGCAGGTCTTGCCGTCCAAGCGGCAGCGAGTGGTATGAAGATAGCACTGATTGAAATGCAGGACTTTTCAGAAGGAACAAGCAGTCGTTCGACGAAACTTGTTCATGGAGGGCTCCGCTATCTCAAACAGTTTGATATTGATGTAGTAGAGGAGACGGTCAAAGAACGTGCCATCGTGCACCATATCGCTCCTCACATTCCGCAGCCGGAGAAAATGCTGCTCCCTTTGTATGACGAACCTGACTCGACTTTCAACGCAAACCAACTGCGCGTTGCGATGAATCTCTATGACCGTTTAGCGGGAGTAGAGAAGAGAGCATATACCAATGAAATGCTCACAAAAGATGAAGTGCTCGCTCTTCAATCTGACTTGTCGAGTGACGGATTGATTGCAGGCGGACTCTATCTTGATTTCAATAATAATGACTCGAGATTAGTGATTGAAAACATTAAAAGAGCAGTCGCTGATGGTGCACTAGCTGTCAGTCGTTTGCGAGCAACAGACTTTGAATACGAAAACGAAGAAATAGTTGCGGTCAACGCTAAAGACGTTTTGAGCGGTGCGAATGTTAAAATCAAGACTCATCTGGTTATCAACGCGACAGGTCCTTGGTCCGATGAGATTCGAAGTCTCGATCGCAAAGAAAAGGCAGGCCCTATTATGAGACCGACAAAAGGGGTTCACCTCGTAGTGGACAGGGAGAAACTATCATTGAACCACCCTGTCTATGTCGATTCAGGTGAACAGGATGGGCGCATGATTTTTATTATCTCTCGCCAAGACAAAACTTATTTTGGAACGACAGATACAGATTATCAAGGAGACTTTCAGAATCCAAAAGTAGAGCAGGAAGAGGTAGACTATCTTTTAAGAATCGTAAACCGTCGCTTCCCAGATGCACATCTTACTTTGGATGACATCGAAGCCAGCTGGGCAGGGCTGCGTCCTCTTATCGACAACAACGCAGGGTCCGACTACAGCGGATTCGATAGTGGCAGAATGTCGACTAAAAACTTTGAAGAACTGGCTCGCCTATTTAAAGGGTACTTCAATGAGGAGATATCTCGTCAAGAAACAGAGCAACGTCTGCAAAATATAGATCTAGGTAGGGAAGAAAAAGAAGCGACGTCTTCAGTATCTAGAGGAAGTGAACTGCTCCAGAGCAAATCAGGGTTGATTACAATCGCTGGCGGGAAGCTGACCGATTACAGAAAAATGGCAGCGAACGCTATGACCTTGATTGCAGAAGAATTATCCGAGAGAACAGAAAAAGAATATCAGGTGATTGATTCTGCAGAGTATCCTGTTTCTGGAGGAGAACTGGATGCCCAGAATATCGAACAAGAAATTCAAAAACTCAGTGAAACGGCACAAGATGCTGGCTTCAGCGAAGAGGAAGCAGCAGACTTAGCCTGGCGTTATGGTTCCAACCTCCAAGACCTTCTCGAGTTGAAAGAGAGCGCACAACTCTATGCTGAAAAATATGACTATTCTTTATACAATGCTATCAGTGTTTTGTATGCTTTAGAATATGAAGCGGTCTTCAGCGCAAGCGATTACTTTGAAAGACGTACGACTTACTTCTTGTTCAGACGTGATGAAATGTTGGAGCTCCTCAGTCCAGTCCTCAAGACGATCCGAGATTATCTCGAATTGAGCGAAGAAGAAGCCGAGAGACAGAGACAAAACCTTCAGCAAAGACTTGAACAAAGCAACCTCACGTATCTTAAAAAGTAAGTAAAAATCGAAAAACGATTGAGCTGAAAACTGTTAGAAAGATTAAGAATAAGAACAATACTAGAGAGAAGGTTTAATTTAACTTGGAGAAAGATCGTTCTTTTTATTGGGATTTATTTAAAATTACATTTTATTTCAATAGTATAACTTTCGGCGGGGGTTACGTGGTTATTCCGCTGTTGATGAATGAAATGGTTAAAAAAAGAGAGTGGCTCAAGGAGGATGAGATGCTAACCCTCGTCTCTATTGCTCAATCTACACCGGGCCCCTTTGCCGTCAACTCATGTGTTTTAATTGGATATCGTCTGGCTGGAGGAAAGGGTGCTTTTATCACAGCACTCGGTTCTATTCTGCCTCCTTTCATCATTATAGGAGCTATTTCTTATATGTATGAAGCGTTTCGAGATAATGTCCTGATATCTAATATCATGAAGGGGATGCAGGCTGGGATTGCTGCAATCATCATTAATATCGTCCTGAACATGGCGAAAGGAATCATTGAGCTGAAAGAAGTCGTTCCAGTCTTTGTTATGGTCATCAGCCTCTTGGCAGCCATTGTTTTCAATGTGGGAATAGTCTATATTCTTTTATTTGCCGGGTTTATTGGAGTGTTAACTACACTGTTCCATAACTACAGAGAAAGCGGGGAGAGGCAATGAATAATTTTTTACAGCTGTATCTCAGCTTTTTTAAGATTGGATTGTTCAGCTTTGGCGGCGGGTATGCGACGCTCCCCCTCATTGAAGAAGAGATAGTGAATACGCATGGATTCTTAAGTTACCAGCAGTTTATCGATTTACTTGTTGTTGCAGAAATAACGCCGGGCCCTATAGGAATTAACTCCGCCTCCTTTGCTGGACATCAAGTAGCGGGTTGGGCTGGAGCGACTGTAGCAACACTTGGAGTGGTGACCCCTTCTATTATATTGGTCTTACTCTTAGGATACCTCTTCAAAAGATATAAAGACTTGCCGGTTGTGAAGGGCTTTGTTGATGGTTTACGTCCCGCATCGGTCGCATTGATCGCATCAGCAGCGGTTACCATTTTATTAACTGCCTTCTTCGGCGAGACATCTCTACCTATTGACTGGGCGAATTTTAATTGGTTCTCATTGATTGTGTTCTCCGCATCACTCTATCTGCTACAGAGATATGAAGTGAACACGTTAAAAATTATTCTGCTTTCAGGAGTAATGGGCGGTATTTTCTACAGTGTCGTAGGATAGTAAAGTTTTGATAGCTTATCTTATCTATTTTATCGATTTTTTGGTACTCTAAAAATAAAATAGAAAGGAAGATGCTTATGCCTTGGGATACCCAGGATTATCCAGATGCTATGAAAAACTTTGATGCTGTTCCTCGTAAAAAGATGATTGATATCGCGAACGCTATGGAAGAAGCGGGATATGACGAAGATGAGCTTATTCCAATTGCTATTGATCAAGGAAAAGAATGGTATGCGAATGCATCTGACGAAGAAATCGCAGAGTTTGAAGCAGAAGAGGATCCTTCAAAAACAGACGACCACGATACAGAAAGCCAAAATCCCGACCTCATGGACCATGACGTCGAGGTCAAGTGGGATGATGAAGAAAAAGAATGGGTTGTCAAAACAGTCGGCGCCGAACGGGCTTCTGATCGATACGATACTAAAGATGAAGCGATGGAACGGGCTAATGAAATCGCTAGAAATAAAAATACCCGAGTCATTCCCTATAAGCAAGATGGGGAAAGACAAGATTAATTTCACCCATGAAACTCCTAGAATAGACAGAAAACAGATTCTCTATTTTAGGAGTTTTTATATGAGAAGAAATTCGAGACGATTCAAGTAAGAGGTACAATGTGCTATGATGAAATTATTCTAATTGAAGGAGAATGCCAACATGAACGGTATAAAATTATACGAAGAAAGAGATGACGTCTTCTTAACGCCTTACCTCTTTGACACAGAGAATCGGATTCATCCTGGTTCGAAACGACCGGCCGTCGTGATTATGCCGGGAGGAAGTTTCACCAAAGTTTCTTCTCGCGAAGGCGAACCCATAGCCAGAGCCTTTAACGCGATGGGTTATCACGCCTTTGTTTTAAATTATTCTGTCTATGGAGAAGAAACGATTGTAGCAGACTACAAAAATGACACAGAGATAAAAGATTATGTGGCGCTTCCTGTCCAGGTCAAAGAACTGGCACTGGCCTTGAATGAGATTGAAAAGAAGGCAGAAGAATGGAATATAGACAATGACCGCATCGGCTTAGTGGGAATGTCAGCTGGAGGACATGTGGCGGCGATGTACAGTAATCTATGGAACGATGAAGATTTTGTTCAAGAGGCACTTGAACCCGCTTTTGTCGTCTTGGGTTATCCCTTCTTAGATATGGTTCGGACCTTTCAGGGTGAAGATGAAGGACAAGTTTCTCGTACTAATGTCACTTACACAGACAGTATGGTGGAAAGTCTTTTTGGTTCTTTGGAGGTAGCAGAAGACCACCTGAAAAAACTCAGTCCTGTCCATTACGTCGATGAGAATACCCCGCCTACCTTTATCTGGTCGACAAGTGAAGATGAGGTGGTGGATGTGAGAGATTCTTTAGATTACGCCACAGCCCTGGCCAAAAATAGTGTTCCTTTTGAAGTTCATGTTTTTAAAGAGGGGATCCATGGCTTATCGATAGCAGACTATAGCTCCGCAAGCAGACCTGAACAGATCAATCCTATCGTTCATCAATGGGTGAAATTATGTAAGGATTGGATCGAACAGCTGTAACAGACATTTTTTAACCAGAAGGGAAGGAAGGGATACATCTTATGGAATGGGGCATTGCCTTATACATCTTTTTTATAAATTTAATTTATATTTTCTTGAACACCATACGAACCATCCTCACGATGCGCGGATATAGGAAGATTGCACCCCTCATCGCGATGGTTGAGATTACGATTTATATTCTCGGTTTGTCCGTTGTGATGCAGTATCTGGATAATCCTATCTATCTTATTATCTATGCTTTGGGATATGGTGTTGGGATTTACATTGGTATTTATATTGAAGATAAGATTGCTTTGGGTTATACGATTGTAAAAGTCTTTGTAGAAAGCGGGGACCATACGCTTCCTGATGTACTGCGTGAACGAGGCTTTGGAGTGACCATCGAAGTGGGTTATGGAAGGGACGGCGAACGGCTGATCTTGACTATTTTGGCACCGCGCTCCGATGAAAGAACGCTTTATCGTTTGATTAATGAAATTGAGCCCAAGTCTTTCTACTATACTGCTGAAGCAAAATATATTCATGGCGGTTTCTGGAGCAAGGGTGTGAAAGATGAGGTTATCAGAGAGCAGAGGGGCGAACCGATCCCTGCCACTGAGGATTATATTACTAAAAATGAGTATGTCGCTGAAGATTTCTATGAAATAGGAACCGAGGAAGAACAAGAAATCCATGAAGAAAAAGCAGAAAAGAGAGAAAGCAGTGGAATAGAAGAACCCTCGATAAAGGAAGATTAGTATGTTTCTAACCTTTATTTCTCGCTTTACTTTGATTTTTCTTAGTCTGTATCTCCTGGTATATCTCTATGAACAACGAAAAAAGTGATAAAGAAAGGAAATCAAACATGTCATTACGCGATAAAATTGTCGGCACATGGGAATTAGTTGAATATTATCGGGAGGATAGCGATGGAGAAAAAAATTATCCGCTTTCAAAAGATGCTTCAGGCTTTCTGATGTACACAGCAGACGGTTATATGTCCGCACATCTCATGAAGGAAGGGCGCAGCAATTATACTGAAGAAGGTCTCCACAATGGCACTACTGAAGAGATGGCGGAAGCGGCTCACGGCTATCACGCTTATGCTGGAAAATATGAAATAGATGAAGAAGATGGCACCGTCTATCATCATAATACGGTCAGTTTGATACCTGACCGCATTGGAGCGGTTCAAGACCGTCAAGCCCAGTTTGATGGAGATCAAATGACGATTACTTCGCGAACCTCTACGACTCATGTTACATGGAAGAAAGCTCCGTATAATCCTGGCATCTATTCAGGACAATAATCGGCTTTCTCATACGTTCAATAAAATAAAGGAAGATGCTTCGTGAAAAGAAGAATAGGAATATTAGGATCAGGCTCATGGGGAACTGCTTTAGCTATGGTCTTAAGCGATAATAACCATGATGTGAAACTGTGGTCTCGCCAGGAAGAACAGATAGAAGAAATCAATACCGAACATACTAACAAACATTATCTCAAAGATATAAAGTTAGCTGTTGATATAGAAGCAACCGACGATTTAGAAAAAACCGTGAAATGGGCGGATACTTTGCTCTTTGTCATTCCTACAAAAGCGACACGCCAGGTAGCTCGACAAGCAGCAGCTTACATGGATAAAAAAATAAATGTGATTCATGCCACCAAAGGATTAGAACAGGCCACTCATAAACGGATCTCCGAAGTCTTGGCTGAAGAATTGCCAGAAGACTATGTCAAAGGATTGAGTGTCTTATCTGGACCTAGTCATGCTGAAGAAGTTGCGGTGGGGGATTTGACTGCCATCACCAGCGCCTCTTTAGATGAAAAAGCTGCTTCAGATACTCAAAACTTATTCATGAATCGCTACTTCCGAGTGTATACGAATGATGATGTGATTGGCGTAGAGCTCGGCGGTGCTTTAAAAAATATCATCGCTTTAGGGGTAGGGGTCTTGTCAGGTTTAGGTTATGGCGATAACGCTAAAGCTGCTCTCTTAACGAGAGGACTCTGGGAAATCTCTCGCTTAGGAACAGAAGGCGGTGCAGATATTCAAACCTTTATGGGGCTGAGTGGTGTAGGAGATTTAGTCGTCACAGCAACGAGTGAGCACTCTAGAAACTACCGCGCAGGCTATCAGTTGGCTCAGGGTAAATCACTTCCCGAAGTGGAAGCAGATATGGGAATGGTGATCGAGGGGGTTCTAACGACGAAAGCAGCCTATGAGCTTGCACAAGAGAAAGGCATCGACATGCCCATTACAAGAGCTCTTCACGCAGTGCTCTACGAAGGTTCAGAAATAGGGGACGCTATCCAAAGGTTAATGCTCAGAGAGAAAAAAGACGAATTCGATTTTTCGAAATACTTAAAATAAAATACAATTTGCGAGTAGACCTGCGAAATTTAGCTGAAAAGCTGATCTGCAGGTCATTTTTATAGGAAAGATCGACTTTTTTCGTAGATAGCTTGACATAGTTATCGAAACTACTTGTTATCATTCCTGCTATAAGTTAATATAGTAACTAAAGAAGGGAACGAGGCCATCATGGGTGACAAGAATACGAAACAGTCTTTAACTAAATGGGCGAAGCGTTTATATACGTTTACTTTGCCACGTTGGGATGATTTTCCTTCCTTTGATATATATGTCGATCAAGTGTTGACTTTAGTTAATGATTATCTTTCTGTTTTTAAGATGGAAAATGAAGAAATTATCACGAAATCTATGATTAATAATTATGTCAAAGAAGGGATGATTCCCAAACCAGTCAACAAAAAATACAACCGCTATCATCTCGCTTATTTAATTGCTATTACAATCTTAAAGCACGTCGCTACTATTCCTGAGATTAAAGAAGGGATCATGTACCAAGCCAAAGTCAGCGGGAAAGCTTCTCGTGCCTATGAGTTATTCTGTCAAGAACAAGAATATGCTTTGAGAAGAGTCAGTTATATTTTTCTAGCGGAGGGATCTAAAGAGATGGATTCATTTGAGAATGAACCGTTGCATGAAGATGATCATTTGTCCCTCGTGAGGAATGCAACGACAAGTATTGCCACAAAGGTAACGGCTAAAAAAATTATTGAAGTCATCAACAATGAAGAGGTGGATGTTCATGAATAAAGAAAAAATTAAACTGATCGCAGATTCCGGTTCCGATGTCCCCAAAGAAATTATTGAAGCATGGGATGTTTCAGTCATGCCGTTAAAAGTTATTTATAAAGATGCTGAATATCTCGATGGCGTTACGATTACACCGAATGAAGTCTATGAAAGTTTAGAAAGAGAAATACCCTCTACCTCTCTACCAAGCGGAGAAGACATGAAAAAATTAATCGATGAAGCGATAGAAGAGGGGTATGAAAAAATCATCATGCTGACCATTTCTTCTGGTTTAAGCGGTACCAATAACATGGCTAATCTTGTAGCTAAAGACTACCCCGATACGGAAATTGAAGTCATCGATACACTCAGCGTAGGTATCGGCAGCGGTATTTTTGCAGCACGAATTGTCGACCTGATAAAAAAAGGACATTCGTTCCGTGAGATTGTTGAGGATGCTCGTTCGAGAGTAGAAAACTCCAATGTCTTTTTCAGTATCCCTACCTTGAAATATCTTCAAGCGGGGGGCCGTATTGGACGTGTGGCTTCTTTAGTGGGGGGACTCTTAAAAATAAATCCCATCATTTCGTGTGACGATGAGGGCATCTACTATCCCGTAGCGATGGCGCGCGGACGTAAAAAGAGTTTAGATAAAATCGTTGAAAGCTTAAAAGATACGGCTAAAGGCAGCCAAGCTTATAATATAGGAATCGCCTATGGTGGAGCGGAAGCCGAAGCAGAGGGACGGAAAATATATGAGAGAATCAAAGAAACGTTCCCACATATCAATGAAATTTATTTTGGTTCCGTCAGTCCGGCTTTAGGTGTCCACACAGGACCAGGATTAATCGGCGGGGCAGTGCAACCGCTTGATTAAATGACAGAATAATATACGAGAAACTCCACCTTCTGTGTGGAGTTTTTTCATTCTCGTGTATCATAATTTTAATATTCAAATTCAAGCGCTTACAGAAGAAAAGAGTGAATGGTATGTAGAAGAGATATTTATTAAAACATTCAACTATTGTTATTATTTTCATAATTTTTTGGTATACTCAATAAGTAAGATTATTTATACGACTTTAGGAGGAATTTTATTAATGGTTAAAGAATTAGGTACAGTTGTCATAGGTGCAGGCCCAGGCGGCTATTCGTTCGCTATCCGTGCTTCTCAATTAGGTAAAGAAGTAACTTTAATTGAAAGAGAATATTATGGTGGGAATTGCTTGAACGTAGGCTGTATTCCAACAAAAGCCTTAGCGAATATCTCTGAAACCTATTATGAAGCAACAATGGCCGCACAGACATACGGTTTCAGCGCAAACAATGCTGAACTCGACTGGGACAAAGCTCAAGACTGGAAAGACAATACCGTTGTCTCGCAGATGACAAATGGTGTTGAGCAGCTTCTTAAGAAAAATAAAGTAGATGTTATCAAAGGAGAAGCTTCTTTCGTAGACAACGAAACAATCGAAGTAGACGGCGAAGAGTACACATTCGACGAACTTGTGATTGCTGTAGGAGCACGTCCAGCAGAAGTTGAAGGTTTCGAATACAGCGACCGTGTGATCAACTCATCTGGGGCATTAAACATTAAAGAAGTGCCAGAATCTATCGTTCTGACAGGCGGAGGCTACCTCGGAGCTCAATTTGCGGCTATTTTTGGACGTCTCGGTTCAAAATTAATAGTCTTAGAAGAAGGTAAAGATCTTGTGCCTTTCTTTGAAAAAGACATTAACCGCACACTTGTCTCAAAATTCGATGAATACAAAGATGCTGAGATTATCACTGAAGCTAAAGCATTTTCAGCTGAAGATAACGGAGACAGTGTGGTTGTGACTTATGAAGTGGACGGAGAAGAAAAAACTGTTGAAGCAGACTACGTTTTAGTAGATGCTCCAAACGAATACAACACAGATTCATTAAACTTAGCGAATACAGATGTTGAAGTCAATGACCGCGGTAAAGTTGAGATCGACGAGTACTTACGTACAAACATCGACAACATTTATGCTATCGGTGATGCTTCGACACGCGGTGGTTCAGCTACAGTTGCTTACTACCACGGAAAAGTAGCAGCAAGCGTGATCGCTGGAGAAGAAGGAGCACAGCTTGAAAACAAAGTCTTCCCATCTACCATGATTTCTTCTCTCGAAGTGGGACAAGCAGGATTAACACGTGCGCAGGCGAAAGATCAAGGAATGAAAGTCAAAGCACAGAAATTCCTCTATACTGCAAGTGGACGTGCGATGACTAAGAATCAAGGGGAAGGGTTCATCCGTCTCGTTTACAAGAAAGACGACAACACTTTAGTTGGTGCACAGCTCGTTGGACCGAATGCGACAGAGTCTATCCACGAACTTTCTAACGCGATCGAAAAAGGATACAAATTAGAAGACATCGTTGACAGCATGCACGCACACCCAACGATTGCAGAAGCTACTTTAGATGCAGCCGAAGCAGCTTTAGGACTCCCAATCCACAGCTAAAATATCATTGCAATACTCTGCCTTAATCCTCATGTGGGATTAAGGCTTTTTGTTTCAACTATAGAAAGGAAAAAGATATGCTAAAAAAGAAATTTTTTTGTAAGGAAACTTTAGCCGTTCAATCGTCCCGTGTCATTCCTAACGATACAAATTCTTATGGAAATATGTATGGGGGTGCACTGTTATCAAGTATGGATAATGTCGCCTCTATCTCTGCTAATCGATTTTCAGGTACGTCTATCATGACGGCTTCTTTAGATAACATGAATTTTCTGAGACCGATACCAGAAAATACTACTGTACGCCTCCAGAGTTTTGTA
>JBHWPB010000056.1:0-6223 GCA_043424675.1 Carnobacteriaceae bacterium | reverse complement strand
CGAGTGTTCAATATAGATTTCTCTAATTTCATACACTTACCTTGCTATTCTGTCACCTCTTGTAAGATATTAAAGCAACATCTACTCCTTCCAGCTCCAAATTTAAATAATTTGATTTGAACTGAAAACAAAAAATGACTGATAAATCAGAGTTCTGAACATCAATCGTTTTCAAGTCTATAAGGGTGTTAAAATTAGCTGTAGTTTCAAATATTGATTTAGAAAAAGAAACCTAATATCAGAATTTCAATCAAACCGACTGACCACATCAAGGTAGTTGGGACAGACCATACTCGGATTTGCTCTCCTACCTCTCGGATGCCAAGCATTCTGTTTACAACCCAGAAGAAACTGTCGTTGAAGTATGAGAAAACGAGCGATCCTGCAGCAGCCGCTTGAGCAGCGAGAGCCATATTGACATCTAAGGTCATGAGAATCGGTGCGGCTATCGAAGCAGCAGTAATCATCGCCACTGTACCACTCCCTTGAATAAGCCTCATGATAGAAGAGATGAAGAAAGGAATTAAGAGGACAGGAATCGGCAGCTGAGCGACCTGTTCTGCGATAATATCCCCTGCACCACTCGCGCGGATAACCTCTCCTAATGCTCCACCGGCACCTGTCACTAAGAGGATAATACCTGCTTGTTTCATTCCGTCTTCCATCTTGTCTAAAGTATCATCTTTGCTTACGCCGCCTGTTAATAAGTAAATAGCTAATAAAAGACCGATACCTACTGCAATAATCGGTTCTCCGAAGAAAGAAATGTAGTCATAGACCCCGCCTGAGTAACCTAAAGCATTCAATGTGGTATTTAAGAAAATTAAGAGAATCGGTACGAATATGGGAGTAAGAGATAAGCCTACTCCTGGTAAATCTTTCTGTCTTTCGTCCATATCTCCAACAACGTCTGAATACGACTTTTCTTCTTCAGGTCTAAAATATTCTTCCTCAGCACCTTCTTCTGTAGGCAATTGGTATATTTTCTTTCCAATGTACTTGGAATAGAGAACCCCAACGATTACCATAGGTATTCCTAATAAAATGCCTAAAAATATCATCTGACCGACATCAACACCGAATATCCCAGCCACTCCTAAAGGACCTGGAGTCGGGGGAACCATACTGTGAGTGAGAACTAAACCACTGGCTAAAGCTACACCGATACCGACCACTGATTTACCGGTTTTTCTCGAGAGAGATTTAACCAAAGGCGTCAAGATGACAAAAGCGGAGTCCACGAAAATCGGAATAGAAATAATAAACCCTGCGATGGTCATGGCCCATTATTCTCTTCCTCTACCGACCAGTTTGATCAGTGAGTAAGCCAGCGTTTCAGCCGCTCCCGACGCTTCAAGGATGGCACCCATCATAACCCCAAAACCGATAACGATCCCAATACTGCCTAATGTGGAACCAAAACCATCAGAAATTGTAGAAGATACCTCCAGAGGTGCCATGCCTCCTACAATACCTGCGACAGATGCCGATATAATAAGAGCTAAAAAGGCATGTATTTTTGTTTTTAAGACCAAACTGATTAAGAGTATAACCCCTATTATTAACCCCAAAATGGGTTGAAATTCGCTTGTAAACATCATATTCTCTCCTCAAAAGATTATTTGTTAAGACCGAGTGCTTTTATAGTTAGTTTTTCTCTGATTCAACAGGTTCGTAATATCTATTGGTAATTTTTGTCTGCAGATACTGAGCACATTGAGTCAATGTATATTGATCTCCGATTAACCCTCCCTTTGTTACAATAGCCTTATTGTCTAAATCGCCATCTCTGATGGTGCCATAGACGGCCAGCGGGATGATTTCATCTTTTATCTGGATTCCAGTAGTGTTTGTAAGTTTTAATAAGGCTTGCGTGATGTCTCCGCCTGAAGAATAAAGCCCTCCTAATCGATCGCCCATCTGTTTTGCGATTTCTGCTCCCATTAAGGCTATATTGGAGCTGATAATCTGAGACGCTTCACTCACAGTTAAGCCATGTTTGTCAGCAGCAGCCTTCAGATCAAGTTTATCTTCTTTTTCAATCATCGAAGAGATCAAAAACATCTGATTTTCATCTATATCTTCCAGCACCCTCTGCACGACTCTATTAATTTCTTCATCACGCAAATCATCATCCAGTAACTTTTCAGTATCGATGCGAGTGATATGCGGGCGCATATCCGCTCTGAAGCGATCAATTTGAGAAATCGTCACTTCACTCACACTGCCTATCACAAAGAGCGTCTTCTGTCTGTTTTTCGACGAAACATTGTTACTTGATTCTTTGACAAGATAATAAGTGAAGGGCCCCGGGTCGACAGATACAAAATCTAAACCTGTCTCTAATGTCGCTTGGGCAATGAGCTCGATATCTTCGTTCGTCGTCGCATCGAGAATGATAATCTGCGAACCGCCTTCAAAGAGAGCGATAATATTATCTGCAATGGCTTCTTTTCCTAACATGATCGTTTCCATCGAGATCACCCCAATTTGACGATCAGAATCACCTTGGAAATTTTTGATCACTCGAGTTGAAGTGACTGGACTTGTCGGATCATTTCTGACATCAGTCTGTTCAAGCGGGACTCCATCCACTAGCATATAATTTCCGATGACTATTTTATCTGAATCTGGAAAAGAAGGAACAACAATCGCTACCGTGTCCTCTCCTAAAACATCTAACATCGCATCAAGTTCGGAACGGTTGTTGCCTCGTAAGGTTGAATCAATACGTTTATTAAAGAATTCCACATCTAGATCTTTGAGACTCTCCATTTCTTTCCGGATGGTCGCATACGCTTCTTCAGGCGTCATTCCACGAGAATCGGTATGCACCCCCAATGAATCATAGTCTTGATAGTTGGCGATATTATCATTATTGCTTATCGTAGCGACGGTGTAACCATTCGCTGCTAATAATGAATTCGATACATTTGCTCCTGTCATGTCATCTGCCACAATAATTGTTTTCAAAAATATTCCTCCTTATAAAAGCGCTTACATCTGATACAAAAGACATACCGACTCTATTTCAAGTCGGTTTTTCATTACTTAATTTATTGTTTCTCTCTTTTCATTTTTCACCTTGAATGCATGGGCATATTTCGCTGCTAAGCGGATGGCTTCGTCTAAACTGACTTCGCTCGCCACTCCAGTCCCCGCAATATCAAAAGCTGTCCCATGATCGACTGACGTTCTCAAGAATGGCAAATCATGAGTAATAGAAATTGTTTTGTGGAAATCTACCATTTTTGTCGCGATATGGCCTTGATCGTGGTATAGCGATAAAACTCCATCATATTTACCATTTAATGCTTGGTAGAAGACAGAATCAGCGCCGATTGGCCCGTGAACTTTAACTCCTTCGCTCTGCATCTCTTTGATCGCAGGAATAATATGATCAATTTCTTCTGTTCCAAACAATCCATGTTCTCCACTATGCGGATTCAAGCCTGCGACAGCCACTACTGGATCTTCTACTCCCATAGTATCTAAGGCATCGATTGTCCGCATGACATATTCTTTAATGCCTTCTTTAGAAATTAAATCGCATGCTTCTTTAAGGGAGACGTGTTTTGAATAGAAAGTGACGCGCAAGTCCTGCACTTGGAACATGGTTAACGGGTCTGCTACTCCTGTGATACGTGCAAGCATATTTGTATGTCCTAGTTCATCAATCCCTGCTGCATCTAAAGACTCTTTGTTGATCGTCGTCGTCGCCATCGCCACAGCATCCCCATTCATACATAAGTCTGCTGATTTTTCAATATAAGCAAGCGACGCTCTCCCACATTGAGCCGATACTTTACCGAATTCGAATTCCTCCATATCAATCATATCTAGGTCATAGACATCGAGAATACCCGGTGTGTATTTTCCTTCTTTGAGATCTTCTATGATATTAATCTCAAGGTTAGTGTCACAAATATCATTTGCTTGTTCGAGAATTTTTGCATCGCCCACGACCACTATGTTTGCTTCATCAAAAATATTTTCTTTTGCGAATGATTTGACGACTATTTCGGGTCCAATACCCGCGGGATCTCCCATCGGAACAACAACGTATTCTTTATCCATGCTCATACTCCTCTTTTTAACATTCCACGACTTCCAGTTCTAAACCATTAAATTCAGCCCTATCGTTAAAAGGTTTTGAGACATATAATTTATCAAAATCTTCTAATTCAGCGAATTTAAAAAATCCGCGTTTATAAAACTTATCACTTGTAGACAGCAAAAGTGATTGATTCGCTATGGACATCGCTGTCGATTTTATGGCTGCTTTTTCAGAGGAGGTTGTACAGACCCCATCATTTTCTGAAAAGGAATCGCAGCCAATGAAAGCAATATCCACGTTGTACCTTTCTAACATTTTGACTGCCGTATAATCTTTGACGGATTTAGTTGTGCGAGAGATTTCTCCGCCATTCATAATGACTTTGAAATCTGTCTGCTGCAATAACTTCAGGGCAATCATTAAGTCAGTTGTGACAATCGTGAGCTCTTTGAAATCAGTTAAATATTCTACAAGAATATTAGTAGTAGAGCCTGCGTCTAAAAAAAGGGTGTTTCCATTGTTCACTTCTGCTACAACTTGTTTGCCTATCTTATTTTTTTGATCGATGTGGGTAGTCAATTTGATATCACTATTGATTTCCGCATTGATGGAGTTGCCAATCCAAATGGCACCACCGAATGGCCGATCGATCAGATGCTCTTCTTCCAGTATGTTCAAGTCTTTACGAATAGTTACTTCTGAAACATCGAACTTCACTGCCAACTCAGAAACAGTGGCAGATTTCTTTTCTCTCAAGTAATTAGCGATTTCAACTCTTCTTTTTTTAGAAAACACTCCCACTCAGCTCCATGTGTCTATAGTACACGAACTTTTGAAAAGTTTCATCTCCTTTCTTTTATTTTCTTTCACTTTCGAATGGTAAACATTTTTTTGGTCTATCTGTTGTAGAAATTTTATTTAAAAGCAAACCGAAAGCATTTCATTATTGCATGATTAGATTAATTAAAAAGCTTTCAAACTGCTGTTTGAAAGCTTTTAGTCAATCTTTATTATTCAATAACTTCTTTCACTCTTCCCACAATGCCATCTTCTAATCTCACTTTGATACCATGTGGATGTGTCGCTGAGTTCGTTAATATTTTTGATACGATACCCTCAGTTAACTTTCCAGAACGTTGGTGTTGTTTTTGTACAATCTTCACTTTTTGACCCACATTTATATCCTTACGTTTGCTTCCGTCCATATTATCCCCTTTCTACTTCGTTAATTTGTTTGATAGACTTAGTTTACCTTATTCACTATTGAATACAATCTGTATTTGTAGTTTCACTATCTGCAATTAACTCTAGATCACTTCAAAATCTGCATCTTCTAAATGGTGTGATAAATTGAGAGCAAACTGAAGAATCTTGATTTTTTAAATCATTAGATCACTTTGTAAATCCAACATTTGCTCAATATCTTCAACTGGTTTCATGTACGAGGTATTCGGCAATGAGGTTTTTGCTTATTTTGTAAATTCAAGATCATTATTTTCTAAAAACTCAATTTCTGCAGGCGTCGATTGGCGACCCATCGCTTGGTTGCGATGCGGGTAGCGACCGAATTGATCGATGATTTTTTTGTGATCGTACATAATTTCTGTCAGAAATTCATCGTCTAATTCTAGATATATTTGTTCAGTCAGGGCTTGAACTTCTTTTGATTCTGAATGCATCCATGGCAGGAGCACAAAATTTTTCTTCTCCAGTGGCTGCTCTTCATAGGCGGTAGATTCCACGGCGTGTTGGGACAGAATCAGCGCCATCGGATCTTGCGTGTAACTCAAGGCACTCCCTCTATGAAGGTTTCTTGAAAACTGATCGAGGACAATAATTTCTGCAAGACGGCCGTCAAAAGTATCCCGCCAGTCAAAGAGCAAGCCTTGTCGCCCTGCCTCCCAAGTCTCATAAAAGCGGTCGCGGATTTCTTGATCGAAGGCTTCGTCTGTTTCAAACCAAACATCTTCGTTTCCCTCGTTGAACCAAAAATCATAGACATCTTTGGCTGTTTTTATTTTCATTTTTCCGGATCCCCCATCCTTACTGTTAAATATAAGCGGCTAAACTCCCTTGAGTCACTTCTTGCAGTTTTTTTCTGGATTCTTCGTCATAGGCTTGCGGATGAGCTTTAGCAGCCCTTTTGCCCTCGAAATATTCTCCCGT
>JBHWPB010000055.1:0-3793 GCA_043424675.1 Carnobacteriaceae bacterium | reverse complement strand
CTCTGGATGGATGAAGCAGGTTTTCCAAAGTGGGTCACTTCGCAGATTTTTTTATCGCAAGAGCACGGCCTGCTCGCTACCTCCTTGCTCAGTGCGTCAGATCAGCTAGAGAATGAAAGAAAAAAGAAAAAAGAACTCTTCTCTCTCTTGCACTACCCACTTTTCTTAACTGTTTTTTTAGTGGGAATGTTGCTTGCTGTCCGGTTTATCCTGCTACCAAATTTTTCAGCCTATCAAGGGGGCTCTAACACAAGTATAGCTATTTTATTTGTTTATTATTTCCCTCATTTATTTTTGACTTTCTTAACTCTTCTTCTTTACTCAGTTTGGCGATTTCGAAAGTATCAATTCGCTCATTCTGCTACGGAAACCGCTTCAAAAACAGCCTCTTTTCCATTTATCGGCACACTCTTTCAAGATTTCTACACCTATCGCTTTACCTTAGAATGGAGTGCGATGATGAAGAGTGGTTTACAGATGCAAGAAATTACACAAATTATGCAGTACCCTGAAGTATCACCTCTTGTTCAAGAGATCGGAAAAAGATTGGATGCATATTATCAAAAAGGCGAATCTACTCCTGAAATTATCGCTCCACTTTCTTTTTTATCGCCTCAGCTGACTTACATGATTCAACACGGAGAATCTACGGGAAATCTGGCTAAAGAATTAGAAATATTTTCAAAGACAACTTTTGAACAGTTAAATCAAAAGCTTGATAACATCTTCAAATGGGTACAACCTATTTTATTTATTTTTATCGGTTTTATTATCGTCAATATCTATGCCGCTATGTTAATCCCCATGTTCGATATGATGGAAGGGATTTTGTAAATTATCTTTGCCTCTAAAATAAATAAAGCAAAATAAAAAACATATGTTATAGATGAGTATTTTTAAGGAGGTGAACATGTTTCTGTCACTTGTTCAATAAAGAAGGAGTTTAACTATATGAAGTTAAAAAAATTAGACAATAAAGGATTTTCTTTGATGGAAATGTTAGTTGTTCTTTTTATCATTTCGCTCTTACTGATCCTTATCATTCCAAATCTGAATGAGCGGAGAGAAACTGCTCAAGAGACTGGCAATGAAGCTTTTAGATCGAGCTTGCAGACACAAGTAGACTTGTATCTCATGGAAAATCCTAGTGCCACTGCAGTATCAATGGGGGATCTAGGTCTCTCTAAAGAACAATCTGACCGCGCAACCGAATTAAATGCGACGATCAATGGGACTAGAGTCGTCATTCCTGGTTCTGAATAAAATGGAAAAAGGATTTTCCCTCCTCGAAACGCTTCTAGCTCTGTCTATCACACTGAGCCTGCTCTTACTGCCCAGCGCTTATGTATCAAAGCATGTCGATCATATTCAAGAAGAATTATTCTTCAAACGGTTTCAAAGCCATTATGAAATGGCTCAAAACCACGCCATTTTAACGGGAGATAATGTCAGAATTTTTTTCAATAAAGGAAACCGCAATATTAATTTTGAATATACTGCAAATCCCAATCATTTTATAGGAGAGAGGCTCTATTATCCAGATTCTATTTCTCAAAAGACAGATACTTATACTTTTAGGATCTTGGGCCATACAGGCAGCCTTTCGTCTTTTAAGACAACCCGCTATCAAGTAGGAGATGAGAATGTTGAAATCGCCTTTCAAATGGGGAAGGGAAAGTACATCCTTCGCCGAGATCAATAATTGCGGTTACTTGTTCATTGAAAGTCTGTTAGCACTGACTCTATCAACTGCGATCAGTATTTTTTACCTTTCTCTAATCACAACCATGCTTTTTCAAGTAGAAGAAGGAAAAAATAAGGTGGAGCTATCCAGAGCAGCATATGATTTATCACGTTTAGAGTATACGGATGATTGGCATCGTCAAACCGGTTCTTTTAATATTTCCGGCCGCTATAGTAAAGACAAGGTCTATGTTTTCGAAACAATTAGTGGAAACCATCTAGAAATTCTTCTCCCGGAAATTGACCAGGAGGATACGGATGGATAAAAAAGGATTTACTTTGTTAGAGACGCTTTTCGCTCTTTTTGTAACGAGCTTGACCGTCTTATTGCTTTCTCAAATAACACATCATGCTGAAAAAATTGCAGCAGCTCACCAGTCTCATGCTCAGTTAGATTGGCACGTTTTTTTGAATCAAATTGAATATGAATTTGAAAACAGTAAAAACTTCAGAGTAGAAAAAGACCATAACCATTCTAAAGTCCTCTATGATCGTTGGTATGAAGATGAGAAGCGCTATCAAACAAGTTCTATTGAATTTTATACGAGCAGCGGAGAGAGTATGCTGCGGCAGCGCGTAAATAATAGAGGACATCAGCCTATTCTCATGAATGTTAACTCTTTTCACGCTTTAGTTAAAGAAGATAGACAGGAAATCATCATACAAATTAAGTTCAAGACAGGAGAGTCTTATGAAGCTTCTCTCAATACACAGACAAAGATGGAAAATGTTCCGAAAGAATGAAAAAGGCGGTGTTTTAATATCCGCTCTTTTCGCCTTCTTTTTTATAACAGCAGTTGTTATGGGTATCGCTTCGATTACTAGAAACCAAATTTACCAGCTTCGCCTCACGCAAGATGTCTATGAAGCTAAAGCAGTGATGGTACTCTCAGAAAAACATTTTCCTATAGATGAAGAAAATCTTAATACAACTCTTACTTATGATACAGGAGTTGTCCATATCGAGCAGGAAAATAGTGAGAACTACACAATGACCGGCCACTTTGATAATAATTTAACTCTGACTAAAGACCTCTACTTTCCAGATGAAGGGAGCGAGGACACGGATCAGGATAGCGGTAATGAAAAGAAAAAAGATGTTGATGATCAAGAGATAAAAAAAGACGAAAACGAGTTAAACACTCTAAGAGAAACTGAAAACAGTCTTGGAAACGGAGAAGATACAGAAATCCCAGACTCTTCATCTGATCTTCTTCCTATTCCTAAAAAAGTCAGACCTGATTAAAGATATTATAAAAATCATACACCCTTCGTGTATGATTTTTATATTTTACAGTTAGATTAATCTTCTAAATAGTCTTCTTTTAGTTCTTTACGATATTTATCCATATTTCTATGGAATACCTCTTGAGTCGTTGGAGGAGTATAGCTTATTGCATGCGCTCCTGCTTCAATGGTTTCGAGAATATGCTCATCTTTCTTGCCGCCCGTAGCAATGATAGGAAGCTCAGGATATCTTCGATGAAATTTGTCTACTATTTTAGCTGTGTTTTTTCCTCCGCTTACATTAATAATGGAGACACCTGCTTCTAGATGTGCATCAAACTCTTGGTATTCTGATATAACAGTATATACAATGGGGACATCAATTGCTTTGTATACTGCTTTGATAGTATCGACATCAACAGCAGCATTCAATACGACGCCGACACTTCCATAGGCGTCTGCGAAACGAGCGAGGTCCGCGGAACGCTCTCCTCCCGTTATATTGCCTCCTACACCTGTTAAAACAGGCACAGGGGAGACGAGCCTCAACGCTTCCATAATACTGGGGTGAGGTGTATAAGGATAAACAGCCATAACAGCGTCAGCATCTTGATACATAATAGTAGCGACATCTGTTGTATAAACAAACGATTTATATCTTCTGCTGTTGATGATGATACCAGGGGCCCTTCTGATAACATCGGGAACAGTGATAAGCTCTGTACGATACGTTGACCTCAGCTCAGGTCTATTCTTACTGTGATTTGATTCCATAACGACTCCTTTAGTTTCTATATATTTAAATATATTATAACGACTACGC
>JBHWPB010000054.1:0-8619 GCA_043424675.1 Carnobacteriaceae bacterium | reverse complement strand
TATTCACAGATCGTGCGGACAACCGCTTCTTCCCAAGGCTCTGCCATGCCACAAGTACAGGTCACATATGCTTTCTTCCTTTGCAAATGAAAGCTACTGCACCGACTACAATGAATGCCTTTGCGCACGTTACTCTCCGCTTTGATCTCAGCGGGAATTTCCTTTTCTTTAGTCGGCCGCCCGATTTCATAAGCATTTATTGCTTCTAAAGCAGTGGCCACGTCCAGAGCAGGTCCCGCATAATTTCTCTCCATTTGTCGAATGTTCCAAATATAATCGCGCAATCGATTGAGCTCGAGCACGTCGAGACCGGAAATGGAATCGTGAATCTCAATGCTGTTATCTATCCCCACAAAAGATAGCACACCCTGCACTTTGAAAGCTTCGGAAGCAATTTGTTTTAAGCCGGCTGTCATCTTTTGTGCCTGTCCAAAAGGGTCGAAGCTGCTAAGCCTGTTATTGAAAAAGCACTGATTGTCTTTCAATTCCAAACACCCTGTGTAATTTTTGACCTCGAAGGCATAAAGCGCAGATTGAGTAAACAAAATCAGATCGCATTCAAACTCCGTGTAATTCTCGAACCATACATTACGAAACCCGACCCAATCGGAATTACCGTAGCGCGTCAAGTATTCGACAAGCCGTTCTTCCCCTTCGAACCCTTTCTCCAATGCTTCATATTCACTCAGCGTTTTTCTATTGGTTTTCAAAGCCTCCCGTCTGTTTAACTCTCGCAACACTTCAAGCTTTGACGGTTGGCCTGCCGATTCTTGTTGTTTTTCAGTTTGATATATCTTTATAGAAAACACCTCCTTCTGTAACATTCGCTATTTCTCTCTACAATCTTTTTTAGAAGGCAGTTTTCGCTGAAGCAAAGATCTTTATAACGACCATATATAAGGAAGTTTAATATCTTTTACTGTTTTTTTGTATCTACGTTGTAAATACTTTTATTAAGGAGGAATTATCATGAAGAAAGAAACAAAACTTGTAAAATGGGGTAACTCTCAAGCGACACGTATTCCGTATGAGATCATTGAAGAGCTAAATTTAGAAAATAATCAAAAATTTGAAGTAGAGATCAAAGGAGATTCTATCACCTTAACTCCCATTCAAAAAAGACCTAAAGATATTTATGAACTATTCGAAAATTGGGAAGACGATGGTATTCGGGAAACAGAATTAGATTGGGGTCATAAACAAGGGAACGAATTCTCTTGGTAAACCAAGGTGATATTTTTTATGTAGGTTTTAATCCCAGTCAAGAGTACGAACAAAAAAATCGGCGTCCCGCTATTGCTTTGAGCCACGACATGGTCAGCAAAACAAGTAATATGACAATTGTAGCGCCCATTAGTTCTACCAAGCGAAATTTTCCACTTTATTATCCTCTAAAAGAAACAAAAGAAGTCTATGGGAAAGTTCTATTAGACCAAACCATCGCCCTAGATTTAAAAGCAAGAAATGTCACGAAAAAAAATATTATAGAAAAATTTTCTAGAAGGGAACTAGAAGATATCCTGCATCTTTGCCAGTTATTGTTCAGCATCGATGACGATTATGAAAACTAATAAAGAAGAAGCAACATTAAAATTGCTTCTTCTTTGTTAGTTTCCCTTCTCGGTTAGATAAAGTGGTAACGTTTGTTTATGATGGAAATGAAAGTTACACTGAAAAAAGTGAAACAATTTGGAATGTTATCGAGGAGGAAACAAGTATGTTGTACCCTATTTTGACAGAAACACGCAATTTGATTGATTTAAGTGGCATATGGAAATTTTATTTAGATGATGAAACAAGAGAAGTCGATGTGACCCAGCCTCTTGAAACCGAGGAAGTCATCGCAGTTCCGGGTTCCTTTAATGACCAAGCGGTTTTTTCAGAGATCCGCAATCACGCTGGTACAGTCTGGTACGAGCGCGAATTCGTTGTACCCAAAGCAATCCAGGACGAACGGTTGGTCTTACGCTTTGGCTCAGCCACCCACCAAGCCGTCGTCTATGTGAATGGACAGGAGGTCGTGTCCCATAAAGGTGGCTTTACTCCTTTTGAAGTAGAAATCAATGAGGTGGTCCAGCCAGGGAAAAACCGGCTCTTGGTAGAAGTCAGTACGATTTTAGACCACACATCTCTGCCAGTTGGTAACTACAGTGAAACCACAGACGAAGACGGGAACCTCGTGCGTGAAGTGGATGAAAACTTTGACTTTTTCAACTACGGTGGCCTGCATCGCCCAGTCAAACTCTATACGACACCCGAGACCTATATCCAAGATATTGAACTCAACCCGTCAGTATCAGGAGAAAACGCCTCGGTCGAAGCGTCTGTGGATATCGAAGGTGACTACGACGAGGTAGCCCTTACTCTCTTAGATGAAGAGGGACAAAAAGTCGCTTCTGCCAAAGGCACGGACACTACTTTGACAATTGAGGATGTCCAACTCTGGCAGCCCATGAATGCTTATCTCTATACGGCTCGCGTCGAGGTCTCGGCAAACGGAGAAGTCATCGATGTCTATGAAGAACCTTTTGGCGTGCGAACGGTTGAAGTGAAAGAGGGTCAGTTTCTGATAAATGATGAACCTTTTTATTTCAAAGGGTTTGGCAAACATGAAGATGCCCATTATAATGGTCGTGGCTTAAACAATGCCTTGAACGTGATGGATCTGAATTTATTCGAATGGATTGGAGCCAACTCCTTCCGTACGTCCCACTACCCTTATTCTGAAGAAATGATGCGTCTCGCCGATCGCCAGGGTGTGGTCGTAATCGACGAAACACCGGCTGTTGGACTACTTTCTGGTTTCAGCGCTATGCTGAGAAGCGGCGGTGACGATACCAACACCTGGGAAGAGATGGAGACAAAGGAAGCACACGAGCAAGTCATCCGTGAGCTGATTGCCCGTGACAAAAACCATGCCAGTGTGGTCATGTGGTCCATCGCAAACGAAGCAGCAACATATCAAGAAGGCGTCTATGAATACTTCGAGCCCTTGGTGAAACTCGCTCGCGAGTTGGACCCGCAAGACCGTCCGATGACCATTGTTTTGATTATGTTCGCCACACCTGAAACGGACCTGGTCACTGACCTAGTCGATGTGATTGCGCTCAATCGTTACTACGGCTGGTACCTCAATCCCGGTGATCTCGAGACAGCGGAAAAGGATCTGCGAGAAGAGTTGGAAGCTTGGGAAGAAAAATATCCTGAAAAACCGATCATGTTTACGGAGTATGGTGCGGACACAGTAGCGGGGCTCCATGCAATTGATGACGTTCCTTTCACAGAGGAGTACCAAGTCCGCTACTATGATATGTACCACCGTGTCTTTGACGAGTTTGAGAATCTGGTCGGCGAACAGGTCTGGAACTTTGCGGACTTTGAAACTAAGGTCGGTACGTCGCGTGTTCAAGGAAACAAAAAGGGCATCTTCACTCGCGAGCGTCAGCCTAAGATGATCGCCCACGAACTGAGAAAACGCTGGACCACTATACCAAATTTCAATTACGATAAAAAATAAGATTAAATTTAATTACTAATCAGAGGAAGGAAAGAGTAAAATCTTTCCTTCTTTTTATTTTGACACAGTTTATCTCTGCGTTTTAATTTTTTTCCTAATTACGAAAATTAAAAACCTCAAAAGTTAGATCCAAAAATCTAACTTTTGAGGCAATTCATTTATGAAAATTTGCTTAAATTACACCAATATCGTATCCATTTCTTTTATCTTTTCTTTTTGACAGCCAAGCCTTTTTTTCCGGAGAACGAGGTTTTTCTTTTTTAGCAGAAAAATCATAATTTTCCAATTTTTTGTTTAGTTTATTTTTCTTTCTCGCAGCAAAAAATTCTTTTACAGGAGTTTTTTTCATTACTCATTCACCTCACTTAGTATACGTAATACATCATGATATTGATTCCATACATTAGTTAAATGTTCAGGCCATTCTTTATCAATAATTTCATCCTCATCTCTATCATACACCACTTCTTGACAATTTTCTATAATGTCAATTCCTAAGTGAACCCCTTTTTGTTTATAAACTATTGGAAAAAAGATATAATACTTTTCCAGTTCTTCAATAATTGTTTCGCTATAAATAATATCTTCTTCCTCTAAACGTGATTTTAATCTGTAAATAATATTTTCTAAAGATTCATCTTCTTGAAAAATATTTTTTACATTGTGCCATATTGCTAATTCCAAGGAGTTAAGTTTAGATTCTATATACTGAATATCAATATTTTCTTCATTGTAAGATATTAAATCAATTATTTGGTCTCCATAGTTTTGTGCATCCCAATGTGTTAGTCCTTTAATCCTATCGATTAAAATATCATTAATATTAACAAAATTAATCGCATATATATCATCGACCACCACTTTTAAGTGATCGCCATCAAATATTTCATCGTCTACTTTTTCAATAAATATTCCAATATCATCCAGGGCCCAAGAACGGTTCCTTTTTTTTCAAAGCCTAAAGTCTCAAAAAGCTTATGTAATTCTGGATTCGAAATACTTTCGTTAATAATCAGATCAATATCTTCGGTAGTATGCTTCCCTGCGGTATAATATTCTACTGAAAAACCTCCAGAAATAACTGGTACTTGTCCTCCAAACTTTAAATATAAAGCTTTTGTTACTATGCTCATTACTTCTTTTCCTTTTTCAAGTAATGTTTCCTCTATTTCTCTATTCGTTTGTCCGTCATATTTTTTTCTAACTCTGTTTAATTCCGCAATCAAATCATCAATATCCTGCATCATATCCTCCTTCAATTAACCGATTTTTTAGATTTCCAGAAGAAATACTCTTCAAGTCCCTTTGACTTTTTGATCTACAATTTACTCAACTCATCTATCATCGTGGGGCGGTTAGCATAAGCAGTTTTTAGATTTGCAACGATTTTCTTTACTCTCTCTCCGCTGTTCGGCAAGGCTTGCATCTGTCTTATAATTAAAACAATTTTGCGATATTTTTTCCTAGGTCCTGAGATTTCTGACAGTGTCATGATTTCTTGTTCATAGCGGTCGAATACCTGGTCGGGATAAAGTTTTACAAGTACATCTTCATGAGCTTGGAGGTGTTGCAAGTTATGCTGTTTTACCACATACTCTAACAGCAAGTCATAGAGACCCTCTTCTGCGAGGATCTGATCCACACCCCAGACATCAAAAAGTTCTCGGATAATTGCTGAGCGTTTCTCAGCCCATTCTGCTTCTGTATAAAGATTTTTGTACTCAAAATAATGCTCAAAGTCAATTGACCTTCTATCTATTACCAAGTCCCACAAAAGCTTCCGATAAGCTGTTTCATTGTTCTCTTTTTTATAGAGCTTTTTTAACTTGATACGGTATTCTCGTGAAAGTTCTTCACTTGCGCCCTCCAACAGCTGAATCGCTTTTTCATCATCATTTCTCGACAAGAGCTGATCAACATAAAACTCCCTGACTTGAGGATATTCTAGATTTTCTTCTATAAATTCTTCACTTGCTTTTTCACGGTTCAATAAAGCTAATGTTTCTAAGTGCTTGATCGCCCACTTCTCTCCAGCATACTTTCTCATCCACTCACTGTCTGCGGTTTTGCTTTGTTCAAATTTTTCTCTTGAAAAAACAAGCTTTTCTTCTAGAAATTCTGTTTCCATAAAATTTTCAAACAGCATATCTTCTAGGTTTTCTTCCATATAATCAATTAATCCACCATTCAACTGGCTTGTAAACCAACGAAACATTTGCTCTTTTAATTCCTGATCACCATGAGCAAGAATATTTTCCCAAATTTCTAGAATATAATAAATAATGTGTGTCGTTATTCCACCAGAATCATCTATTTCTTGATTTGAAAGTTCAACAAATATTTTTGAAGTAAGCTCAAAGGCATCTTCATAAGCATGATCTCTCATCAAGGTGTCTTCAATGTCATTTTTGAGGAATATCTCTAAATCAGTCTCTAAATCCAATGCCTTATAATAGTCGATAAATCCAGAAGAATCGCTGTTGACATAAAATATTTCATCGATTATCTTTCGATAAACAAACGGTTCTTTTTTGGGAACATTGGGGTCGACTTTTCTTTCAAAGCGAGGGAGGAGGGAATTGTCTTCTTCCAAAATTTCGACTAAAAAGTCACGAACCGTCTCTTCAGAAGCTTCATCGACTAATTTTTCGACATCTGTTTCTTCTACAAATGGTACAATATCTCTGTCAAGAGTAAATAGTACGGCGGCTGTATGCTTACAGTAGTTGCCTTCTGCTGCGTGCGGGCAATCGCAATAAATAGAGATAACTTCTCCTTCGTCAAACTTGATTTCTACATTATAAATTTGACTGCCTTTCACTTCTGCTTTTGCTGAATGTGGTGAACGCCTTTTTACTTCGACGAGGCCGCGCATATGATAATCCAGGCCACGTGCTAAAATATGTTCTCTAAAAACTTCTGTCCAGTCCATCTCATCAGCCCTCCCGTATTTGCCATATTATACCATGTCGCTTGTCACAACTGACTGCAATATTTTTGGTCTAATTGATAGTCATTCAATAGCTTCAGAATATCCCCCTGGTTTGGATTCAGAGGGAATAAAAAAGAACACCCATCACTCCAGACGCTCTTTAAAATAGATCACCGTGTGAACCAGTTCCGAAGAGAGTTAGAATTTGAAATATCGTTTATTAAAGAAGAAGAACGTTTAATCTTCATTTAAGTCTTCCTATAATTCTTCTACACTATCAAAGGGTTCTAAGTCGTTATTTTCAACTTCTGAAATAGCTTGTTCTGTTTCTTTATTTAAAGTTAATTCAAAAGGTAATCCATTTTCTCGTACACTTTGCTTTAAGAAAACTTCGATGGCAGCCGATAAACTTAACCCTAATTCATTAATTCAAGTGGTATCTCTTCATTATAGGAAGACAAGGTAAAAAACAAAAATGTACTAACCGATCTTGCTGTTAAAGCGCTTTCAAATACGTTTGATGAAATAGACCTTCAAATTTTGCCCTCAGCATGGCTTACCTGTTATTCTGTTTAACAGATAAAAACAGAAGGAGTATTCAAGTTATGAAAAAGATGTTGAGATTATTGTTTTTAGTAGCAGCTATCCTGTTTTTGACAGCTTGTGGCAGTCAGACAGAAGGAGCAAGTGAGGAACAACAAACTTATCGAATTGGAGTAGCCACAGATCGCGCCGCTGAAATATGGCAGGACGTAGGAGAGCGCTTAGCAGAAAAGGAAAACATCCAGATCGAACCTATCGTGTTCAGCGACTTCGTCCAACCCCATCTCGCATTGCGAGATGGAGAAATCGATGCCAATGCTTTTCAATATATTCCCTATCTTTACGATTTTAATACATCCCATAATGCAGAGTTGACGACGATCGGTTATCTGTCTGTGGAACCTATGGGATTGTGGGCGGTAGACGGAATTGAAAGTATCGAAGAGATTCCTGATGGTGCGCAAATCGCTATGATCAATGATCCTATCAATTCAGGGAACTCGTTGATTCAACTGGAAAAAGCAGGTTTGATCGAAGTGGAAGATGCCGCAGGACCGACTCCGACAAGAGAGGATATCATTTCTAACCCGAAAACCTGGAATTTTCTCTGCTGAGTGCTGGCCAAGTGCCGCGTGCTTTAGGGGACGTCGAACTGATGATGTCAGGAGCGACGATGGCTCATGAAGCAGGCTATCCCAAAGAAGACGCTATTTATTTTGAAGACACCAGCAATACTTCTAATTTATTCCGCTTGAACTTTGTGACTCGACCCGAATTAGCAGACGATGAAGGCTTACAAAAAGTTCTAGAAGAGTACCAGACCCAAGACACCGTCGATTATTCAAATGAAACGGGAAGTGGAACATTCTATCCTGGCTGGGCCAATGAGGATAACCCGACAGAAGATTACCACGAATACGTTGAGTATGTAGCAGAGAAAGAAGAATAGTTAATTTTCAAGGAAGAGTTCTTAAATTGAAGAAGATTTAAGAGCTTTTTTGCTTTTAAATAACCGTGCAGAAAGAAACACATTTTGTTAAGTCCAACGGAAGTATCACCGTTTTGTGGAAGCCCGTGTGTCATCATTCGATATTATGGCACAGCAGTCCATCCTAGCATGCCACCATTTGATAATTTGGCACAGCAGTCCATCTTGGCGTGACACTATCTCATATTTTGGCATAGTTTTCCTCTCTCGCGTGCCATCATCTAACTTGTTGGCACGGTTCTTCACTCTTGGCTCCATTCTCCATTTCTAATCTTATATCAAAAAAACAAAACAAAAAAAGGAACACCCGTCGGGTATTCCTTCATATTATATACGTTTTAATATTTAAGCCACTTGTCGGAATCGAACCGACGACCTCATCCTTACCATGGATGCACTCTACCTACTGAGCTAAAGCGGCAGACCTTTTAAATGAAAAATACTCCGCAAGCAGGACTCGAACCTGCGACATCATGATTAACAGTCATGCGCTCTACCGACTGAGCTATTGCGGAATGATTGCACGGCAGTGTCCTGCTTTCTCAAGGGCGAACCCTCAATATCCTCGGCGCTGAGAAGCTTAACGGCTGTGTTCGGGATGGGAACAGGTGTGACCTTCTCGCTTGAACCACCATACAA
>JBHWPB010000053.1:0-2692 GCA_043424675.1 Carnobacteriaceae bacterium | reverse complement strand
TTTTTAATTTGAAGTAAAACGTTTTAATGCGTCCCTATAGTCTTTAATGAATCTAAATCTAATATAAAATATAATTTTAAGGAAAGGTGGATTGTGGTGAAAAAAAGTAGTAGCCTGATTGAAATTTATCATTTCATCAATCCTATGGGAAAAGTTTGTTACCAAGCAGAAAAAGCGATAACAGAATTTGCAGGGGAACGCTCAGAGAAAATTTCTTTGCGTTTTATCCCTTACTTAAGTTTTAAGTCTATTTCTGAAGAATTTTATAAAGAAAATAAACGATTGATGGACCTAGACGAACGTAATAATCTTTATGTAAGAGCTTATCAAGCCTCTTTGGCTTTTTATGCTGCATCAATGCAAGGAAAAAAGTTTGGACGTGCCTTCTTATTGCTGCTCCAAAAATGCGTGCTAGATGATAATATCGAAGTGACGAATGAATTGTTTGTCGACATTGCTAGAGAATTAAAATTAGATATCGACATGTTTTTAGAAGATAGAACATCTGACTGTGCAATAAATATGTATAATACAGATCAGCAGCTGGTACATGAAATGGCTGTTCAAAGTACCCCTACTTGTATCATTTATACTAACCAAAATGCAGACTCAGGATACTTACTGGAACGCGTCAGCCATAAGAATGAATTACACCAGCTTTTCGAGCCGAAATATAGTGAAACTTCAAATATAGTTTCACTCAATCAATTTTTGTAATCAATTTCGCAATTATTTTATAAGATATTTCGCAATTATTTCATAATCAAAAAGCGAGTGACCAGAAGATGGTCACTCGCTTTTTGATTCGAAAATTTCATTCTCTATCTTGAGTCAGTTAGAGTTGAACGCTTTTGTCTCAGACTTGCCTTATTTTATCTCTTTAAGAAGATCTTCTAATTCGTCCACTCGCTGTGAGAATATTTCAAGTGCCTTTTCTAGATAGTCTGTCTGCGTCATATCCACGCCCGCTTTTTTCATAACCTCAATGGGGTAATCGCTACTTCCAGACTTTAAGAAAGAGTGATATTTCTCCAGGACACCTTCTTCATTCAAGATACCGTCTGCTAAGGCGACTGCGGCACCGAACCCAGTAGCATATTGATAAACATAATAGTTGTAATAAAAGTGAGGAATACGCGACCATTCTAGTGCAATTTCATCATCTTGAACAACGGCATCACCGTAATATTTTTCATTTATCTCTCCATATTTTTCGTTTAGAAATTGAGCTGTCAACGGTGTGTTACCTGCTGCTTCTTCGTGAATAAAATGTTCGAATTCAGCAAATTGTGTCTGTCGAAAAACGGTTCCTTTAAAGCCGTCTAGATACTGATTTAAAATAATAAATCGCTCTTTAGGATCTTCCGCCTTTTCAAGAAGATAATCTGTCAAGATATTCTCATTCGTTGTCGAAGCTATTTCAGCCAGAAAAATAGGATAATGACTATAAACATAATCTTGATTTTTATTAGAAAGATAGCTATGGACACTATGGCCTAACTCATGAACCAGAGTGTAAAGCTGGTCAAGAGAGTTATGCCAATTCATTAAAATATAAGGAGCCGTATCATAAGTTCCTGATGAAAAAGCGCCACTGCGCTTTCCTTTGTTTTCAACGACATCAATCCAGCGGTTATCAAAAGCTTCTTCCAAGATTTCTAAATAATCTTCTCCTAAAAGGGCGAGAGCTTTCAAGGTCTCACCTTTTGCTTCTTCATAAGTATACTCAATCGTTCCATCTTCCACTAAGGGAGCGTATAGATCGTAAAAGTGCAGTTCATCAAGTTCCATGATCTCTTTACGCAATGCCATATAACGGTGAAAGGACGGAAGATGTTTATTAACTGTTTCTATGAGATTTTCATGAACAGATTCAGGGATATGATTACTTAATAAAGCTGCGTCGCGAGCAGACTCATAATTATGAACCTTCGCATCATAATTGTGATAGCGAACATTTCCTTGCAGAGTACTTGCAAAGGTATTCTGCAGGCTATCATAGACACTATAATATTGTTCGAATGCATTTTTTCGAACATCACGATCTTCGCTCTCTAAGAGCTGACTATAAGTTCCATGAGAAAGCTGTACTTTTTCTCCTTCTTCGTTTTCGACAATCGGGAAAATTAAATCGGCATTATTTAACACGGAAAAGGTGCGACTTGAAGATTCAAAAACATCCGTGGCCGCTGCCAGCATCCTTTCTTTGTCGGCAGATAACACATGATCTTTTTGAGTCATGATGCGCTCCAAGTAATGTTCGTACTGTTTTAACTCGTGATTTTCTTCTAAGTAAGACGCTAAAGTTTCTTTATCCAATTCAAGAATCTCAGGCACTAACCAAGAGCTTGCTTCGTTTGCTTCTGTAACTAATGAGGTCGCACGATCATTCAGTTCCTGATAAGTATGATTAGAAGTATCCTCGTCATTTTTCAAATGAGTATAGATATAGACATTGCTTAACTCTCGTGATATTTCTAGATCTTTTTCGATAGCTTGGTAAAGATTTTCTGAATCTTCATCCAAGGCACCCTGATATTTTTTTAATTCAGGTATCTTCCTTTTCACTTCTTCGAAAGCTTTCTGGTAGACTTCATCGCTTTCAAAAATATTTTCTAAATCCCAGGTTAATTCTTCTTCGACTTCAGAACGTAATGGTAACTGTTTTGCTTCTGACATTTAATTCCTCCTT
>JBHWPB010000052.1:0-9113 GCA_043424675.1 Carnobacteriaceae bacterium | reverse complement strand
TCATGTGTGACAGATTATTCAATTCTTGATGGATAAAGGCAATGCCATGTTCTTCTGCTTCTTTCGGATTATCAAAGTTGATTTCTCGACCATCGATGGTAATTGTTCCAGCATCTTTTTTATGAACTCCGGTTAAGATATTCATCAGAGTCGACTTGCCGGCCCCGTTCTCTCCCATCAGTCCATGAACCTCTCCAGTTCGAATTTCTATCTCTACTTCGTGTAAGACTTTATTTGTTCCAAATGTCTTATCAATGCCTCTCATTTTTACTTCCATACTAAAAATCCTCTCTGGCATTAAAATATAACAGCAGACTGCAAAATGATATTCGAATAAGGCGTGGCTTCACCAGTTCTTATGATCGCTTTGGAGTCGACTGTTAGCTTCTTAAATTGTTCATGACCTATGAATTCGATGTCTACATCGCCGAGTTCAATGATGTCTGATATCTTTGTTAATTGCTCTGGATTATCTTCTTTGATTTCCTCAGCTAAAATAATTTTCTCGATCTTCATATCTTTGAGAATTTCTTCCAGAACTTCTATAAATGAAGGAGTCCCAATTTTTAGCGAGATATCAATTTCAACAACTTCAAGCGGAACAGGTAACCCTACATCTCCTATCACAATCTGATCTGTATGTCTCAAACCAGATAACGCTTGTGAGATCGGATGATTCAACATCCCCTGCTTCTTCAAAACAAAATCTCTCCTTTCAGTTGTAAGCGAGTTATCCGCATCAAAGGTGTGAAAAAAATTTTCATTGTCTAGGGAATAAGTATCAAGAACTTGATTATATTTAACCTCATATTATACTACGGTTAACACATTGTCAACGCTTTCATATAAACTGCAATAGACAGGGAAAACAATTCTCTGACTGCCTGTTAAACCGTTATAAAAATATAACTGCTCTTGGATCTGTTATAATATGCCCAGTGCTTTGAGACATCGTCGTCTGAAACAGGAGGGAAGCAATGAAATATATCGATTTACATGCAGATACAATTTTACACATATTACAGCAAGAAAAGGACGCTTCACTTTATGAAAACTCGCATACACATGTGGATATCAAGCGGCTCCAAGAAGGGGGTGCCTTGGCGCAATCTTTTGCTGTCTGGCTGCCAGATAGTAATTTTGACAGTATAGAAGTTGACGAACGCTTCAGTCCTGACACCCCTGAAGAAGATGCTACCTATATCAACTCGGCAGTTCGTCGATTAAAGAAAGAAGTCCAGAAAAATTCAGCGGCCATCGCTTGGGCTGAACATGCTGCTGATATCTACGAAAACGAAGCAGCTGGGAAGTTATCCGCGATTTTAACCTTAGAAGATGCGCGTGTGGCAGAGAATTCTTTAGAGAATATTGAACAGTTAGCTGAACTAGGTTTTCAGATGGTCGGCCTCCTCTGGAATCATGAAAATTGTTTTGGTTATCCAAATAGTGCTGATCCTGTAGAAAATCAAAAGGGGTTGAAAGCTTTTGGGATAGAGGGGATCCAATATATGGATGAATTGGGAATGATAACAGATGTCTCTCATCTCAATGATGGTGGGATAGCAGATGTGTTAAACCATTCAAAAAAACCAATTGTGGCAAGTCATGCTAACGCCAGAAGTATCACCCATCATTCAAGAAACTTGACTGATAAACATATCAGAGGGATTGCTGATTCAGGTGGCGTCATCGGTTTATGTTTCGCGCCTCAGTTCTTAAGCAGTCAAAGTGACAAAGCACGAATTGACGATATGATGCTTCATCTCAACCATATATTAAATATCGGTGGAGAAGAGGTGCTCGCCATTGGAACAGATTTTGACGGGGTTTCAGGAGAGCTTGAAATCAATTCCCCGAGCGACATGCCGAAACTCTTTGAAAGACTGGAACAAGAACACTGGCCCCTTGAACGTATCGAAAAGTTCGCCTTCAAAAATGCATTGAGAGTCTTTGATAATTAAAACAAAAAGGCACAGAGGGAAGAGTATCCTTCTGTGCCTTGAGTGTTTCTTAACTAATTTTACGAGGAGGAACGCCCGCCCTCACAATACCGCTTTTCGGTATCATCGGCATGTTCGACATGCTGTAGCCCATGTCTTTTGAAGGAATTGCCCTCGCAGATCCTAAATTGAGCCGAGGTGCTACTGATCGCCCTGTGAAAATTGGGTATTGGACAGTAAAAGATGAAGAGACCATGCGCGAACTGATTGAATGAGGTGCTCACGGTATTATAACGGATGATCCCTCACTTGTTCTCGAAGTCATGGATGACACGTCAGAAGCATAATTCTTTTAAAGTAATACTCTCTTAAACACCGCTGTCTGTTCTCCTGTTAAGATCTCTTTAGTGTCTTACCCAGTTGAATTGGAGAACATGACCTGTCTTCTTTTTATGATAAGGCGGAAGCTATCCGTCTAATTCTCAAGTAATGATTATTGAAACTCTCAGACTAGATTTTTCTAAGAATGCTAAAAAAGCACTCAAAGGGCAACCATAAAATCGCTTTCTGAGCAATTTTTCTTGTTTAATTGCCTAAAATAAAACCGATGCCATAAGCGACAAAGGCTGCAAGTCCACCCACCACAAACATCTCCAGGCCAGATTTGAACCAATTCGCTCGAGTGACTTTTGATTTTGCAACGCCTAACATGAAAAGAGTTATACCCGTCATCACCGATGCAACAACAAAAGCGTTTTCCAACAGTTCTCCTCTGATCATGGCGACAACATAGATCAACAAAGGAACAGCGCCAAAAATTGCAAAGGATAAGAAGGTGACTAAAGCGTTCTTAAAGGGTTGGCTTTTAGAAACAATTTCTTCTTCTCCCAGACGTTGGTTCGTCATCACCTCGGGATACTTGGCAAAAGTTCGCGACACTTGACGGGCATCTTCTTCAGACATTCCTTGTCGGATATAATCTTGAGTTAACCTCTCTGTCTCCATCTGGAAATCTTCTTCAATCGCTCTTCTATCTACAACTCGGACATGGTTTTCATATTCGTAGGTGGACTTACTCGATAAATAATCGCCTACTGCCATGGAAAAGCCATCAGCAAAAAGATTGGAAAACCCTAAAATAATGATAATTTCTGGAGCTAAGGAAGCACCGGCTACTCCTGATACTACAGCAAAGGTCGTGATAATGCCATCCAATCCGCCATAAACCAAACTCGAAACATAATCGCCCCAACGAGATTTTTCTGTATGTGCAGTCATTTTGTACCCACCTTTATGTTTGATTGTCGATAGTTTTCCCTTGCCGACAGCTTTTGTATTCCACTTTATCTCTTGAAGTCTACCTGACATCTCAATTATATGCCGAATACTCACATTAGAAAAGTATTTTTCTCTCAAATATAATTCGGAAAATAAAGCTGGAGGCCTGGTGTCTTTCAATTATGAACTGAATGAAATGCAGGGTTTTAGAAAATCTAAACTGTTTTCTAAGTATTTCTGATGATACCTTAAAAATGAGTCGAAGTATATTTTCAACAAAAAAGAACGCCAATAGCTGGCGTTCCTTCTGTTGTTAGTAAGCATCCGATGTGCCGCCATCGACTAAAATGGTTTGACCGGTTACATAAGTATTGGCGCCTGAGACTAAGAAAGCAGCTGTTTTCGCCAGCTCTTCAGGTTGGCCGATGCGCCCTAGAGGAATGTCTGCGACACTCTCTTCTCTGATCTCTTCCTCTGATTCTCCTGTACTTTCAGAGACTTGTTTTTCAAGCTTGGTCACGCGATCTGTTTCTATCAGACCAGCCCCAATCGTATTCACTAGAATATGATCTTCAGCCAGTTCTTTTGATAAAGTTTTAGATAAGCCGGCAACGCCTTTTCTAAAAACATTAGATAAGACTAAGTTATCCAGAGGTTCTTTCACTGAAATTGACGTGTTATTTAAAATGCGGCCCTCTGTTTCTCTTAAATCAGGGAGTACTTCGCGAATCACGCGGATATAACTGAATAAGGTGAGTTGAAAAGCACTCTGCCAATCTTCGTCATCGAAATCTTCAAACTTTCCGCTCGGTGGTCCTCCTGAGTTGTTTACTAATATGGAAATTGGCCGAATGCTTCCCTCGTAGCTTTTACAGCCTGTTGGATACTGTCTTTATTTTTTTGGTCGAGGACCACATAAGCTACTTTTCCTTTCGCAGTTTTTTCAATATCTTCTTTAGCAGCTTCAAGCTTCGCTTCTGTCCGGCTGGTAATCATAACGTTAGCGCCCTCGTTCGCTAGCTCTGTGGCAATTGCTTTGCCGATCTCTGAGCTGGATGCCATAATGAAAGCTGTCTTTTCTTCTAAATGTAAATCCATTGAATACCTCCTGTATGAGTCCAAGTATCATGCATCAATAATGGTTAAGAAGATTGACCATCGATAAATTCTTTATATGCTTCATTATATTCTTCACGAATAGGAGAAAAAACGTCCATATTGATTAACGGCTCCGGGCTGTCAGAGACCTCCATAGAGTGCTCCACACCTTCTGGAACGGCAATCCAAGATCCTGCAGTCATTTCATGGGGCGTGTCTTCGATATAAACTACACATTCCCCCTGTAAAATCATTAAAATCTGTTCTTGATCTTTATGAGAGTGAGCTTCGAATACTTGGTTGTTATCGATTTTGTTGATGGCAATATTTGCGTATTTAGCGTCCATCGCTAACATTTTTCGGGCTATCCCCTCATCAAAAGACTGCCAAGGCATATTGTTCCAGTTTCCAGATTCTACTTTTGTCATCTCTGTTCCTCTTATTTTATAAACAAAATTCCACTGCAATTCAAAATGAATAGACTCTATGGTGTTGGATAAACTGCCCAGAATCACCTTCTTCATTGATATAAAAAAGCCCCTCATTCTCTAGATAGAATGAGAGGCTCCGTCCCATTCATCTACACCATGAATAGGACTCAAGCGTTCCATAGATTTTCTGCTGAATTAAGTCCTGTTAATTAATAATAATAACTGCGCAGATGAACAAAACATAAGGTTATCCCCTTTTGCTTCATTTTTCGTTTGGTTTTGTAAGTTGTTTTCAATTGTAACATAAAGTTGTCAGTTTGCAGCCTTATTTCGAAAGAGTTATTCCGTCAAAAGATGCAGACATTTTTCAAAGTGCACCCCATAAGTAATCGGATGTTCATCATCGAGAGTTGCCTTAATAGCTTCAGGAACAAAATGCACTGCTTTGTCCATCGCTTTCTCAATACTTCCGTGGCGCAGGTATTGCCCCACAAAGACGCTGGCAAAGACATCTCCTGTGCCATGAAAACTCTGAGTTTGATACTCTTCAAAGCTCGTAGACAGGCTGCCCTCTTCATTTAACAAAGCTGCCCCTATCTGATTTGTTTCCCGAACACCAGTTAACATAGCATTTTTAGCGCCTGCTGTCACCAAAGCCTCTAAAACTTCTTTCACACCATCCTGATCAGAATCATCGTAAGCTTCAAAGTTACGATCTAACAAAAAACATGCTTCAGACATGTTAGGCAGAGCATAATCCGCTTTTTCAACTAAACGCATCATCTCTTCGACATACTCTTCGTCAAAGCCAGCATATAATTGACCGTTATCCGCAAAAGCAGGATCTACAAATAAGAGAGCCTCTTCACTCATTAATGGCGGAATCTCTTCTAAAATAAGATCCACGTGTTCCTTCATTCCCAAGTATCCCGTATAAACCGCATCGAATTTAATACCCAGCTCTTTCCAATGAGTGAGCGTTGCTTTCATATTGTCGAATAAATCGAGGAAGGTAAATCCTGGAAACTCTGGACCTGTATGTGTGGAAAGAAGCGAAGTCGGAAGCAAAGAACCTGTTACGCCACAGGCACTAATAATGGGTAAGGCCACAGTTGTGGAACATTTTCCAAAACTTGAAATATCTTGGACGATTAAAACGTTTTTCATTTCATCACCTATCTCTGTATTTTCTATATTTTAAGCATAATCTGGTTCTAAAGAAAGCATCAGTATGAGAAATATTGATGGCACCAGATGTAAATAAGATATATATTGTTTTTTCTAACCTAGACAGAGAAACTCTTTCGTTCACCTCAGTCGCACATTTGCCATAACGATGCCACTTTTTGGCATCATCGGTATCTGTGACATAGAGTAACCTAAATCTTGAGACGGAATATCATAAATCATATTCTTGACCAAGATTTCTGCGGTTACTTTCATCGCTTCCACTGTATTCCACTCTCCTGGACAGCGGTGCCCTTCTAAATAGTCCCCGCCACCTTGGGCAACAAGTTTGTACTGCACTTGATCTGACGGATTGGTTTCCCAATCTAGGAAACGCTCCGGATTGAATGTTTCCGGGTTCTCCCAGATTCGCTCGTCAAAGCAAGTTCCATAAAAATCAAAAACAACCAGAGTATCTTTTTCAATTTCATAGCCCTGCCAAGTAAAATCTTCGCGCGCCCGTCCGGCGTTGCAGGGGATGAAGGGGTAGTATCGACGGACTTCTTGGACAAAGGCTTCATAATAAAGACTGTCGCTGTCTTCTTTTTGGAGCTTGGCTTTTATTTCAGGATGCTGATGTAAAGTTAGAGCGACAAAACTTATAAAAATCGCGATAGCTACTGAAGGACGCAAGATGCTCATCAAATCAGTCGCTGCGGAACGCTTGTCGATCAATGTGCCGTCTAAATTCTTTTGAAAAGCAAACTGATACAGTGCGGTATGCTCTGCTGGGTGCAGCTCGCCCTCTCTCACTCGCTGGACCAGCTCTTCCCCCCATGCGTTCCCCTCTTTTCTCGACTTGAGGGCTTTGGGAGCTTTATACTTGGGGCGAACAATAATTTCTAATATATCAGCGAGTTGATGCATCCGCTTTTCTACCTCTTCTTCAGGAAGCGGCACGCCTGCCCATTCACAGACTGCTTTGGTCAAGACCAGCTTTACCTCTTCATAGAAAATAATCAGTGGCTGTTTCGACCAATCATAGGCACTTTGTAAGAAATGTTTTCTTAAAGTTTCCTTCCAGTCTTCAATCTGTTCTTCTGACATCACATCTAAAAAGGTTTGTTTACGGTTGCGGTGTTCTTCATCGTCTAAGGTAAAAACACTGTCTGGACCAAGCAAGGTTTTCAAAGCAACGTTAGAGGCCGCCCCCTTCCGCTTAATTTTTGTTTCATCATAAAACAAACGGGCAGCTTCTTCTCCGCCCATACACACCGTCCTTCGACCTAATAATCTCGTTTCAAAAATATCCGATTGATAGATTCTGAGACGATTGGGGATATAATTGTAACCTTCCCAAAGAACTTTTAATCCGTTTTCAAAACCCGCTTCTCTCGGTGTCGTTCGTTTTTCCATGCTCTCTCCCTCTCTCATTTTTTGACCACTTGCCACTTCTTCTAAACTCGCTAAATAGATTCGTCCAACTCTGTCAGATCGATACGAAAGAGGCGGTCATCGCTATCTATCGGGTCGCCTCTGCCATCGGTATTATTTGTAATGAAATACAGAAAATCATCTTCAATATAGATATCTCGAATACGACCGTAATCGTCTAGCAACGCTCTCACTTCATTCGCTTCTAAATCAAATTCTAAAACTGCATTACCTCTCAAAGCTGCAGCATATAGCTTTCCATCATGTTGGTCCATTCCAGAAGGCGCCCAGGTTTCTTGTCTTCCAGAGGTAAAGACAGGCGCCCGCATTGCATCCGTCTCTTCCAGCCCTTCAATGAGAGGCCATCCGTAATTTACCCCTGCTTCAATTCGATTGATTTCATCGTTCGCTTGGTTTCCGTGTTCACTGGCGTACATCCTCCCGTCTTCCAACCAGGTCAGTCCTTGAGGGTTTCGATGGCCATAACTGTAGATATAAGATCCCTCAAAAGGATTATCCTCTGGTACCGTCCCATCTAAATTCATTCGCAGAATCTTGCCTGCAAGTGAATTAAGGTTTTGCGCCAATTCTGGTGTCGCTGCATCCCCAGCCGTTGCATATAACTTTTCGTCTGGTCCGATCGCTAGACGGCCGCCATGGTGAACGTTTCCACTTGGAATACCATCCACTAATACCTCTCTTTCCAACCAAACATTTTCTGCAAGTTCTAGTCGCACAATCCGATTTGTCGGTCCTGAATTTCCAGAATAAGTATAGTAGGCGAAGGCTTGCTGGTTTTCTGAAAAATCGGGGTCCAGCACTAAACCTAACAGACCCGCTTCAGCCTCTGAGGATAAAGGCTCCTCTAATTGAACGTCGTGTCGCTCGACTTTCCCATTTTCAATTTTGGCGATGGTGCCTTCGCGTTCAGTGATATAAAAGATGTCACCTTCTTTTTGAATGGACCATGGAATGTTTAAATTTTCAGCGAGAACGGTAAGTTCAGCCGGGATTCGATCGTCTACTTTTGAAGTCTCTTTCTTTTCATCAACTGTCTCTTCTCTCGACGAATCTGTGGGGGCCACCCCGTCATTTTGAGCCTCTTCCATAGTTGTACAGCCAGCTAGTAAAATGAGGAAACTACTTATCATAAGAATTGTCTTTTCCATTGATATTCACTCCCAATTTTTGTTACTCATACTAATATATTTATCAGAGATACTAGTCTAAAGGCTCCAGTCTGTATGATCTTATTTCCTTTACTTTTCCTGACTTAGCGGCAGTACTAAACGTGTAAACATCGCAAAAATTAATTTTTGTATCATTTTCTAACGAAAACACACCATTTATTGAGGCGAATTTACCATGAGTGATGACTTGGTAAATCTCAAGAGTATTGATGATATGATCTTTTTCATTCTGTAATTCAGCTATGAATGCATCTTGTCCTTCTAGTTTTTTATTTGCTTGTAATTGATACTGTACAATAGATTCATGTGCATATTTTTTTATGACATCTTTATCACCTTTTAATAAAGCTACTGTAAATTCAATAAGTATTTGTTTCCTTGGAGCATTGTTACATCCTTCGGGAATGATAAGGTTCATTTCATTTTGAGAATTGTTCACTTCATTCCACCTCCTAAAAATACTCTTTATGTGTGGTGCCTTTATTTATAACCTTGAGCTATTAGTTGTTTATATCTCATATTTATTTAATCTGAGTGTATCACACAATGACTAACACAATAGAGAAATAACACGA
>JBHWPB010000051.1:0-38742 GCA_043424675.1 Carnobacteriaceae bacterium | reverse complement strand
TCTTCTTTTATATACTCCCCATTCATTCTTACAAAAGCTGCCAATTCTGCTCGTGCATGAACAGGATGAACTTCAATCATTGTTAATTCTTTTTTCACACTTGCCGCAAAAGACATTTCTTTCCTCCTCATTCCTAAACCGTGTTACTCCGTACCCTCATTTCTTTTTGCCGCGGCCGCGCTCATTTAAGGCGATTCCACAGATTTCTTGAGCTACTTTCTGGCCGTCGTGATAGACTCCGGCGCCTTCTATTTTCAAGAAATCATCCGAGATAATCATCGGACACTCTCTCTGCAAAGCTTGAAAATCATGCTCCACTTGTAAGAGGGATTCATCTTGAGTCTCATTTTGTAGAAATTCGGCATCGACCTGGCCGTTATTAACAAGCACGACATCTAAAAAAGGCTCTCCTAAATGTTTATGCAAGACTCTCACATGGTCAGCATCAGAGAACTTTTCAGTCTCTCCCCTCTGGGTCATAATATTACATATATAGAGGATGGTGGCTTCTGTTTCCAGTATAGCATCCTTCACTTCTTTGACCATTAAGTTAGGGAGAATGCTTGTATACAAACTTCCTGGGCCTAACACGATCAGATCGGCCTCAAGGATAGAAGATACCACGTCTGTCCCTGCTTTCACAGATTCATTTAGCCTGCCGCTTGTCACATAGACACGCTCAATTTCTTTCCGAATTTTAGGAATGTTCTCTTCCCCTTGAACGCGCGTCCCATCTGTATATTCAGCATGCAAGTTCAGAGGCTGGTTCGTGACTGGCAATACTTTCCCTTTCACTTTCATCATGTCACTCAGAACTTGAACACCTTCATAAAAGTCGCTGTTCATTTCAGTTACGGCAGTGATAATGAGATTACCTAAAGCATGTCCAGATAATGTGTCATAGTTTTCGTCAAAACGATATTGAAAAAGTTCTTTATATTCGTCAGGGAGGTCAGAAAGTGAAACGATTACATTTCTCACGTCTCCTGGAGGAAGAGCATTGAGGTTCTTACGTAAAATGCCGCTGCTTCCCCCATTATCTGCTACAGAGACAATAGCGGTAACATCCATCTGCTTATCGCGCAGTTGATTGAGAATGACAGAGACTCCTGTCCCACCTCCGATAACGACTACTTTAGGGATGACTTTCTTTCTCTTTTTATTTAATTGTCGATTGTATCTAATTTCCATACTCACGATACAACGGAATCTCCTTTCACCTGTCTTTATCACGATGAGTGACGCGAACAGGATAACCTTCAGATGCGATATGCGCTCCTATACGCTCTGATAGAGCGACAGAACGGTGTTGTCCGCCGGTGCATCCAATAGCTATTGTTAAATTGTTTTTTCCTTCATTCTTGTATCCTGGAAGAAGAAAATCTAATAAAGATATAAATTTTTGATAAAAAATTTCCGTATCGGGCTGGTCCATAACATAATCATAGACGATGGGGGCCAACCCTGTGAGCGGTCGTAGTTCATCAATATAATAAGGATTAGGTAAAAAGCGGACATCCATCACAATATCTGCATCAATAGGAGGTGTATGTTTAAATCCGAAAGACATCACTTCCACTTGGAATGTCGCGACATCAGAAGTGTTGAATATCTCATTAATTTCTCTCTGCAAATCTTTATTTGTATAGTCTGATGTGTCAATAATGCGCGTAGCATTTTGTTTTACTTTCTCTAGAAGTTTGCGCTCTTTTTGGATCCCTTTCAGAATACGACCTCCACTGGTCATAGGATGAGAGCGTCTGGTCTCTTTATAACGGGAGACTAGCTTTTTATCACTTGCTTCTAAAAATAAAATGTATGGGGTGACGCCGATATCTTTTATATCTTTCTGAATCACTGCTTGTAAATCATCAAAAAATTCTCGAGACCTTAAATCCACAACTAATGCAATCTTTTCAATAGACCTGTTCGTGTTTGCAAGTCGTATAAAGGACGGGATGAGCTTGGGGGGCAGATTGTCCACACAAAAATAACCTAAATCTTCAAAACTTTGAATGACTACTGTTTTTCCAGCGCCGCTCATTCCGGTAATAATGACAATTTGAAAATCTTCATTCATTGACGTACCCTCTCTTAAATGTTCTCCACTCTCTATAGTATAACATGCCGGGCGTATCATTTCACCATTTAATTTAACTTGCTCCTCAGACAGTGCCCCGCCTTTGAGATATTCCCAATTAACATAAAGAGAGTGCCTGCTTCTAATTTTTATTAGAAACAAGACACTCCTCAACTACAATGATGGATTGAGTTATTCAGTTAATCTCAAAAGATCCTCTTCAAAGGCCTCCACTTTGGACATCACATCGCTTTTAGATTGAGCAGTCGCTCCGATATAAAATTTAATCTTAGGTTCTGTTCCGGAAGGACGCACAGCAATCCAACTTTTATCCGCTAAGTAATATTTTAAAACGTTCGCTTGCGGCAATTCGATCGCTTCTGTCTTCCCTGCTCCATCCACCCGTTCTTGTGTTAAGAAATCTTCATATTCGAGAACCTGATAATTTCCGAATTGAGCAGGCGGTTCCTTTCTCAAGCTCTCTAAAGTTTGAGCGATTTTCTTTTCGCCTTCGATACCGGGCAGAGTGACAGAAATCGTTTTCTCTTCATAGTGTCCATATTCTTGAAAGAGTCTGAGTAAGGCATCGTATAAGGTGTCGCCATTTTCTTTGTGGTAAGCAGCCATTTCTGCAGAGAGTAAAAGGGCTTGGATCGCATCTTTATCTCTTACAAAAGGTTGTGCTAAATAACCATAACTCTCTTCAAAACCGAATAAAAAGGTGTGGCTGCCACTTTGTTCAAACTGCTCTATGAGATCAGCAATGTACTTAAAGCCGGTCAAGACATCGAAACTTTCGATATTGTATCTTTGAGCAATTTCAGTCGGCAGTTCGCTTGAAACGAGGGACTTGACAATGGCACCGTCTCTCGGCAGTTTATCCTTATTTTTAAGCCCTTTGATGATATAGTCCAGCATTAAGCTTGCAATTTGATTACCTGTCAGCATTCTATAATGATTATCGGATTGTTTAACAGCTAAACCTAAACGATCGGCATCAGGATCTGTCGCAATGAGAATGTCTCCGTCCACTTGTTTTCCTGTTTCAACAGCAAGCGCCAAAGCGGCTTCATCTTCTGGATTAGGCGAGCTCACTGTCGGGAAATCTCCATCCGGCTCGATCTGGTCAGAAACTGTAGTGACCTTCTTGTAGCCGGCACGTTCTAAAGCTTCAAGTCCTACTGTCTGTCCTGTTCCATGTAAAGGGGTAAATACAATACTGATTTTATCGCCCATGCGTTCGACAAGCTCTGGGTCAACGACCACTGTCTCAAGTTCTTCAAGGTAGGCTTCATCCACTTCGCGACCAATCCATTCCACCAAACCTTGTTCTTCTAAAGTCGCTTGTTCTCCAACTTCGATATTCAGCATATTCTCTCTGGCATTGACGTAAGCAGTCAGCTGATCGGCTGCGTCTGGAAGCAATTGACCTCCGAGTTCATCATAGACTTTATAACCATTATATTCTGATGGATTGTGGCTTGCAGTAATCATAATCCCAGAGAAAGTATCCAAATAACGAACCGCAAAGCTGAGCTCAGGAGTGGTTCTGAGTTCCTCAAAAATATAAGTCTTGATATTGTTTTTTCCTAAGGTTAAAGCTGCTTCAAGTGCGAACTCTTTCGATAAGTGGCGGGAGTCATAAGCAATAGCAACACCGCGTTTCTTTGCTTCGTCACCATGGGATTCAATATAATCAGCCAGCCCCTGAGTCGCCTGACGAACAGTGTAGCGGTTCATGCGGTTCGTCCCGGCACCCATCACACCGCGCATCCCTGCTGTTCCAAACTCCAGAGGTTTATAAAAAGCGTCTTGTATCTTTTCTTCGTCCTCTTTTATCTTTTCTAAATCGGCTTGTTCCCACTGGCCTAAGTTCTCATAAGCCAGCCATTGCTCATAGTTTTCTTTCCATCCCATTATTCATCACCTTTTCTATATGTTTTTTGAGTACAGCATCTGCTCACCGTTTGACTTCTAACTCTTACTATTTCCCAATAACTTATCTGTCAAGCGTGAAAACCAGTTTTTGGTTTGAGACTGTTTTACCTCTTGTTTTTTATCTCTTGCTTCTTCTATCGACACTTCTTGAGCACTTATCGCTTGCTCGCCCTCTTCTGGCTGGACTTTGTAATAGCGAGCGTCCGAATGGAGTTCCCAGGCTTTCGTATTATCCGCTAAATAGAGTTTGAGTATGTCCATAATGCTTTCACGTTGCTCTTCAGTTTGGATAGGAAACGCAATTTCTACACGGCGGGAGAGATTGCGCGTCATTAAATCAGCAGAAGAGAGGTAAATTTTGGGTTCGCCATTATTATAGAAATAATAAATCCTAGTATGTTCCAGATAACGACCGACAATACTTCGAATAGTAATGTTCTCTGTGACATCTGGGATACCGGGAATCGCACAACAAATTCCTCTGACAATCAGATCAATCTTGACTCCTGCTTGACTCGCTTCTATCAGTTTCATAATCAGTTCTTTATCTGATAAAGAGTTCACTTTGGCAATCATATGGCCATTGCCGTACTCTCTTTGGTTTTCAATTTCAATATCTAACTTTTCCATAAAAGTATCTCGTATTTCATAAGGGGAGACATGGAGATGATGGTAGTCCGGCTGTTTAGAGTAACCGCTCAGATAATTAAAGAAAGCTGCGACATCTTCTGTAATAGCCGACCGCGTTGTGATATAACCTAAATCTGTATACTGCTTCGCGGTGCTTTCATTATAATTCCCTGTGCCAAGATGCGCGTAATGTTTAAAGCCGTTCTCTGACTTTTTGATTATTAAAGTTGCTTTGCTGTGAGTTTTTAACTCTTTCATCCCATACAAAATGTGGACGCCTGCTTCTTCCAACTCTTTTGCCCAATGTACATTATTCTCTTCATCAAAGCGCGCTTTCAATTCTACTAGGACTGTGACTTGTATGCCTCTTTTCGCTGCTGCTTTCAGATTAGAAATCAGCGGAGAGTCAGAACTTACCCGGTACAAAGTCTGTTTGATAGCTACCGTATCATTATCCCTTGCTGCTTCAGCTACAAGTTCAATCACGGGTTCGAAGGAATCAAACGGATGATGCAGTAAAATATCTCGTTGTTCTGCCACTTCAAAAATAGAGCAATTTCTTAAATATTCAGGATAGTATGCTTGAAAAGGAGCATAGGCCTGTTCTGGAAATTCATCTTTTAAAAGGGATCTCACATCCATCAAAAAAGTCAAATCGAGAGGACCGTCAATAGCATAAACATCTTGCTCTTTGAGGTTCAATTCGGTCATGAGGTAAACGACATCTTCAATAAAATAAGAGTCTTCAATTCGTCGATCGATTTCCAAGCGAACCACTTCTTGATTCTTCCTGATCTCTAAATAGTCTTCAATGACAGATAATAAATCTTCCGCTCCGTCTTCTTGAAGCTCTAAATCTGCACTTCTGGTGACACGAAAGTTAAAAGAATATTTGATTTCGAAGCCGATAAAAAAATCTTCCAGCCTGCTCTTTATAATGTCCTCCGTAAAAACTAAAATAGCGCCATCCTCTTCTTCGAGTAGATGGAACCGGCTCAAGAGCTGCGGAACAGGAATAATAGCGATGAAAGGTTCTCCCTCTTTTTCAAGTCGCACAAAAAGGTGAATCGCTCCATCTACTAAATGAGGGAAAGGCCGATAAGCATCTACCCCGAAAGGCGTGATCGCAGGCTTGATATAATCATCAAAAATGTCAACGACACGTTGGTATTGTGGGACTGTTAAATCTTCGATGGGTCGAATATAGAAGTCGAACTTCTCTTCGAGTTCAGCCATTTTTTTAGCGAACAATTTATACTGGTAGTTGACATTGATTGCATTCTTTTTAGCAATCTCTTCCAGCTGCTTAGCAGGCGTCCATTGCTTTTTTGTATCACGGGCATCGGCGCCGTATTTGACCTGGTCCTGCAGACCCGCCACTCGGACTTGAATAAATTCATCCAGGTTGGAAGAACCTATCGACAAAAAAGAAAGCTGTTCAATCAAAGGATTACGCTCATCTTCTGCTTCTGCAATCACACGGTAATTGAAATCTAACCAAGAGAGCTCTCGATTCTGGTAATAATCAGGGTTTGTGATATCTAGCTCAGCTGCAGTATTTTCTTCTTGGTCATCAAGGTGACCCGTTTCTTTTTCAGGACTGGATATATTTTCTCTGTTTTCGTTTTCCGTAGACATCTCTTACACCTCATTGTCGTATTCTTTAAAATATCTTGGAGATTGCACCTCACTTTAGCGCTTCTCTCAAAGGTCTGAGTTCATCTGTAAGTTCATTATAACGTAATTTTCTAATATTCAAACAGAAGAGCCATCACTTTGTAGAAATAAGATGAAATTTACTAAAACCTAACACAATCCTTATGCAATCTGTACATACTTTTCTCGGTGGGTCTCACTGTAAAACAAAAGCACCAGCTTTTCATGATATGAAAACTGATGCCTCTGACCTATTTGTCTATGAATACGAGAGTGACATCATCACCAATCACACGCTCGAAGTGGTTTTTTTGTTTTTCTGCCCGATACATTTCAGAAAGAACATCGCCTTGATAATCAATGTAAAGCTCGTAGCCTTCGTCTCTAGGCTCTAATTGAAGATGTTCGATCTGGTTAATATGCGTATCGTTTAATGCTTCAGCGAATTTCACGATACTGCCTAACCCGAGCAGAATTTCTTTCTCTTCATCTGTAAACCATGACTCAAAAGTTTCCATATACTGATTAAAGAGAGATTTGTTCTTGAAACTAGCGATCAAAGCTACCCTGACACGGTCCTTATGGGAAAAACCATTTAAGTTCATATTAGATAAGATATAAAAACTATGTTGGCTCTTGGCATCGTCTTCAATATAAGCGCCGACAAAGTAAAGAGTCACCCCATAGTAAAAATATTGCGCCATTCTTTCGCTGAGCTCTATGAGGTTATTTCTTTCCAGCTCTCGCAGTAAGTAATCTGCAATAATAACACGCTGATTAACAGAAACGGAAGGTATCCTGTACTTACGTGCCGCACGCACTACCGTACTTCCTTGCACATTATCCATTTGGAAAGGCACTGGCTCTGTCTCATTCATGTATTCGATAAGATACCCTTCACGCAGTCCTTTTGAGGAAATAACGAAGCAATCAGAACCTATACAGCTGAGAACTTGGTTGAACACGATGGTTGCCGGGATGATCGATTCTTTACGATCGCTTGAAAGACCATCTAAGTCGTCCAGTTCCTCCAGTGTTTGAGATAAAAAGAGACTCAATACCTCCTCCATATTATCTAAACTCAGCTCGAAACAATGCAAACCCGCTATCGGATAATTGACGCGTCTTTGGAAAACTTCAGCGATATTACGTGCCGAGCCGCCTATCCCAATGAGAGGTACATTTGTGTCCTTAATCCATGCTTCAGCTTCAATCTGTTCCTGAACCCATTTTGTTGCTTTCTTGACAGCCTTTTTATCATTGTGGTCTTTTCCATCAAAAAAATCATCTTGTAAGCTGACTCCTCCGAAAGGAAGACTGACCATTTTTTCTACTTTCTTATCTTTAAAGAGAACAAGTTCAGTACTGCCTCCGCCAATATCTACGGTGATGCCATCTCTAAGTTCCATCGTGTGAAGAACCGCATAATTGCCGTAGTAACCCTCTTCTTCTTCAGAAAGGATTTTGATTTCGATTCCTACCTCATTTTTAATCCGTTCTGCTATTTCTTGGTTATTGACAGAACGACGGATCGCTGCTGTTGCCACATAAAATTCATTTTCAGGTTGATAGGTTCTTGATATGCGTACCAAACTGTCTAAAACATGAACAAGTTCTTTGATTCCCTCTTCACTCATCACATCGTCGTCGTCAAGATATTGGACGATACGGGCAGGTATTTTCACATTTTGTAGTTCAGATACCAGATAATGTTCATCTATAGAAAAGACAACTAATCGAATCGAGTTGGATCCGATATCAATTAATGATAATCGCTTATTCGCCATGATAACCTCACTTATTTTTGTCTGCTCATGAACAACTAAAAATTACTCTTGTGAAAAATGTCAGAAGGAAACTCCCCCTGACATTTTTAATCGAACTTTCTAAAAGGTATAGCAAGCTTTTACTTCGTTTCTTAGCCTTAAGCTTCTTTAATTATATTTGTTTTTCTTTTACTTTCATATTTGCTTTTACGTCTTCCACGTAATCAAAAGAATTATGTCCTGCTAAACTGCCGTCTCCGACCGCTGTCGCAACTTGACGCAAGGATGTGTTGCGTACATCTCCCACAGCATAAATGCCCGGAACCGATGTTTCCATCTGACTGTTTGTCTCAATCCAACCTTGTTCATTTAAGATGCCAAGATCTGCAAATTTTTCTGTATTGGGAACATCTCCGATGTAAACAAAGACGCCCTCAACCGGGTAGTCCGTAATTTCTCCTGTTTTAACATTACGGATTTTGAGGTTTTCTACTTGATCTTCGCCCTCAATTTCTTCTACAACAGAATCCCAGATAAATTCAACTTTATCATTTTCAAGAGCACGTTGCTGCAGTAATTTTGCTGCTCTGAGCTCGTCACGACGGTGGATAATGGTGACTTTATCTGCAAATTGGGTAAGGAAAGTTCCTTCTTCAACCGCAGAGTCCCCACCACCGACGACTACAATCTCACGATTTCTGAAGAATGCACCATCACATACTGCACAGTATGACACACCTTTACCTGTGAGCTCGCTCTCTCCGTTAACATTCAATTTTTTATTTTCAGAACCTGTCCCGATAATGACAGCGATCGTTTCATATATTTTTTTAGAGGTATGGACTTCTTTATAGTTACCTTTATCTACAATTTTTTCTACGTTTTCAAATTTATGTTCAGCCCCGAATTGTAAGGAACCTTTATACATCCGCTGTGCGAGTTCAGGTCCCTGAATATCTTCGAACCCTGTATAATTTTCAATCGTCGCGGTATTATTCAACTCGCCTCCAGGAAGACCTCCATCTAAAATTAATGTTTCCAGATTTGCTCTTGATGCATAGAGAGCAGCCGTCATTCCCCCTGGCCCTGCACCAACAACTATCACATCATATCTCTTTTCTATTCTTTCCATTTAACGAACCTCCTTCTCTTGCTTACTTATCATAAGCAATTTCCGAGAAAGTGTCACCTTTCCCGATTGTAAAATAAACTTTTTAGACTTCTTCTTTTTCTATTTTTTCTGCCGTCTCCATTAAAAAGGCATGCAGATGATCTTTAAGCTCCGGATGTTTCAATCCGTATTCAATACTCGTTTCTAAAAAACCAAACTTATTCCCCACATCATAACGATCTCCTTCAAAGTTTAAGGCAAAGACACGCTGAGTTTTATTCAGAGTGTCAATGGCATCCGTCAGTTGGATTTCGCCGCCTTTACCAGTTTCCTGTGTTTCTAGAATATCGAATATCTCCGGGGTGAGTAAATAGCGGCCGATAATAGCTAAGTTACTCGGCGCATCTTCCGGTTCCGGCTTTTCGACAAATTGACGCACATTATAGAGATTTTCTGTCAGCTGACCTTCTGGATCGATGACCCCATAACTAGAAGTATCTTGTGGCGGCACTTCCATCACCGCAATAGTCGAAGCATGTGTTTTTTCATAAGAGTCCATCAGTTGTTTCGTTAATGGCTTTTCATCTACCATTAAGTCATCGCCCAACATCACAACAAAGGGTTCATTCCCTATAAACGCTCTAGCCTGTAAGACAGCATGTCCCAACCCTAAAGGATAGGACTGTCGAACAAAATATAAATTGAGCCCTGTCGTCTCTTCCACTAGCTCCAATAAATCTTCACGTTCTTTTTGACGTAAACTCTCTTCTAGTTCAGGGTTGGAATCGAAGTGATCTTCAACTGGCCGTTTGTTTTTTCCCGTCACAATTAAAATATCTTCAATCCCTGATTCTATCGCTTCTTCAACGATAAATTGAATTGTTGGTTTATCCGCAATAGGGAGCATTTCTTTCGCCATTGCTTTGGTCACAGGCAGAAATCTCGTCCCGAGCCCTGCAGCAGGAATGACTGCCTTCTTTACTTTTTTCATGATTCAACTTCCTCCTAGCATATACATTACATGTTCAACTATATTAACACTTTATTCATTAATTATGAAATTCTAATTTTTCTTCTCATACTCATGTTTTTTCTCTTGGAAGCTAAGTTCCGGCCGAATGCCTTCGTTGTAGTAAGGAAGTTGGAAGGTATTTCTCCGTCTGTATATCCCTACGCCAATTGCTCCAAAGAAAAGAAGAAAGGAGAGAAGTTGAGAGACTCTGATGCTGGTGTCTCCAATATATAAACTGTCTGTGCGCATGCCTTCGATAAAGAAACGCCCAAAAGAATACCAAGCGATATAAAACAAAGCGACTTCCCCTCTTTTGAATAAGTCGGATTTTCTTCTCAAATATAAAAGAATTACAAAACCGATAACATTCCAGATGGATTCATATAAAAAAGTAGGATGGTAATATGTTCCCTCAATATTCATCTGCTCAATGATAAATTTTGGCAGGTAAAGATTTTCTAAAAATTGTCGAGAGACTTCTCCCCCATGTGCTTCTTGGTTCATAAAGTTCCCCCAGCGTCCGATCGCTTGAGCAATCATCAGAGGAGGAGCAAGAATATCAAACATCAGCCAGACAGGCAGATTCTTACGGTTAGAGAACCATATAATTGCAATCACTCCAGCTATGATTCCTCCATAAATCGCTAAACCGCCATTCCAAATCGCGATGATTTCACCGGGGTTCTGCAGGTAATAATCCAGTTCAAACAAAACATAATAGAGTCTGGCCCCTATGAAACCGAGCGGAACCACCCATAAAGCAAGATCGGTGATAAGGTCATCATCTAAACCCAGACGTTCTGCTTCTGCGGAAGCTAAAAACAGAGCAACTAAAATACCAACTGCGATAATAACCCCATACCATGCGACCTCTACCGGGCCGAAACTGAAGGCAATTGGATCAATCGCTCCTAATAACCGAGACATACTCATTTCTCCTTCTTTTTCTTCGCATCAAGCTTTTGGTTCTTTTCCATGACACGGTTCATATTTTCGACTAATTTATCATGGGCATTATAGCCTAATCTTTTTGCACGCATAGACATAGCCGCTGTTTCAATAATACTGCCTAGGTTTCTTCCAGAACTTACCGGAATGATAATCTGAGGCAAAGTAACATCGAAAATCTCTTTTGTTTGCGTCTTACCGCCCAACCTGTCGAAATCTTTATGTTCCTCCCACATAGCAAGATGCACGTTGAGGTCGACACGAGTTTCTCCCCTGACAGCCGAGACGCCGAACATATCGATAACATCGATCACACCGATCCCTCGTATCTCAATCATATATTTTGTGATTTCAGGCGCTGTTCCATAGATATTCACATTATCGGTCGTATACAGATCGACACGATCATCTGAAACAAGGCGATGTCCTCTTTTAATTAAATCAAGAGCGGTCTCGCTTTTACCTATCCCGCTTTTTCCAGTGATCAGGACTCCCATCCCATTAATATCAACCAGAACACCGTGCATTGCTTCTCTCTCAGCCAAGGCTTTCTCTAAAGTGCTCGTCACACGGCTGAACAAGTGGGTCGTCGATCGGTTAGAACTTAGAATAACAATATCATTCTTTTTGCATGCATTAACTAGTTCCTCAGGAGGCTCTAACTCTCTCGAGATGAGAAAAGCAGGCGTTTCTTTCTGACATAAAGCCTCCATGATGTCTATCCGGCGTTCTTTCTCCAACGTTTTAATATAAGATATTTCTGTTTTTCCAAAGAGCTGCAGTCTTTCTTTAGGATAAAAACGAAAATACCCCGTTAATTCTAAAGCAGGGCGATATAAATCGCTTACTGTAATTTTGCGGTCGAGGAAATCTTCTCCTTGACAAACAGTGATACTGCTTTCTCTTTCGAGCAACTCTTCTATTGTTATGTAATTCGCCATAGTCTCCTCCTTATAGGGGCAAGTACAAGCTAATTGTATAATACCATAGATGCTTCATCGCTCGGTAATTTATTTTATGATAAAGAGTCCCTTTATAAACTTGCTCATAAAATGGTTCTCTATCTCTTTTTTCGTTGATGAACGTCACTGTTAAATAAAAAAACTTCTTACCGATTGAGTAAGAAGTTTCCTTTCTTTATTTAGTTGACCACGGTTTTGCTTTATCTGTTTCCATATGTCTGGTAATTTCATCTTCATAACCTTCACTTATATCAGTCACCACAGAAAAACTACCATTCGTCTCTAGAATTACTGCATCCACTTGATCTGACGTTGTATTCGCTTCTCTGCGGATAGCAGAATAAATTTCTTCTTTATTCACTCTAGCCGTCTTCAAGGCCTCATCTCTGAACTCCCCTTTGAAGAAAACCACTTTAGGTCGAGGATTTATCATATGATGCAAGACTGGGAAATGAGTAGTCATTTTGGACACGATAAATTGGAGTGCTAAAAATATGAGAACAGCTAAAAATCCATTCAACAACGTGACTTCGCTCAAAACAAGAGTGGAAGAGATAACGGACCCAATTGTCAAAGTGGCGACAAAGTCATAGACGCTGAAGTCCGCAATAGATCTCATTCCCACTATTCTTAAAATAAGAATCAATAAAAAATAAGAAATTACTGAAGTAATAGCGATTCTCCCGATAACTTGCCAATCTTCAAATAACAAGTTCGGCTGATTGAGTACACCCTCAATGTTCTTAAAAAATTCGGCTAAATAATCTGCCATGTTGTTCCTTCTTTCTGTTTTGATCAGTTGAAACAAAGATATCTGCCTTTTTGCTAGAAAGCAAGAAGGCAGATAATGTGATTTACACTTTTAATAGTCATCTGCTTTAGTTGCCGGTTTGAGGTCATACGCTTTTTGGACCATTTTATGACGCTCGCCTAAACCTTGATCGGTCTTTTTCTCCCACATTTTTTCATTCTCTTCTTTGACTTGCGGAATCATCTTTTCAGGGATGACTGTCCGATAAGCTTTTGTCTCGCCCAGAATTACTTTGACTGCGGGAACCATTACTTCTTGGGGATCATATTGTTCAAAGGGAAAGGCCAGTTTACCATAATCGAAGACTCGTTCAGCCGGATCGTTCTGCCAGCTCTCCCAGGTTTCAAATTCCCGGTCATTGAACCCTGTCAGATAAGGGCCCGGATTGATGGTCGCTACTTCTACGTTGAACTCCTGTAGCTCCTGGCTCAATGTATTAGCGAATGCTTCTACTGTAAATTTCGATCCTGCATAAGGACCGGAGAAAGGGTTCACCATCAAGCCTGAGATAGAAGAAACAAAAACAATTCGACCTTTCTTCTTCTTGATCATCTGACGTGCAAAACCTTGTGTTAAGAGAGTTGGACCAAAGGCATTCACTTCAAATTGATGACGTAAATTTTCTTCAGGTATATCGACAAGGGCTCCACCTTCTTTGATGGCTGCGTTGTTGACTAATATATCCACATCCCACTCCCAAGCTTTCTCACGGTCAGCTTGGTCGGTGACATCTAACTTTTCAATTCTCATCGAAAAGTCTTCCTCTCTCACTTCTTGTTCGAGAGCAGAGACTTGCGACATCGTTTCAACCGTCGCAATAACGTCTTTTCCTAATTCTGCCAGTGTGTATGCTATAGCTTTCCCAAATCCTGTACCTGCCCCAGTGATCAGTATCGTCTCGCTACTCATTCAAAATCCTCCTTTTGTATTCTAGTTATTTAAATAGTACCAAGGATAAGCCTGTCCTTCCAAGATTATGCATACCTCCATAAAAAAAGCATAGTCATTGTGCACAATGACTATGCCACTTTATGGGCTATGTTAACTTAAGATCTGCTGAAGTTATTAACGACAGTGTTAACTAAAGAAAGCAAGGCTGAAACAAGAATAGTAATCCAAAAAGAAGCGAAGTGGAAATTGGTTCCCAATAAGGCGGCTGTTAACGACAGCATGGCCGCGTTGATCACTAAGCTAAACAAGCCAAAAGTTATCAAGGTAATAGGAAGTGAAAGCAGTTGCAGAATCGGATTGAGGCTGATATTTAATATACCGAAGATAACACTTGCAAAAAGTGCAGTTGCAAAACTCTCTACATAAAAACCCTCAATCAAACCAGCTAGAGCCAGGAAAACGATTGTGTTTAATAATAATTTTTGCCACCAGGCCATACGAACCCTCCTTATTTTTCTTCTACATCTTTAAGTATCTTGCGATCAGTCTTATTTCTTTGCTGTGATTGATCACGAAACTCACCGAATATTTTAGAATAGATAGTTTCAGTGTCTTTGGGATCTTCATAAGGAATAATCAATGAAGCGATGAGATACAGTAAGGTTATCGGGAAAGGATTGAACAAGCCCAATATAAAAACTATAACCCGTAAAATATTGGCATCGATATCAAAGTAGTCACCGATGCCGCCCAACACCCCGCCTAACACACGATTGGTCCTTGATTTTTTTAACTTCTCCATTATATCCCCCTTCTCTCATCAATTATATCGTATTTCCGCCTTTTATTTAACTTTTTCCGATTCTCTCTGCTTGTCACGTTCCAAAGTTTCTTTTAAGTAATAGCCTGTATAACTTGCTTCGACTTCTGCAACCTCTTCGGGCGTTCCTGTTGCGACAATCTGTCCGCCGCCGTCTCCACCTTCCGGTCCTAGATCCACCAAGTAATCGGCCGTCTTAATGACATCTAGATTGTGCTCAATCACAACTACCGTATTGCCTTCCTCTACTAGACGGTTTAATACGTTGAGCAGACGAGAGATATCATCCGTGTGGAGTCCTGTCGTCGGTTCGTCGAGAATGTAAAAGTTTTTCCCATCAGTGCGTTTATGCAGCTCACTTGCAAGTTTCATACGCTGCGCTTCCCCGCCTGATAGTGTAGGAGCAGGCTGTCCTAAAGTAATATAGCCCAGACCGACATCGTGAATCGTTTGGACTTTTCTTTTTATTTTTGGAATGTTCTGGAAGAAATCTAAAGCATCATCCACCGTCATGTCTAAAACATTTGCAATATTTTTTCCTTTATATTCTACTTCTAAAGTCTCAGAATTATAGCGTGTTCCTCCACAGACTTCACACGGCACATAGACGTCTGGCAAGAAGTGCATTTCTACTTTCAAGATACCATCCCCGCGACAAGCTTCACAGCGCCCGCCTTTGATATTGAAGCTGAAGCGGCCCTTTTCATAGCCTCTTATTTTCGCTTCGTTGGTCGTTGCAAAAAGCTCACGAATATCGTCGAAAACGCCGGTGTAAGTGGCCGGATTACTGCGTGGTGTTCGCCCGATTGGACTCTGGTCGATCCCCACTACCTTCTCTAATTCTTCATGGCCGGTCATGGAATCGTATTCCCCTGGACGTTCTGTTGAACGGTTCAAGTCACGTCGCAAGACTTTCTTGAGTATCTCATTTACTAATGAACTCTTTCCAGAGCCTGAGACACCGGTGACCCCAATAAATTTACCCAGAGGGAAGGATACGTCGACATTCTTGAGATTGTTTTCGCGAGCTCCTTTAATAACAACCTCGCCCTTGTCTTCTGTTCTGCGTTCAGTTGGGACAGGAATAAAGCGTTTGCCCGAAAGATAAGCACCCGTCAGTGAATCTTCGTTTTCTTTCACTTCTTCCGGCGTGCCTTGGGCGACAACATAGCCTCCCTCATCACCTGCTCCTGGCCCCATGTCGATCAAATGATCGGCTTCTGCCATTGTTTCTTCATCGTGTTCTACAACGATAAGCGTATTGCCTAAATCCCGCATTTTTTTAAGCGAGCCGAGGAGGCGGTTGTTATCGCGCTGGTGCAGTCCGATAGAAGGCTCATCTAAAACATACATAACCCCCATAAGGTTGGAACCAATCTGAGTCGCCAAGCGAATTCTCTGGGCTTCTCCTCCTGATAAAGTGCCTGCCTTACGTGATAAAGTCAGATAACCCAGTCCTACATCAAGCAGAAAGCGGAAACGGTCGTTTATTTCTTTGATGATAGGTTGAGATATTTTTTCATCTGAAGCTTCAAAAGAAGCATCATTTATAAATTCATAAGCATCCTGAACAGAGAGGTCACTGAATTCAGCAATATTTTTCTCCCCTACTTTAACAGATAAAGCTTGCGGGTTAAGACGTTGCCCATGACACACACTGCATGGCAATTCTGTCATGTACTGTCCCATCGCACGTCTGCTGAATTCTCCCGTTGTTTTCTCAAAACGTCTTTTTACATTATTAGCGACCCCTTCAAAAGGAAGGGTACGTTTTTTGGTTCTGCCTCTTTTATTCTTAAAATTGAAAGAGAACGTTTCCCCCTTAGAGCCGTAGAGTAAGAGGTCTTGTTCCTCGTCACTTAGCTCATTGAAAGGGGTGTCCATATCAATATCAAAATGTTTAGATGCTTGGCGCAGCATTTCTGGATAATATTCAGAGGTCTTGGAATCCCACGGCACTAGCGCACCTTCATTAAGTGTTTTGTCGCTGTCTGGAACAACCAGCTGGACATCTACTTCTAAGTGAGTACCTAAACCATCACATTCTGGGCAAGAGCCTTGAGGAGCATTAAAAGAAAAAAGGCGCGGTTCTAATTCCGGTACCGTGAATCCGCATTGCGGGCAAGAATGGTGTTCACTGAAGAGCTCTTCTTCTCCGTCAACGTCTACAAGAGCATAGCCGTCTGCTGCTTCGAGAGCAGTTTCTAAAGAAGAGAATACTCTCGAGCGAATACCCTCTTTGATCACAATCCGGTCAATGATAATTTCAATATCATGCTTTTTATTTTTATTAAGCTCGATTTCTTCAGAAATATCACGTATCTCACCATCAACACGAAGACGTACATAACCGCTTTTTTTGATGTCTTCAAGTACTTTTTTATGCTGTCCGCGTTTGCTGTACACGACGGGAGCCATAATCTGGAGACGCGTACGTTCTGGATGATCTAAAATCTGATCTACCATCTGGTCGATGCTTTGGCTTGTGATGACCGTCCCGTCGTTAGGACAGATCGGCACACCCACACGTGCATATAAGAGACGTAGAAAATCATTAATCTCCGTTGTCGTTCCAACAGTCGAACGCGGGTTGTTGCTGGTTGTCTTTTGGTCAATTGAGATAGAAGGACTGAGACCTTCAATAACATCGACATCCGGCTTATCCATCTGCCCCAGGAACTGGCGGGCGTATGAAGATAAACTCTCCACATAACGTCTTTGTCCCTCTGCATACAGAGTGTCAAACGCCAATGAGCTTTTTCCTGACCCAGAGAGTCCTGTTATAACAGTGAGCTGATCTCTAGGAATTTTAATGTCTATATCTTTTAAGTTGTGCGATTTTGCACCGTACACTTCAATATAGTCCTGAGCCATCTTTTCCCTTCTTTCTTCGTTTCTTCATTTACAATTGCTTAGCTATACTAGTTTACCAAAAAACGAACGCTTGTTCCAACATTTAACTTGAAAGCACTCATGATTCAGCCAGCTTTTCCATACTATCATAAAGGTTAAAAGAGGATCTCGCTTCACAAGTGAATCATTTGTCTCTCTCTTTTTTTAAGGTTATCCTTGAGTATAAGGAATTGTTACTTGTTGTGAAATGAAAGGAGTTTTTTTGTGTTTTCTAGAAATACAGAAGGTTTTTCATGGGGTCCTTTTCTTTTAGGTGTCCTCTATATTATCGTCGCTGTTATCACTTTCAATAATCCCTTTGCAAGTGTACTTGCTTTGGTCTTTCTTTTTGCCATAGGTATTATCCTGAAGGGGATTTTCGAAATATTTTTAAGAAACAGGTTGAATGAATACTCCACCTACAACCATACAGGGTTAATTGTTATAGGAGTTATCGACATTATTATCGGGCTGCTGCTCCTCTTTAACATAGAGATTGGGTTCTTTACTCTGCCGGTCCTTTTTGCTCTGTGGATGATATTTTCTTCTATATCTACTATAGCTACTGCCGGACCTTTGCGTAACTACAGCACTGCCATCTTCTGGATGGTTGTTGTTTTAGCAGTACTTACAGCTCTCATAGGAGGGTTCCTTCTCTTCAATCCAGGCCTTTCAATGGGAGTAATTCTTATGTTAGTCGGAGTATTCTTTCTCTTCAACGGAATCACTTATATCATCATGTCGTTCTAACCATCAGACACAAAAAATCCTGATGCAGAACAGCATCAGGATTTTTTATTGCTTTATTTCAGATAAGCTTATTTTTTTTGTTTTTACTCTGGATTTCAATAAGCTCGCCAGTTTCTAGATAGACAATCCATTCCGAAATATTCGTGATATAGTCTCCAATACGCTCATAGTAGGTCGAGATTAAGACATACTCCAGAATACTTGTCGGATCTTCTTCAGACGTTGTCAACTGCGCAGCTTTTTGATGAACTTGATAGTGTTTTTCATTCACTGCGTCGTCTCGCTTAGCAATCTCATAGGCAGCTTCTTGATCATCTTCTTCATAGGCAATGAGAATATCTCTCATCATGTCTGAGACATCACGACCCATTGCTAACAAGATGTCTTCCATTTCTTTGTTGCGTTTTGTTATTCTGCCGCGCATCACAGCTTCATTTATTCCAACGAGATGGTCTCCGATACGTTCAACGTCAGCCACTGCTTTCATGACAGTCACGATGCGACGCAAGTCCTTAGTCACAGGCTGTTGGAGAGCAATAAGTTCAATAGATTGTCTTTCTAAACTTCTCTCATAATTATTTACTGTTTCATCTGTTCTCATAATATTTTTTGCAAGTTCCACATCATGATTTTTTATCGAATCGATGGTCTGCTCCATAGAAGTGTGCACGAGCTCGCCCATCTCCTGAAATTCTTCTAATAAAGAATCAATCGCTTTAAAATATGCATTTCTCATCTCAATACATCCTCTCTTTTCCAGCATGTTAATTATTCCTTTATCTCTCTTCTCTCTGTTATAGCAATATAATACCATATTGTAAAGAATGTGTAAACGTTTACAATGTGGCTTCTAAGGATATTTTCATAAAAATCAGCCTTTTCTCGTTTATTATTAATTTAACATTATATCCTTAAGATTTATATAACAAAAATACCCTCTACCTTTTATAAAAGTCAGAGAGTATGGGAGCGCACGTCATAGATTATTGAGCTCGTAGATGTTGCCTTCCTTAATGAATAAAACCCATTCTGCTACATTTTTAGCATAATCTCCGATTCTTTCTAGGAAATTAGTGACTTGAATGTAGTCAGTAGAGCTTTCTATAAGGCTAGAATTATTTAACATCCTGCTTTGCGCTTCTTTTTGGATATTCTTTCTCATTTTATCGATATCTTTATCGTTTTTCCCCACTTGAATAGCAGTGTCGGTATCTTCTCGGACGTAAGCGTCCAAGACTGTTTCTATATTTTCGATGACCGCCTCAGCCATATCCGCAATCAAACTTTCGATATCGTAAGAGCGTTCGACATTGCCCGTCTGTAATGTAGCTTTTGCGATACGAACAGCATGATCACCCATGCGCTCTAAATCAGCACTGGCTTTCATTACTGTAATGATTTTACGAAGGTCTGAAGTCACCGGGCTTTGGAGTGCAATCAGTTCAATAGACTTTTTTTCTAAACTAACTTCTTTGTCATTGATATTAATATCGTCATCTTTTACTTGCTGAGCTAACCCTTTATCTTGTTCTATAAAAGATTTAATAGAGAGATGTACTGCTTCTTTAACTAATCCACCCATTTGATAGAAATCAATGTGCAATTGCTCTAGGGACTCATCAAATCGACTACGTACCATAACTATCTCTCCTTAACTAGATATCTTTTTTAACCGAATCGTCCCGATACATAGTTCTCTGTATCTTCACTTTCTGGATTGGTAAATATTTTTTCAGTCGGTCCTACTTCTTCTAACACTCCTGATAAGAAAAAGGCCGTACGATCAGAAATTCGCGACGCTTGCTGCATGTTGTGCGTCACCATAACAATCGTATACTCTGATGCCAGCTGAGTGACAAGATCTTCTATCTTATTTGTAGAAATCGGGTCTAAAGCACTTGTCGGTTCATCCATCAACAGGACCTCTGGTTCTACCGCAAGAGCGCGGGCAATACACACACGCTGCTGCTGCCCTCCCGAAATTGAAAGTGCACTTCGGTCTAAATAATCTTTTACTTCATCCCAAATAGCCGCTTTTTTGAGACTCTCTTCCACGATGACATCGAGTTCCTCTTTGTCCTTGATTCCATGAGTTCTCGGTCCATACGCTACATTGTCGTAGATGCTTTTTGGAAAAGGGTTAGGCTGCTGAAACACCATACCTACATTTTTTCGTAAGGCGTTGACATTGTAGTCTTCTTGATAAATGTCTTCTCCGTCTAAAGTGATCAGTCCTTCAATTCTGCAACTGTCTACTAAGTCATTCATTCGATTCAGACTTTTGAGTAAAGTAGATTTACCACTGCCTGACGGACCAATAAAAGCTGTGATCTCTTTTTCATATATCTCTAAATTATTGTCATATAAAGCTTGGAAATCTCCATAATATAAATCGACATTTTCTACTGTCATTTTTGGTTTTCTTTCAGACATTATCTTGCTCCTCTTTCTGTAATTTTGTTACTTAACCATGTAGCAAATGCATTGGCCGCGAGTACAAAGAGAATAAGAACGACTGCAGTTGCATATGCTTCTTCAACGTGGAATCCTTCATTAGATAAAACATACATATGAAGGGCCAGCGTGCGTCCTGAACTGAAAAGAGAGGACGGGAAATTCGAAGAAGTTCCTAAAGTGTACATCAATGCTGCTGTTTCGCCAATCACTCGTCCTGAAGCCAATATAACCCCTGACAAAATACCAGGTGATGCAACCGGTAGAACCACTTGAAAAATGGTACGCAACTTCCCAGCCCCTAATCCAAAACTCGCTTCTCTTAAAGAGTCATCTACTGACAGAAGAGCTTCTTCTGTAGAACGAATAATGAGAGGCAGCACCATAATCGTAGCTGTCAAAACCCCCGATAACACGGAATATTGGAAACCAAAGAAGATAACGAAGGCCAACATACCGAACAAACCGTAGACGATAGATGGCACTGCAGCTAAAGTATCTGTCGCCATACTAATAAGCTGGACAACTCTGCTTCCGCGGTTAGCGTATTCTACGAGATAAATGCCTGTAAAGACCCCGATAGGAGTGGCAATCAGTAAAGTTAATCCCACTACGATAAGGGTGGTCACAAGCGAAGGCATCAATGACACATTTTCAGTAGTATAAGGCCAAGCAAACAATCGTGGCTCAATGTTTGGAACACCGTTGACGAAAATAAAAAGCAAGATAAAAATGAGTGAACCAAAGGTTATAAGAGCAGAAAGGTAGATTAAACCACGCATAATTTTTGACATATTCATGATTAGTACTCCACCCTTCTGTTCTTAATGTATAAGAAAATTGAATTAATAATCAAGATAAACACGAAGAGGACAACAGCTGTCGCAACAAGTGCATCTCTGTGGGCACCTGAAGCATAAGCCATCTCGAGAACAATATTAGTAGTTAATGTCCGAACTCCCTGCGTTAATCCTTGCGGCATCCAAGTCTGGTTTCCCGCGACCATGACAACAGCCATCGTTTCACCGATCGCTCTCCCAATTCCTAAAACAACAGAAGAGAGAATGCCTGAACTGGCAGCAGGGACCACAACTGTAGTCACGGCACGTTCGTGTGTTGCTCCTAAGCCCACCGCTCCGTTATAGAAAACGCGAGGTACGGCGCGGATAGAAGACTCTGACAAGCCAATAATCGTCGGCAGTATCATAATCCCAAGGATTAGAATCGCTGACAACATACTGAAACCAGGACCATTCGTAAACTGTCTGACCAAAGGAACCACGAGCTGCATCCCAAAGAAACCATAGACGATAGAAGGTATAGCCGCCATCATGTTAACAGCCGGCTTCAACCATCTATAGAGTCTGGGAGGACAAAATTCTGCCATAAAAATAGAAGTCAAAACACCAATCGGAACACCAATAATGATGGCACCGATTGTGACATAAATAGAGCCTAAAATCATAGGTAAAATCCCGAAAGATGCAGGAGTGTTAGATGGTGCCCACTCCGTCCCAAAAAGAAAATCGATAATCCCGTATTCGAACATAAACGGAAGTCCATTTGCAAAAATAAATACGATAATCATTACTAATGAAAAAACTGCAATTAACGACGAAACAAGAAACACGCCCTTCATGACGCTTTCTTTACGATTTTGCATTATTTTACTCCCCCACCATTCTTTACAAACAAATAAAAGTGGAGTGAACTGCCCCACTCCACCTCAAACCTGCTTAACCGAAAAATAATTAGTTACCGAGTTCGTCCCACGTTGTAATTTCACCAGTAAAGATCTGACGAATCTCTTCTAACGCTAAATCTTCTGTTGTGTTCTCATTATTAACGATAACTGCAATGCCGTCCATCGCTACTGCTTGAGATTCTAAAGTACCTTGTTCTTCCTCGTCTAGTTCACGGGAAGCCATTCCAATATCTGCTGACCCATCTATTGCTGCTGTCATACCAGCTGATGAACCATTGGACGTAATATCCACTTGTGCATCTCCTGGATAAGCTTCAGATAAAGCTTCCATTACTGGAGTAACAGAAGTAGATCCTACAACACTGATTGATCCGCTGGCATTTTCATTGGCTTCAAATGGTTCGCCTGTAGCATCTGGTGATTCAATATATCCTTGTTCTTCAACGATAGCTTGTCCTTCTTGAGAGAAAACGAAATTCCAGAAGTCTTGAGCCGCTTCGCTGAGTTCACCACTGTAAGCAATATTGAAAGGACGAGCAATGGCGTAATCGCCTGACGCAACATTTTCTCCTGTCGGCTCCACTCCATCGACATTGATGGCCTTCACAGTATCATCAACTGATCCTAATGAAATATAACCAATTGCGTAAGTGTCACTTCCTACTGACTGCATAACTCCATTTGTAGAGTTCTGAATGGTTGCACCTTGATAAGTTTGGTCTTGTTCTGTGTCGCCTTCTTCGACTAAAACACCTGTGATTTCAGTAAATGCATCCCTTGTCCCAGAACCATCTTCTCGAGACACAACGTTTATAGTCGTTGAGGCATCAAAGTCTGAACCAGAACCTGCTCCTTCTGATCCTCCCTCTTCTGATGTTTCTCCTCCGTTACCGCATGCTGCGAGGATTAAAGTAGAAGCAATCGTTGCTAACCATTTACCCGTCTTAGGCCAATTCATTATTATACATCCCTCTTTTTAAGTATTTGGACACAATTCTCTCCTATAAGGCTATTGTAATGTCTTATTATTTAAATTCAACCGATATTTTGTAACGTTTAAGTAAAACATTATTAATTTTATGTAAATTTACGACACTTTGTCATCTGTCTGGTCGAAGCGGTAGATGAACTATAAAACTTGCTCCTTTACCGTATTGACTGTGTAGTTCAATGGTACCTTCACTGTTTTCAACGATATGTTTAACAATAGAAAGTCCTAATCCCGTTCCTCCTGCATTCCTGCTTCTGGCCTTATCGACCCGGTAGAATCTTTCAAAGATACGATCCTGCTCTTTTTCAGGTATCCCCATGCCAGTATCTTTAACCTCGATAATGGCTTGGCCCGCCTCACTCTCAGCTAACTTGACAATGACATGTCCGCCTGTTCCGGTGTAGAGCACAGCATTATTGACTAAATTAAGTAAAATTTGTTTCAACATATTTTCGTCATATTCCATCTCAAGAAAATCAGGATCGGTATAGATCACTGAGATGTTTTTGCTGTCTGCTTTTTGTTGAATGATGGCAATCACCGATTCAACGACTTCGCGAACTTTTATCTTTTTATACTGCATGGGGGTCACACTTTGTTCTAGCTTGGAGAGCTGAAGTATGTCTCCCACTAAAGAATCCAAGCGGATACTCTCCTTATGCATAATTTCTAAAAATTCTATAAGGGTCTCTTCATCATCTACTCCGCCGTCTAGAATAGTTTCAGTAAAACCTTTCAAAGCTGTCACTGGGGTTCTCAGTTCATGAGAAGCATTGGCTACAAAATCTGTTCTGACTTTTTCAAGCCGCCTGATTTCTGTAATGTCATACAGCAACAGAATAAGATTTATTTTTTCTTCACTCTCGTCCCTCACTGGAATGATGGTAGCATCCAGAATGCGCTCTTCATTATCTGTCAGGATAATTTCACGACCTTGTCTTTCTTCGGACTCGTAACCTTCTTCTATTAAAGCTACCAGCCAAGGATTGCGAATATATTCCATATATTTTTTTCCAATTTCATCAGTGAGATTCACTTGCAAGATTTCATTGATTGCCGGATTAACAATTTGGATATGACGTTCTCCATCAACCAGCATGATGCCTACATTTAAGTTTTCAATGAGTCTTTTTAAGCGAATATTCCCCGTTCTCAATTCCCGGTTGTGAAATTCGAGATTATCTGCTAACTCATTAATGGTGTGACCGAGTTCCTCCACCTCGGCATACGACTCGCCGGTAAATCTCGCATCATACCGTTCTTCAGCTAGCTCCAGCGCCACATTTTTAATTTCTCCCAAGGGTTCAAAAAGGCGTCTGGCCCATAACTCTGTAAAGATTATGGTAATCAATAACCCCAAGACTCCTGCTGTGAGAATTGTTCGATTGACTAATTCTGTATTTTGAACCATTTGCTTGACTTCTTTTGATAATCGAATAACGAGCCGTTGATTCATATTAGGAATATCGACGGTTTCAGCAATATAATAATATTCCCTGTCAGCCGTGCTGCTCTGTCGTTCATCTGAAGACATCCTGCCGGTTTCTAAAGCTTGACGAATTTCAGGGCGGTCACCATGGTTTTCCATCTCAGCCGGGTCAAATAAAGAGTCATATAAGACTTGACCGTCTTGATCAATGACTGTGATGCGCTCCTCAATGACTGATGAAACTCGTTCTAAGGTGTTATACAAAGTCTCTTCCTGCCCTGGATCTAATTGTTGTGGTTCCAAGGTGCTGATGAGTGTTACAAGCTGGCTTGTCATCACCTCTTGCTGGGTCAGACGATTTTCATTCTCATATATTCGTGCGATTAAAAAATTAAATACGAGGAAAAAGAGAGCAAACAGAGAAATAAATAAGGTGACAAACCTTTTCCTTATCTGCTTCATTCATCCTCATCTTTCAAACGGTATCCAAAGCCGCGAACCGTCTGGATATACTCAGGATTTTTAGTATCTTCTTCAATCTTTTCTCGCAGATGACTGATGTGGACGTCAACGATTCGCGTGCCACCCGTATAGTCGTAATTCCAAATGGCATTCAAGAGCTGGTTACGGCTCAGAATCCTATTTTTCCGTTTAGCCATGTATTGGAGCAGTTCGAATTCTTTAGGTGTCAGCTCGATCGATTCCTCACCTACATAAACTTCATATTTTGAAGGATAGATAACAATCTCGCCGACTCTGATTTCACTCTCTTCTTCTTCCGCTTGGTTATTATTTTCTGAGACAGGTTTTTCACCAATCCGTCTATAGACCGCGTTCATACGTGCAACAAGTTCCCTCGTGTTAAAGGGCTTGGTCATGTAGTCATCTGCTCCAAGCTCCAGACCCAGGATAGTGTCTACCTGATCGTCTTTTGCTGTTAACATTAAGATAGGCGTTTCGACTTTTTCCTGTCTCAACTCTTTACATACATCCATGCCGCTTTTCTTAGGCAGCATCAAATCAAGAATAATAAAATCGTAATCTCCGGCTTTAACCATATCATAAGCTTGCTGCCCATCTATAGCTGTTTCTACCTCGTATCCTTCTCTTTGTAAGTTGTGAGTTAATAATTTCAAAATAGATTCTTCATCATCAACGACAAGTAACTTTTTCATCTCTATTTCGTCCTTTCCGAACTATTATTTTGTATAATGCGAGAATAAGATGATCCCCAAATCGTAGGAATCATTTTCATAAATTGGCGTTTCTTTTAGTGTAATGTCGCCGTTCGGCTGCTGGATACGCAAATGAACATACAAGCGATTATCCGCTAACTCTCTTTTGAATGCTTCGTCGTCTTGTATAGATTTTCCGTTAACATCTAATATTGTATCCCCAACTTTCAGCTCCATGTTTGATGCAGGACTATCAGGCCTGATCCCGATAATCTTCACGCCATCATTACTCATCCTATGAGCTGTTTCACTTTTTCTTTCTTTATAATGAGCCATACTATAATTCCCAACCCCTAAGATAAGAGCTAATGCAAATATGATCCAGAGAGAGTCAGGTGCTAAATACAGAACAGCTAGACCTCCGATCGCAAGCAAAATTATACTGATCTTCAAGAAACGCGGAAGATCTTCTCTGAGGGTCTCTTGATTGTAAGAACCCAGATAAAAAATAAATCCAGTTACGATGGGTAATACCACAAAACTATACTGCTCAGCCCCCACATCAAATACCGGCCACCAGTCAAACCAGTTTCCAAAGCTGTTGCCAGGAACAATCGTCAATAAAGGGATGACTGTCAAGCTGTTAGCAGCGTAACGAACAGATAGTTTTCCCCGTTTTGTTTCATAAACTTCTGGCGAGAAAGGACGAGCCGCTTTTTTATTGAGGAACCAATTTGAAAGAAAGAGAAGTAAAATAATTAAAATAAAAATCGAAAGACTCAAGGGTTCAAAAACTGAACGTTCAAAAGAATAATCAAGCTCTCCTACTAAAGGTAGACTGAAAGTGTAAGTGTCTAATCCTATATGAGGAAGAAGAAATAAGAGTAAAGAAGTTATCGAGAAGCTGAAGATGGGGTGAATGAAACGTTCCCCAAATAGAAAGAGCAGCAAAACGACCAGCTGATAAAGGATTATCCATTCTACTGTCAATGTCATGCCAATTATCACTGCGCCCAGCGAAAGTAATATACCAGGTATCAAACCTTTTGTTAAATAATTCTTCACTTCATAACTTTCTCTATAAATAGCATGATTAAAATGTTTACGCTCATAACGCCGTCTCCGCTGACTTCTTGTCACAGCAACAATGAGTCCCAGCCAGAACACGGGTTGAACAAAAAATAAAGCTATTGCAGTCAATAAATTAATTAACATCCACTCCACTCATTTCTTTCATACTTAGATACCTTCATATTACAACATTGCCAAAAAAAGATAAAGAATTAAAGAATGTGCGACAGAGGACGAACTGAATGAGGGAGGTTGGAGTGAACAAGAAAAATTCTATATACAAAAAACCTGCTGTATCTTTTTTGATACAGCAGGTTTCTTAACGCTTCTATAAGGTCAGTGAAAATTTATTTTCTTAATATTTATTCTTTTGCAGGTCGGTCTGTTTGTTATATCGGTCTGCGAAACCTGTTGCTCTTAGAATTGCTTTTACAATTTCTACTAAGATCACCAGGATGACACCAGTAAGGAAGACTAATCCCCATTCTTGTAGAGTAGGCGGCGTTACATCAAAGAATTGATTTATTCCCGGTGTAACGATAACTCCTACCAAGAGAAGACCTGAGACTAAAACCGCAATATTGAGATATTTATTGTTAAACGGATTGCTTGAGAAGAGAGATTTGAATGTATGCTTCACATTGTATGCGTGGAATAACTGCAGCACACCGAGTGTCGCAAATGCCATCGTCTCAGCTTCATTCAATGGACGGCCGAGGTATTCATGAATAAACCAGAACATTCCTAGCGTCAGAGCCCCTTCGAAGATACCTTGATAGATGATACTTGGAAGCACCCCATTGGAAAGGAGGTGAGAATCTTTGTCTCGCGGTGCATACTTCATAGAGTCTTCTTCAGCAGGTTCCATTCCTAAAGCGATAGCTGGGAAAACGTCTGTTACCAAGTTTATCCATAGGATGTGAATAGGTTCCAGTATCTGCCAGCCGAGGAGCGTTGCGATAAACAAAGTAAGGACCTCTCCTAAGTTGGCTGAAAGAAGATATTGGACTGACTTCTGGATGTTAGCAAATACTTTACGTCCTTCTTCTACGGCATTAACAATCGTGGCGTAGTTGTCGTCAGCAAGAACCATATCTGAAGCACCTTTCGATACCTCTGTTCCTGTGATTCCCATGCCTACTCCGATATCTGCTTGTTTTAATGAAGGTGCATCGTTCACCCCGTCACCTGTCATGGCTACAACGGCATTGTTTGCCTGCCAAGCTCTGATGATGCGAACCTTGTGTTCAGGAGACACTCGGGCATAGACCGAATAATCTGCCACATTCGCCTCTAATTCTTCATCAGAAATGTCGTTTAACTGCGCCCCTGTCATAACATGCTCTTGATTTTCTTCATAAGATGCATTGGGATCTAAAATTTCAAGTCTTGTCGCAATGGCCTGCGCTGTAACGGCATGGTCTCCTGTAATCATAACAGTACGGATTCCTGCATTTTTAGCAAGGTTGATAGATTCTTGGGCTTCAGGTCGCTCAGGGTCAATCATCCCTACTAGACCAGCAAAGATTAAATCATTTTCAACCGTTTCTGAAGTAACTTCACTTGGAATCTCATCAATAATCTTATACGCTCCACCCAAGACACGTAAAGCTTGTCGTGCCAGAGTTTCGTTTGCTTCTAAAATCCTAGCTTCAGCATCTGCTGTGAGCTCGTGCGTCTCACCATTTTGATAATACTGAGCTGAACGCTTGATGAGCTGATCTGGAGCTCCTTTAGCAGCTACTAAGTACCGACCGTCGCCAAGATCATGAATAGTGGACATCATTTTACGATCCGAGTCAAAGGGTACTTCTTCTATACGTGGGTACTTATTCAGTTCTTCTTCTAGATTAAAGTTTTGATTTTCTGCAAATTGTAACATAGCAGCTTCTGTCGGATCTCCACTGTAAGAGCCATCTGAGTCTTTTTCTGCGTCGTTCGCAAAAGCTGTAGAAAAGAGAAGAGGCGAGTCTGTACTTATCTCTTCTTGATCATCCATAATTTCTCCATTATAGAAGACTTTTTCAATAGTCATTTTATTTTGAGTTAATGTTCCTGTTTTGTCTGAAGCGATCACTTGTGTACTCCCAAGTGTTTCAACAGCCGGCAGGGAACGAATCAGTGCATTTCGATTTGCCATATTTTGTGTACCGATGGAAAGGATGATGGTAGTAATAGCCGGCAGCCCCTCAGGTATAGCAGCAACTGCTAGAGAAACTGAAACGAGCAACATCTGATCCCAGCCGAAGCCTCGGAAGGTTGTACCAATAAAGAAGGTAATGATTGCAATAGCAATAATCGCATAAGTCAACCAACGCCCAAGCTGATTCTGGTCTTCTTGAAGTGGTGTTTGTTGCTCTTCTGCAGATGATAGTAAACCTGCAATATGTCCTACTTCAGTTTCCATTCCAGTTGCGACGACGATACCTTCAGCGTTACCGTAAGTAACATTTGTACTTGAAAAAGCCATGTTAAGACGATCCCCGATACCCACCTCGTCTTCGATAACACCTAATTCTTTTTCAACAGGAACTGATTCTCCCGTCAACGCTGCTTCTTCAACTTGAAGAGAGCTTTCTTTAGTCAAACGCATGTCGGCAGGCACAACGTCACCCGCTTCTAAAATAACAACATCTCCGGGAACAATCTCTGTTCCTTTGACTGTCATATTTTTTCCGTCACGTCTGACACGTGCTTCAGGAGATGACATATCTTTTAATGCATCTATAGCATCTTCAGCTCTGTTCTCTTGGATAACTCCAAGCACTGCATTTAGTAAAACAACAATTAAAATAACAATTCCGTCAGCAATATCTCCACTCACTACAACTGAAATAACCGCCGCAATGAGAAGGACAATAATCATAAAATCCTTAAACTGGTTCAAAAACTTCTGAAGAGTCGAAGTGCGTTCCTCTTCAACAATTTCGTTTTCACCATATCTTTTAAGTCTTTCGTCCGCTTCACTTTGAGATAGACCCTGTGAGATATCTGTGTTCTGTACTTCCTCAACTTGTTCAACTGGTTCTTGATAAAACTTATGTTCTTCTTGTGACACTTTCTTCCTCCTTAGTTAATGCTAGAGTGACATGAAAAAAAATAAGACTTATAAGACATCCTCCTTTTGTAAAACGAGCGCTGTCCATAAGTCTTACTATTTAATCTCGTACCAGAAATCTTAGCTGTCAAAAGATTTCTTAGCGATGTTGATACGAGCGAGAGGAAATCTCTAGTTACTCCCCTATGGTATATTCACTTTTAATACTGCTCCCATTATATCGACACCCTCTGAGAATTTCAAACTTTTTACTTGCAATTAACATTAGATATTTCTCATGAAACTTTGACTAAAGAAAAGCTTAAAATTAAGCTTATATCCTTATTAATCAAGGAGACAAAAAACTTTATAACAACAGTTGACATCGCAACATGTTTTACACATAATATATCTGTTCGTCTTTTTTTCGTAAAACTACTGACATTACTTTACTAATAGGTCACACTCTTACTTTAGAATTATTTATAAGGAGGAAAGAATTTATAATGAAAGTCATTAAACAGTTTTTCTGGATTGTTTTATTCGCTGTCATCGGAGATGTTGTTGCGTCACTTATCCCTCTCCCTATCCCTGGCTCAGTCTATGGTTTGATTATATTCTTTATTGTTCTGCACTGGAAGGTATTGCCTATGGAAAAGGTGGACACTGTCGGTTCGTGGCTCACCTCTAACATGGCAATCATGTTCGTCCCTGCAGGAGTGGGAACGATTAATTACCTTTCAAATTTAGCAGAAAACTGGTGGCAACTGCCACTTATCATTGTTGTTTCTACTGTTCTTTTAATTATAGTGATCGCATGGGTTACAGATCGCTTGAGTGATCATGAAAAAACTCAAGAAGGAGAGGAAAATTAATGCAAGGAATTATAGATTTTCTCGGTCAACCAGAATTCGTCTATCTCTTATTAACTCTTGGAATATACGGGCTTGCAGGTGTGCTGCAGCAAAAAACTGGCTGGTTTATTTTTAACCCTTTATTATTTACTTCGATTGTAATAATTTTGATACTTCTCATCTTTGACATTGACTATGAGGTATATAACGAAGGTGGCCAGTATCTGTCTGTCCTTATTAATTTAGCAACGGTATCGCTTGCCATTTTACTTGAGAAAAATTATATCTTCTTAAAAGAAAATGCGGTTGCTATTTTATCAGGAATTTTAGCGGGAGTGTTGGTGCACGCCATCGTTGTTGTAGCTATGAGTGCTTTCATCCTTAACCCAAGGTGGGCCGCTACACTTATTCCTAAATCTATTACTACTGCTATTGCTGCCCCAGTATCTGCAAGTCTTGGAGGAGAAGCTCAACTGACCGTTGGTTTTGCAGTTATTTCTTGTCTATTCGGTTCTATCGCTGGTCCACCTTTATTAAGAGCAATGAACATTGATAATCCAATTGCACAAGGTAATGCTTTAGGTGGAAGCTCTGCTGCAATGGGTACAGCTGAAGCCATTAAAATGGGGAGTTTACAAGGATCAATTGCTGGAACAGCTCTGGTCATCAGCGGAATCGTCACTGTATTTATTGCTCCGCTAGTTTTCAATACACTTGGAGCCTTGATGTTTTAATTCAATAAAATTAAATAAGCCCTTTCGTAGAGCAAAACACAGAGAAAGCCACGCCATTATTAATAAAAATGGCGTGGCTTTTTTATCTCTATATTCAGATTATTGCTCTATTTTTAATCCCTGAGAGATTAGAAGAACAAGCTTGAAGCTAGTTGCAAGGCCAAAGGAGCAACAAGAGAGGTGATAAGACCTGATAGTACAATAGCAGTCGCACCGATCCCACCTTGCAGTTCACCTTCTTTTACAGCTGCTGCAGTTCCCATAGCGTGGGATGTTCCTCCTAGCGCGGCTCCTTGTGCGATAGAATTATATATATTAATAGCTTTTAGGAATGAAACTCCAAAAGCATTGCCTAAAATACCTGTGAGAACGACCACTCCGACCGTTAAGGAAGGTATACCTCCGATAGATTCTGAGAGAGGCTGTGCGATAGCAGCCGTCACCGATTTAGGCAGGAGCGTTGCCAGCATCTCTTGGTCCAATCCCATTAAGACACCTAGTCCAACGACGAGAATCGCATTGACGAGGACTCCCATGGTAACTCCAGTCAAGATAGCTGCGGCATTTCTCTTGAGGTAACCAAAGTTCTTCTTCAATAATACCCCTAAGGAAACTGTCGCTAAGCTAACAAAAATACTAATGTACTGCCCGCCGCCCTCACTATAAGTTTCATAAGGAACGTCGAGAACAGTTAATAGAATAATAAGAATGAGAGTTGTAAATAATAAAGGGTTAAAAATGACCCAACCTGTTTTCCTCTGTAACCAGCCTGAAAGAACATAGATGGCTACTGTAAGAAAGGCATAAAATAAAGGGATCTCTGAAACAAATTCAACCAAGGCATTCATCTTATTTTTCATCCTCACTTTCTTGTTTACTCATCGCTTGAGTAACAAATCCGATAGTTCCCATCACTGCAAATGTGACGACCAATAAGATAATGAGGATCTGCCACCAGTTTTGAGAAAGTTCCGTCATGTTGTTTATAATACCTACTCCCGATGGTACAAACATGATCCCCATGTTGGCTGCCAACCACGATCCTAAGTCCTCCACATCATCCATAGGCACCCAACCTACTTCCAGTCCTATAAAAAATAGAATAAGCCCATAGACAGGTCCTGGAATAGTCAATGGTATCAACATTGCCAATCCTTCTCCTATTATTGCAAATAAGAGGATCCAAAAAAATCCTTTTATTATCTTCATCTGTGTTACTCCTTTCTTATGTTCCTATTACAAGGAAAGCTTGACAAACCTTAAAAGTTGTCAAGCTTCTCTACTCCATCTATAAATTATTCTGTAATATCAAAAATCTTACCAGGGTTCAATCTATTTTCTGGATCAAACGCCAACTTCACACGGCTTTGATATTTCAAAAATTCATCAGACATGACATCTTCAAAGTAAGGCTTTTTCACGAGGCCAATGGCATGTTCTGCAGATGGGAGCCCTCCCACTTTATCAATGTAGCGATAGAGATAAGCTGAAACTTCGTCTAGTTTCTCTTCCCACTCTTCACCTTCCAGGTCTCCTGCAATAATATCAGTATGGATATTCCCATCTCCAGCGTGTCCGAAGTTAATAATCTCAACTCCAAACTTTTCTTCTACTTCATTAGTGTGCTTGATAAAGGGTGCAAATTCGCTGAGAGGCAAGGATATATCCATACACTCATTTTCTCCGCTCACTCGGCCAATCGCTCCAAGAATTTTATCACGCAACAGCCAAGCTGTTTCGGTTTGTTCTTCGTTCAGTATTAAGAACTCTTCTGCTCCATGACGATCTGTAATTGCTTTCAGTGCATTAATACGTTGTTCAATGGATGCCTCTTGGTCTCCATCCACAATCATCTGTAGAAATGTTGTTCCCTTAGAAGACGGGTATTTCTCTCCGTAAGCTTCTTCACTGTATTCCATCCCTTTTCGGTCGAATAACTCTAAAGAAGTGAGATCAATCCCTGATCTCATAATATCTTCTACTGTATCCGCAGCCTCATCTAGTGAGGGCATCGCAGCGATGAGAGTCTGGTTAATTTTCGGATAGGGAATAACGGCTAACCATATCTTTGTGATCACTCCAAGTGTACCTTCTGAACCAACAAAAAGCTCTTTCAAGTTATATCCAGAGCTATTCTTAATCGCTTTTGCCCCCAGCTCTAATACTTCTCCATCAGCCGTTACCACTTCAAGTTTTCTGACATAGTCACGGGTAACTCCATATTTGACAGCACGCATTCCCCCTGCGTTCGTTGAAACGTTGCCGCCGATGGTTGAATTTTTGGAGCCTGGGTCTGGCGGATAGTAGTACCCTTTTTCCTCCGCAAACTTCTGTGTCTCTGCTATCGTGACACCCGGCTCGACATTGATGATAAAATTCTCTTCATCAAACTCCAGGATGTTATTCATCTGTGACATATCAAGGAATATTTCTCCCCCTGACGGACGTGTTGCATCTGCTAAAGTGGTGTTTGCTCCCATAGTGATGACTGGAACCTGTTCTGCTTTCGAATACTTCATCACATTGACGACTTCTTGAGTTGTCTTAGGATAGACGACTGCTGTCAATTCCACAGCATCTTTTCGGTAGTTCGAACGATATTTGTCAGGTATCTGATCTCCTACAAGAAGTCGATCCGATTCCTTTACAATATTCTCTAATTTCATTGCCACTCTCCTTCTCTTTCATACCACAACATCAGGACATTCCGACATAGAAAATCGAATGGGATCACATGACTTAAGTTATTATCTATGAATAAATATTAACACCATCGCTCTCTTTTAGCAAGAGTTCTCATCATCTTAAAGGTTTCTTAATCGAGAATGAAACCGCTTTTTTCCTGAATTATGAACCACGGCAAAACCCTTTGCTGTGAATAAAAAAACCATAAGTCGCTAGCGACTTATGGTCTTTTTGAATATAGTTGACGAATAGCGAAGCTTTTCCAGTTTCGCTTGTTCAACACTTAATTTTACTTACTCAGCGTTCCAAGAAAAATCTTCTTTTTCTTGCTTTTGAAGGTGGTGATAATTTCCTTCTCCTTTATACATTTGGAAAGCTTGGACTGAAGCACGCTCTTCTTCGTCAGGATAGACGTCTTGAGCATAAGGGTTATCTTTCAAGATCTCTTCTAATTTCTCTTTTCCTAATTCGCGTACTTCACCTGTTAAGCGAATGACGCGATAGCCGTCGTCATTGTTGACATATCCCGTTACAGCTACATTTTGGTTCTCTTGCAACTGCTGATAAAAATCTGTCGTTGGTGCAGTCATAAAGAAAACACCTTGATCGTTTCCGACACCTACGTTAATCATGCGAGAGTGAACTTTACCTTCATTGTCTACCGATGAAAAAACTGATGCACCGATTTCTTCTTCCAAAAACTTTAAGTAATCTGCGTAATTCATATACTTCCACCTCTTCTTTTTATTTAGTTCAAGAATATTAAAACTTAATTTCCTCTTGTGATCCTTCTGCAAGATCTAGATGTTGCCCTTCTCCATCGTAAATTTCGAAGACAGCAGTATGTTCACGTACTTCTTCATCTTTATATTGATCAGCAAGATCCGGTTTTGCCTCGATCAATTTTTCTAAACCTTCTTCGCCAAGCTCGCGAACTTTCCCTGTAATCATAACTGCTTCAGGTTTATCGTTCAACCCTGCAATAGACACTACAGGGTGATGCTGTAAGTTTCTGTAGAATCTTTTATCTTTTGTTGTCTGGAAAATCAATCCGTTTTCGCTGACATCTTGAATAATGGCATAACGGTTACGTGGATTTCCATTCTCTTCTACTGTTGCAAAGGCAACAGCTGGAAATGCGTCACGAACAAATTCTAAAGTTTCTCGTGTTTTTTCGTCCATTTTATCTCTCCTCTTTCATTGGTATTTTATGACGATGGTGTTCAAAAGGTCAACTATTATGTTCTCAACTTGAATTAATAGCTACCTTTTTTATGATACCATAAATATATTTTTTTGCTTGCCAAATTATAAAAGGAAAACATTTGCAAAATTTCATATTCTTATTTACAATAATTCTAAAGAGGGGCCTCTTTAGAGAAACCTTGTTTATTTATATTATAGATTATAGGAGGATGTTAAATGAAAGTTGTCGTTGTTGGTACATCACACGCAGGTTATGAAGCAGTTCAAACGTTATTGCAAGAAGTTCCGGATGCAGAAATCCACTTATATGAACGTGGAAGTACGATGGGATTCTTATCTTGTGGAATCCAGAGTTTTCTAGAAGGAAAGTCAGATTCACTTGATGACTTGCACTATGCTACTTCTTCTTCTTTTGAAGAACAAGGGGTTCACGCTTATACTAATGCAGAAGTCGTTTCTATCAATGCAGACGATAAAACAGTAACAGTTAAAACTGAAGACGGAGAAAAAGAAGAAAGTTATGACAAACTCTTCTTAAGTCCAGGTGCTGTTCCAATTGAAATTCCTATCCCGGGCGCAGATTTAGAACATGTTTACTATCTTCGCGGACGTGACTGGGCTGAAGTCGTAGACGCACGTATGAAAGATGCTAAAAAAGCAGTTATCGTGGGTGGAGGGTACATCGGTATCGAAGTAGCTGAAGCCTTCACTAAAGCTGGTATCGATACAACTGTTCTCGATGCACAAGCATCTATTCTTCCAACCTACTTAGATGAAGAATTTACAGATGTTCTCATCGAGCATGCTAAAGACAAGGGCATGAAATTCCACGGTAATGAAGGTGTTCAAGAAATTGTTGGTGAAGACGGAAAAGTTTCAAAAGTCGTCACTGACAAAGGGGAATACGAAGCAGACACAGTGGTAATGGCTGTGGGTGTGCGTCCAGACACAGGTTGGTTAGATGGTATTCTTGAAAAAGACGAAAAAGGGTTCGTTGAAGTGAACGAGTATCAAGAGTCATCAGAAAAAGATATCTATGTGGCAGGAGACGCAACTAAAATTCCATTTGCACCTGCTCATGACCGTCGTTCTATCGCACTTGCATCTAATGCTCGCCGTCAAGGAGTTATCGCAGCGAAAAACATCGCAGCAGGCGAAAACAAATACAAAATGCCCGAAGTATCTGGTACATCAGGGCTTACACTCTTTGATTACCACTTTGCAGCTACAGGTGTCAAAGACGTTGATGCAGATACATTAGATGTAGAAGTCGACAGCAAGTACATGGAGACTGTAGTCTTGCCAAAATTCATGAAAGACGATACTAAAGTGGCAATGAAAATTCACTTTGAAAAAGATTCCCACCGTATCGTTGGAGCACAAATTATGTCTACAGAAGATTTCACAGAGTCAATGAACGTAATGTCTGTGGTTATTTCTGCAAACTATACGCTAGAAGATCTTGCACTACAAGACTTCTTCTTCCAGCCAGAATACGGAAACACATGGCACCACCTCAACAAGTTAGCTCAAGCAGCGCTTGATGAGCCTTTCGGAAGCCAAAGTCAACTCTTCTAATTTAGCTTATTAATATGATTATAAAGGCAAGGATAGCCTCGCCGCGTTATGCGGCAGAGTATCCTTGCCTTTTTTATCTTTTATTTTCGATTAAGAGTTGTCTCATATCGTTTAAGATTAAGTCATCCATACTATATCCCCGGTAGTAGCCTGGTGCAATGGGATAATAAGTGGAATAAAAGTTATTTTTTTCATCCATTATAGCGATTTGTATAAACTCTGTCGTTTCACTCAAACTGCCGCGCAGCCATTGGACATTTTCTCTCGCGTCCTCTTCATTTAATTCTATAAAATCAAATGAAGTCATGAGAATCCAATCTGTAGCAAATATTTTTTTCGCTTGCTTGGCTAACTTAGAAGTAATCTCACTAGTTGGATTCAAAGAAATTTGAAGAAAACGGGACAGCATCTTTTTTGATGGATAGATCAAGTTGCCTTTCAACAAATCACTGTCAAACTCAGAAAGTCTTCCATAAATTTTTCCTTCTGTATAACCTTCAAGAGAAGCAAATGTCAGCTCCTCTTCTCCCAGCAAATTTAATATCACTTCAGGAAGCGTGATGTCACCTTGTGAGAAATAGAATTCTCCGATTTCAGCCATTACTTTTTCTTTCATCTGACTGATGAGTTCTTTTGCTTCCTCTTCTGTTGCAGCGCTCGCTGTAGAACGTACAATCGACTCGCCCTCTTCCGCATAAACTGCAATGGTCGGATTTGTCTGGCCTTCAATAAGATGATCTAAGCGTTCCGCTGTTTCTGGTTCTGTGATACCCATAAAACGCCAAGTTTCATAATATAAAGTCGAGGCTTCTTTGGTCTCTTCAAGCAGATAGGGGATCAGATAACGACTGACCATCGGCTGCAGCTCTCCTGGAGGCCCCGGCAGTGTAACAAAGTATTGTCCCTCTCGCTCAGACACACTTCCCAAGGCTGTCCCTGTATCATTTTTGAGCAGCTGTGCATCTTCAATAACATAATACATTCTCTTGTTAGATTCTGGCATCGAGACAGCTGAGTTCTGCCAATTTCCCATCATCTTATCTTTTGTTTCGTCGTGGATCACCATCTCTTTATCGAGATAATCTGCCAATATATTTTTGGTGATATCATCTTTAGTCGGTCCTAAACCGCCTGCTAAGACAATGATATCTGCTCTTTCAGCCGCATCTTCTATCGCAGCACTCATACGCTCGGGGTTATCACCAATGGTCTGATGATGATATACATGAATCCCCGCTTGAGCAAATTCTTTAGATAAATAAGCGCTATTAGTATCGATAATCTGGCCTAGTAAAATTTCACTGCCAATTACTATAATTTCTGCATTCATTCCTATACCTCCCATAATTCTTCTTTAAGTATAGCGAACTTAGTGTCGATAAGAAAAATAAAAAAGACTTGCTTCCGATAGTCTATGTAGTGAACCCCAAAAGTTGGAGTTTATGTAATTAAATATTAAGCTGCTAATTGAGTGTCTTGTTTTCGGTACGCTACCGGAGATAAGCCACTCAATTTTGTTTTAATGCGTTTATTATTGTAGTAATAAATATAGTGTT
>JBHWPB010000050.1:0-8933 GCA_043424675.1 Carnobacteriaceae bacterium | reverse complement strand
GCACGTGATTGAAGCTCACGGTGTCGGCAGTTCGATTCTGTCTTGCGCCATATATGGAGGGGTAGCGAAGTGGCTAAACGCAGCGGACTGTAAATCCGCCCTCGTTCGAGTTCGGGAGTTCGAATCTCTCCCCCTCCATTTTCCTAGGGGTATAGTTTAATGGCAAAACAGTGGTCTCCAAAACCATTGCTGTGGGTTCGAATCCTGCTACCCCTGTTTTATTGAGATGGCGGTTGTGGCGAAGTGGTTAACGCATCGGATTGTGGTTCCGACACTCGTGGGTTCGATTCCCATCAGCCGCCCTTAAATTTAATTTTGGGCTATAGCCAAGCGGTAAGGCAACGGTTTTTGGTACCGTCATCCCCCAGGTTCGAATCCTGGTAGCCCAGTGTAATGTCTATGAATTACGCTTTTTTATTGAGAGCGAATTTTATTTTTGTTGGTTGCCCTTAATCTTAATTTTGGGCTATAGCCAAGCGGTAAGGCAACGGTTTTTGGTACCGTCATCTCCCAGGTTCGAATCCTGGTAGCCCAGTAATATTTGTGCAGAGCACTTTCTTCTTGAAAAAGAAGAGAGTGTTTTTTATTTTAGAGAAAAATTACTCATTATCTATTTTAATTTCCATAAACTGTGCTAGAATACAAGGTGTTCTTTTACAAGATGTAGGTTATTTGTTTGTAAAATAGAATTGACTTAAAGCGTTGGATGAGGTGGTTTATGTGAATAAAGAATATAAAAAAATTGCAAACGTAGCGGCTTTGGCGGGTCAAATTATGCTGGAATCTCATGCGGAGAGTTACCGTGTAGAACAGACTGTTCGCTATATCTTAAATACAAGTGGTTTATCTAACACTGAAGTTATATCAACCACAACAGGTTTATTCTTGACTTTAGATGATGTATCGGAAGATGTGGAAACCATCACTCTCGTGCGTAGAATTACTAACCGAGGAAACCATTTAAGCAAGATATATAAGGTAAATAATATTTCGCGCCAGATTGTCAATGAAGAAATTACAATAGATGAAGCATACGAAAAATTGCTTAGAGTGGATGAAGGTGAATACCCTCCTATAAAAAAAGATATTGCGATAGCGGTCATGGTGATGGGCTTTACTATACTATTAGGAGGAAACTGGACGGAAGTTATTATTTCAGCTTTTGCGGGAATTGTGCTTGTGTTGACTCGAAGAATTGATCGTTACATGAAGATAAATGGCTTTATACACTCCATGCTCTCTACCTTTGTTACCTCTTTTTTTATATTGTCTGTCGTCTATTTATCTCCTTATACAAATGCTTCTCATCAAATCATTACTATCGCTGCTTTTATGCCGCTCTATCCTGGTACAGCTTTTACTAACGGAGTAAGAGACACCCTAAAAGGAGATTATGTATCAGGAGTGGCGCGGATCGCAGATGCAGTCGTTGTCGCTGTCAGTTTGGGCTTAGGAGTGGCTTTAGGACTCTTTATCTTTAATGAGGTGGTTACATGGGGGTTATGACACAACTCTTCGGAGCAGCTATTGCGACCATTGCGGCAGGGTACACTATTGAGGCACCAAGACATTTAGTAGTTAAAACAGGAATAATTGGGGTGTTGAGCTATGCCTTTAATCTCTTCTTGCAAAATAATATGGATCTCTCTATAGTAACTGCTTACTTTTTTGCTTGTTTATTTGCCTCTCTTTTATCACAGGTGTTTGCAAGAAAGTTGAAAGCACCCGTGACTATGTTTTACATTCCTACCTTCTATCTCTATGTCCCTGGTTCTTCGATTTATCAAATGGCTTTTCACTACATTGAAGGCAACTATTCATTAGCGGTCACTTTCTTATTTGAAACGATAAGCATTGCAGGGGCTATCGCCTTAGGGGTATTTATGTCAGATTCTTTAACGGAGATCTATTGGGATATTAAAAATAAAATGGATGTCAAACAGCTGAAAGATTGATTTGTGCTATCTGAAATATCCCTCTGTGCTGAGAAGCATGGTCGGGTGTTTACATTAAAAGTTTTGAAGACAATTAGACCGGAAGCGTGAGTGCTATTACCCTTCATCCCCTTCCAAAAAATGTTATAGTAAACTTATAAGAGGTAAGTTGTTTTTATAGTTAATGTAATAAAATAAAAATAACTTGTAGTGAAGTATAAGAGAAACGAGGGAGGCTTTTATATGTTTAATATGAAATCGAAGAAACCAACAGGTATGCCAAAACCGCCAAATGCATTCTTTATCGGGGGCCTTGTAGGAGCAGGTGTCGGCTATGTTGCATCGCTGTTCTTAGCTCCACAGAAAGGTGAAAAGACACAAAAACAATTGAAGCAGAGAGCACAAAAAGTATCTTATAAAACTTTAAGTGAACTTGAAGTACAACTTGATGCCCTTCAAAAGAAGTTGTCTGAAACTAAGGGCAGTCAAACGGGGAAACCCTCTCGTATACACGTAGATGTACAAGAAGAATATGATGGCCGCAGAAGAGATCTAGATGCAGAAGTAGTAGAAGTGAAAATAGAACCACAAGAAGATAAAAAAGTATAAATTATGAAAATTTTCTCATTTTTCCTAGTGTTTTGTTATTGCCTTTGCATTATCAATAAAGATGTGTTAGGTTAAAAAGGTGTTCTCGTTTGAGTCGTTAGCTTTTATCAAGCTTGTTAGGAAATTGATAAAAACTAGTGAATTTCAAGGAACCCAACAACGTATTTTCTCGCCGTGATTACACCGAGAGAATACGTTTTATTTTTGTCTAAAAGGAGAAGGAAAATGACGAATCATATTGTTCTATACCAACCAGAAATCCCAGCGAATACAGGAAACATTGCGCGCACGTGTGCAGGGACAGACACTGTTTTGCATCTCATTAAACCCCTAGGATTCAAAACAGATGATAAACATCTCAAAAGAGCGGGACTAGATTATTGGAATGATCTTGATATCTATACCCATGACAGCTTACCAGATTTTTTAGAGACAATGGGAGACCATAAATTATTTTTGATAACTAAATTTGCAAATCAGGTTTATTCTGATGCAGATTTAACGAGTTCGGTTGATGGAGAAGATCTTTATTTTATGTTTGGACGGGAGACAAGCGGATTACCGGAAGATTTTATGCAGGAAAATGAAGAGAAGTGCTTGCGTATCCCAATGGACGATATGCATGTCCGGTCATTGAATTTATCCAATACAGCGGCAATTATTATTTATGAAGCGCTGCGACAACAGAATTTCCCTTCTATGGATTACACCCATCACTATGAAAATGACAAATTAGATTCGAGAGATAAAAATGGAAAATAAATATCTAGATTACAGCAGATCCTATCTAAAAGTTGCTGTTTTACTGTCTCTTCCTTTTTTACTCATTATTCTCTTTCATGTTCTGGCAGGAGATGTCTTACAACAGATTGACAACACGGTTTCATCTTTTATTTTTAAGCTGAGGAATGACGGACTAAGTGATGTCATGCGTGCTATCACTTTTATAGGAAACGCTTGGTCTCAAATGGCTATCGTTACCGGTTTTATGTTGTTTACGAGGGTTTTATTAAAATTAAAATTCACGCCATTATGGTATGGTCTAACTGCTTTGCTGGGATCTTTTTTTCTTAATGGGGCATTGAAAACTATCTTTCAACGTCTGCGCCCAGACGCTCATTATCATTTAATAGTCCAAGATGGATTTTCCTTCCCAAGTGGTCATGCGATGGGGTCTATGATAATGTTTGGTGGCATTGCCTTTATTTTATCTTTCCATGTTATCGAAAAACAAAGGGTCCAGAATATTATGCTTATGGGGTTCTTTATACTAATTTTTCTCATAGGCTTCAGCCGTGTTTATCTAGGAGTACATTACTTTTCTGATGTCATCGGTGGCTTCTTTGCGGGAGCGAGTTGGCTTTCTTTGTCAATTTCTTCCTATTACCGCTATTATGAAGAGGTATCAGCTGAGAGATAAAGGAGAGTAGAAGGATGAAATATGATTTTCAGAGTGCGATAAACCGAAAGGATACTGGTTCAAGCAAGTGGTTAGCGATGTATGAAAGGAATCCAGAAGCAGGAGAAGAGACGATGCCTCTTTCTGTAGCAGATATGGAGTTCAAAAATGCTCCAGAAATCGTAAACGGCTTGAAGGAAAAATTAGATTCAGTGGTCTTAGGTTACTCACAACCCACACCATCTTACTTGAATACTGTTGTCAAATGGCAGAAAGAAGAGCACCAGTGGGAGATTGAAGAAGATTGGATCGTTACTACTCCGGGAGTAGTAGCAGCCATAAATGCAGCTATTTTAGCTTTTAGCGAGCCAGGGGAGGGCATTATTTTTTTCAGCCCTGTCTATGGGCCGTTCTTTCAAGCTACAGAAGAAAACAAGCGAAAAAAAATCAATATCCCTTTATTAGAAGATAAAAGAGGACACTATACGATAGATTTTGCCGCTTTTGAAGAAGCTGCTGCTGATTCCAATAATAAAATCTTACTTTTCTGTAGTCCGCATAATCCTGTTGGCCGTGTATGGACAGAAGAAGAGCTAGAAAAAATCGCAAAGATATGTGTGGCACATGATCTTATCGTTGTCTCAGATGAAATATGGAATGACATTGTCTTTGAACCTTATGAACATAGAGTATTAGCAAATGTCAATTCTGACATAGCAGAGCGTACACTTGTCTGTACCTCAGCATCTAAAGGTTTTAATCTCGCAGCCATGCAGATTTCCAATATTATTATTCCTGATTCCAATTTGAGAAACACTTTCCAAGAAAAAGTAGACCAGCTTCACTATAGTGGGACAAACTTGCTGGGGTTACTCGCTACGGAGATCGCTTATACCGAAGCTTCAGACTGGTTAGAGGAGATGAAAGAGGTCGTGCGCGACAACCAAAAGCTGGTGGTCAGACATTTCGAGGAAGAATTTCCAGAGATAAAAACTCACTTGCCTGAAGCGACTTATGTTCAATGGCTAGATTTTAGAGATCTGGGTGTAGAAGATGAGGCTGACTTTCATCAGCTTCTAGCTGAAAAAGCTGAATTTTTTGCGACTCCTGGTGACTTTTTTGGAAAAGAAGGGGAAGGTTTTATTCGGCTTAATGTTGCTTTACCTCGAGACATTCTGGCGTCTGCTTTGAAACGCCTGACTGAGGTACTGCAAGAAGAGTTTATAAGTTAAATAATATAAGGAATGAAAAAAGCAGCTGCAAGTATCTTAATCTTGCGGCTGCTTTTTGTATATCGAGACTGTTGTCATGAAATTTCTTTAAGTGTACTCCTCAGATTTAACCGGGGAATGATTTCAGCAAAGGACACTGAAGATGCGTCTCTTGCATTTCCCAAGCTTTTCTTTTCAGAGCAGCTTTGACGCTTGTTGAACTTCAAGGTTACCAAGCAGAATACTTCTGACACACACTCCGTTTTTACATTTCATCCGGCGCTGCTACTCCTAGAATACGTAATTCTTCTTTGATAAGAATAGTGACTGCTTCTACTAAGGCTAATCGCTGAGCACGTTCTGGGTGTTCTTCTAGAACACGAATATTAGCATAAAACTTATTGAAATCAGTCGCCAACTTCATAACATGACGCGCAATAATTGAAGGTTCATTATTAGCGAGAGCACGTTCCAGAACATGCGAGAATTCTTCAATATCTTGTAGAAGTGACCAACTGTAGTTATCCGATAGACTGTCACCCTCATCAAAGCTGATAGTCATACCTTGTTTTTCTGCTTTTTCAAGGATACTCATGGCACGCGCGCGACTGTATTGGACGTAGGGGCCTGTTTCACCTTCAAATTGCACGATAGCATCCAAGTTAAAGTCGAAATCATTCTGGCGGTCATTGTGCAAGTCATTGAAGATGACGGCGCCAATCCCGACTTTTTCAGCTACTCGCTGTTTATTTTCTAAAGCAGGGTTTTTCTCATCGATTTGCTGGTAAGCTTTTGTGACAGCTTCATCTAAAACATCTTCTAAAAGAACGACACGACCGGAACGAGTAGACATTTTCTCGCCATCAACTGAGATAAGACCAAAGGAAATATGGTAAATATCTTCAGCCCAATCGTAATCCATTTTATCAAGAACAGCTTTTAATTGGCGGAAATGATATTTCTGGTCTTGACCCACAACATAGAGAGACACAGCAAAGTCATATTCACGTTTTCTGTAGAGTGCTGCAGCTAAGTCGCGTGTCATATAGAGGGTTGCTCCATCTTGCTTTTGAATGAGAGCAGGGTTCAACTCGTATTCTTCAAGAGGAACAACCATCGCACCTTCATCTTCAACAAGGATACCTTTCTCATCGAGCAGGTCAACGATTTCCCCCATTTTATCATTGTAGAAAGCTTCCCCTTTATAAGAATCAAAGGAAATATGAAGACGTTCGTACACCTCGTTAAAAGCTTGCAATGATTCATCTCTAAACCATTTCCATAACTCATAAGCTTCTTCATCTCCATTTTCAAGACGACGGAACCATTTCCGAGCTTCATCTTCCAATTCAGGTTCTTCATCGGCAATATCGTGGAAGTGAACATAAAGTCTGTTCAGTTCAGTGATAGGATTCTCTCTGACCGTTTCTTCATCTCCCCACTTCTTATAAGCAGTAATGAGTTTGCCGAATTGTGTTCCCCAATCCCCCAGGTGGTTGATGCGGATAGGGTCAAATCCCATTTTTTCATAGATATTAGCGAGAGCATTCCCGATAACAGTACTTCGGAGGTGCCCCATGGACATAGGTTTGGCGATGTTAGGAGAAGACATATCGATGGGAACGGATTGATCTTCTCCAATGTTTTCATTTCCGAATGCTTCTTTTTCTTGCATAACTTTATTGACAATAGTATAGTAAAAAAGTTCGCGTTTTAAGAAAAAGTTAAGGTAAGGTCCTACACTCTCAATTTTTCCAATATGAGAATCCTCAATTTGGTCTTCTAGGTTTTGTGCAATTTCTTGCGGAGATTTTTTATATATTTTCGCAAGTTGAAAAGTGGGGAATGCGACATCACCGTGTTCTTGAGACTTTGGTTTTTCTAAAAGCTGCTCGATCTCTTCGAGCGATAAATGTTCTTCAAGATAAGGGTGCAGCGCACGTGCCACAGTTTGTTCAAAATTCATATTCTTCCTCCTGTTTTTAATTTTATTTCATAGGAAAGGCCAAGAGTAATCACTCACCCTTGGCTAATCGTGTATGATCTTTAAATCTTCCTCTATTTTAACATGAGAATAACAAAAGAAGAGGAATAAATCAATGATTCTAATGTTAAATTGGATGCATAGGAGCATTTTCATTGTAGAATCAATATGTCAATAATAATAATAATAGAATGAGGAATTATTCATTATTTATCTGTACATTATAGTAAAATTTGCGAATCAATGGTAAAATAAATAAAAATATGGATTATAGGAGGTATATTTATGCGTAAAGATGAACGCCAATTGTTAATAAAACAGCTCGTCTTAGATCACGATATATCCACACAAGAGGAGCTTATTAAATATTTGGAAGATGAAGGAGTAAAAGCAACTCAGGCTACGATATCAAGAGATATTAAGGAATTAAACCTCGTGAAGACACCTGTAGGAAAAGATAAAACGATTTACACTCTGTATCAGACAAATCAATCTTCACAGTATCGTTTAGACCAGACGATCGGAGATACTGTACAGAAAGTGACCGTGGTGGAATTTTTAACGATTGTTAATACTTTACCAGGAAATGCGGATGTCTTGGCAGCTTTATTTGATCAGTTATATTTCCCTGATATCGTCGCAACAATCGCTGGTTATGACACTTTAGTCGTGATTACTAGAGACGGTGAAAAAGCAGAAGGGATTGCAGACTACGTCGAAGAGAGAATGGAAAAATAAGAACGAATGGAGGACGCTATGTCTACCTTTAATCAATTTAATTTACAAGAATATTTACTAGAAGCACTAAAAAGAAAGGGTTTTGAAGAACCCACAACGATACAGGAAAAAGTTATTCCCCAGGTACAAAAAGCCTCTGATTTAGTGGTTCAGTCTCAGACTGGGACGGGGAAGACCCATGCTTTTCTGCTGCCTATATTAAATAAAATAAACCCAGAGTCTGAGAAAGTACAAGCAGTTATCACAGCTCCAAGCCGGGAGCTGGCAACGCAGATATACGATATGGCACTGCAGCTCATAGAAGAGGCACCAGTTAATATCAGAATTAAGAAGTATGTGGGCGGAACAGATAAAAAACGACAGTTTGAAAAACTAGAGAACAATCAGCCTCATATTGCTATTGGTACACCTGGACGTTTGTTAGATTTAATTGAAAGTCGTGCACTGAAAACTTATACGACTCAGGTTTTTGTGGTAGATGAAGGAGATATGACACTTGATATGGGATTCCTTCCTCAAGTTGATCGTATCGCCTCTACCATGCCGAATCAGTTGCAGATGCTTGTATTTTCGGCGACAATTCCTGAAAAAATCCAACCATTCTTGAAGAAATATATGGATCATCCTAAATTCATTGAATCTGACTACGATGACTTATTATCTCCAGTTATCGATAATGGCTTGTTAGCTGTTCGGGGACGCGACCGGAAAGAATTAATTTATCAGCTTGTTACGATCGGTTATCCTTACTTTGCGCTCATATTTGCTAATACTATTGAAGCAGTTGATGAAATTTATGACTATCTCGATGACAAGGGGTTAAATGTCGGCAAATTACATGGAGAACTCACTTCGCGAGAGAGAAACCGTGAAATACGCCGGATCAAGCAATTGGATTATCAATTCGTTGTTGCGACAGATATAGCTGCCCGCGGAATTGATATTGAAGGGGTTTCACATGTCATCAATGCAGAAATTCCAGACGAATTAGAATTTTTTATTCATAGAGTCGGTCGAACGGGACGTAATAATATGCCTGGTCAAGCGATTACCCTGTA
>JBHWPB010000049.1:0-2535 GCA_043424675.1 Carnobacteriaceae bacterium | reverse complement strand
GAGTGGGTCGCTGTTATTAATTGGTTTAGGTCTAAATTTACTCGAAATTACGGAATTAAAAATTATGAACTATGTACCTGCGATGCTTTTTCCAGTGATTATTATGCAATTTTTGTAGTGAATAAATAAAAAAAATGATTCTATATAGTCAATGGTTTTTGAGGTTCATTTAATGAATTTCAAGCCGGACAAAAATTAGTCGATAAAACAATTTCTGAGAGTGTAGATAATCCGTCTCCATTATCGGAAAAGGCTAAGAAGAAAAATTCGAATAAATCAAACTTCAGAAGAAAGAAAAGACGAATTTCTTCAAGAAAATCGAGTAATTTTAACAAATCAAGTTGAACATTCAGGCAGAAGATGCAGAAATAGAAACAAAAGGGATAGAAATACAAATCATTCGCGCAACAGAGGAAATGTTCAAGCTAGATAATAGATGTTGATAAAATAGATCATTAACCGTCAATGAAGAGAAAAAGCTCTTCATTGACGGTTTTGTGCGCCTGGCATGTTATGTAACTTAGTGGTGAAAGTCCACGACAGACTTGGCAGTAGGAACTGTTAGCTGAGGGCAAGGATGTCCGCCGCGAGGCGGAATCTGAAGGAAGCTTAAAGCAAATCTCCGGACTGACGGATAGGAACTACATAAAGAAAGGCTGGTTGAATAGGATGAGCTTGCAAAACAAAGTAAAGTCCTATACTGTACCGAAATTCAATCAGTAAATGTAGCAGTTAGATGGAGAGAAAGTGACATAACTTACCCAGGGATATCTGTCTAGCGAGTAATCGTAGTAACAACGAATAGGCAGAAGTCAGCCGACGCCATAGTAGTACGGAAGTATGAAGGGCAGAACAATACAATCTTTGAATTAATTAAGGAGGTGGAACCTTTACCAAAAACACAGCCAATCTCATTGGGAAACCAATGGGAACTAAAACCGTTGCGGAATAAGCTGGAAGCTGAAACAAAATACGTGAAGTGTGTAGGTAGAGGTACAACAAACTAATGAAACAGGGAAACTTAAGATTAACCGAGAAACTTGTCTCGCCTGGAAATATTAAACAGGCAATTGATAAAGTAGTAGAGAATAAAGGAGCACCTGGAGTAGATGATATGACGGTGTTTGAGGTGGAACAACATATTCTTAAATATAGACGTGCCTTCATAAAGAAATTAAAGAATGGTACGTATACCCCTCAACCTGTTAAACGAGTCTACATTCCGAAAAGTGATGGTTCTAAGCGCGAACTAGGTATCCCAGTCGCACGGGACCGAGTGGTCCAGAAAATGATATTACAAATCATTAACCCCCTCATTGACAAACATTTTTCTGACCAAAGCTATGGATTTCGTCCAGGCAGAAGTTGCCAGCAAGCCATAGCCCAGGCAGGAGAATATTATGAGGAAGGTTATACGGTTGTGGTAGATTGTGATTTGAAAAGTTACTTCGATACAATCAACCATCAAAAGTTAATGCATCGAATGAAATGGTATATTGATGACAAGAATATTTTACAATTAATTTGGAATTTCTTGAATGCCGGAGTGATGGACGGTTTTATTTTGTCCAAGCATGAAGAAGGCGCTCCGCAAGGAGGCCCGTTATCGCCGCTTTTAGCGAATGTCTATCTTGACCAACTCGATAAAGAACTTGAGAAAAGAGGACACAAATTCGTACGTTATGCAGATGACTTTGTCATTTTCGTGAAGACAACACGTGCAGCTGAAAGAGTGAAATCGAGTATAACAGAATATCTTGAGAATAAATTACGATTAGTAGTTAATCAAGAGAAAAGCCAAATTACAAAAGCACATAAACTTGAATTTCTCAGTTACCGGATGTGGAAACATGCGGGAAAGTAAAAAGCCGACCTACTTGGTCGGCGAAAGATAAATTTAAAAGAAATCTGACAAGGTTGACAAGTCGTAAAAGACCGGGAACTTTTGAAGATATTGTCAAAGAAATTAATCAATACTCACAAGGATGGATTAATTATTATAAAGAAAGTTCACTCAAATCTTTTCTTAAAGAACAGATGGCTCGACTCCGAAGGAGACTGCGCCAACTCATATGGAAAAGATGGAAGAAAGTGAAAACTAAATACCGTCAACTTAAAGGTAGAGGTGCTACACACGACGAAGCAATGGCTTATGCGAACAGTCGCAAGTCTTACTGGCGGCTATCTAAGACTATGTTGCTTCACACAATTTTTACCAAAGACAGGTTTGAACAATGGCAACTCAAGGATTTCGTTGAAATCCTTGAGAAATAAGTTAAAGTATTGAACCGCCGTATACGTGAACCGTACGTACGGTGGTGTGAGAGGTCGACTAGTCAATTAATGGCTAGTCTCCTACTCGATTAGTTCAGTGGCTTCAAATAAAATCATAATTCTTGGGCTAAGCGAATCATCTCTCGGCACTGAATCTCCTTTTCATAAATACTTTCTGAATAACTTCTGACAAAAAAGTCGCGATCAAGAGCGACGATTCTAAAACCACATTTTTGATAGAGCGCTAACTGTCCAAAGTCA
>JBHWPB010000048.1:0-5188 GCA_043424675.1 Carnobacteriaceae bacterium | reverse complement strand
CTACTGTAGGAAAACCTTTCTCTTAAGAGATTGCATGGATGGTGAGAATGCAAGGAAAGGCAACTGAACTCATCTTTAAGTTACTTATTTGAAAAGATAAGTCGATTAATCTCGTTAACGATTCTAAAGTTGCATTAATGCAAAAACATAGGTGGTACCGCGTTAAAGCGCCCTGTGGACATATATACTAGCAATGTGTCCATAGGGTTTTTTTAATAAAAAATTATAGGAGCAGTGATAGAATGGCTTACAACCATGAAGTATTAGAAAAAAAATGGCAGCACTATTGGGAAACAAATCAAACTTTTAAGACTGAAGATAAAAGCGATAAAGAAAAATATTATGTCTTAGATATGTTTCCATATCCTTCCGGCGAAGGCCTCCATGTCGGTCACCCTAAAGGTTATACCGCAACAGATATTGTGGCTCGTTACAAGCGTGCCCAGGGTTACAATGTCTTGCATCCTATGGGATGGGACGCTTTTGGGCTGCCTGCCGAGCAATATGCTTTAGATACAGGAAACGATCCCGAAGAATATACAAAAGCTAACATTGAAAACTTCAAGTCTCAGATGAAATCTTTAGGCTTTTCTTATGATTGGAGTCGTGAGTTTTCAACTACAGACCCTGACTTTTACAAATGGACACAATGGATTTTCGTCAAACTTTTTGAAAAAGGTTTAGCTTACGAAGAAGAAGTTTCGGTGAATTGGTGTCCTGCATTAGGTACGGTGCTTGCTAACGAAGAGGTTATCGATGGAAAGAGTGAGCGTGGCGGTCATCCTGTTTATAGACGCCCTATGAAACAGTGGATGCTCAAAATCACAGAGTATGCTGAGCGTTTACTTGAAGATCTAGACGAAGTTGATTGGCCAGAAAGTGTTAAAGAAATGCAGCGAAATTGGATTGGGAAATCTGAAGGAACAAGCGTTCAAGTTCCTGTTAAAGACAGCGGTAGAGAACTAGAAGTTTTCACAACTCGCGCTGATACTCTGTTTGGTATGACTTATGTGGTCATGTCTCCAGAACTAGATATTGTGGAAGAATTGACTACAGAAGAACAGAGTGAAGCAGTATCTGCTTACGTTGAAGAAGTAAGTCAAAAATCTGAATTAGAACGAACAGATCTCGCGAAAGAGAAAACAGGAGTATTTACTGGGAGATATGCTATCAATCCAGTGAATGGTAAAGAAATTCCAATCTGGGTGGGGGATTACGTCCTAAGTTCATACGGTTCGGGAGTTGTCATGGCTGTGCCGGGCCACGACCAAAGAGACTATGAATTCGCACAGAAATATGATTTAGAAATTATAGAAGTAGTGGAAGGCGGGGATCTTGAAAAAGAAGCTTACATAGAAGATGGACCGCACGTTAATTCTGATTTCCTCGATGGTCTAAATATTGAAGAAGCGAATGAAAAAATGGTTGAGTGGCTGGAAGAGGAAGGTAAAGGAGAAGCTAAAACTACTTACCGCCTCAGAGATTGGCTGTTTGCTAGACAGCGTTACTGGGGAGAACCTATTCCTGTCATCCATTGGGAAGATGGTACAAAAACGACTGTACCTGAAGAGGAGCTTCCGTTGCTCTTACCAAAAACAGATAAGGTTGAACCAAGCGGAACAGGAGAATCTCCGCTTGCAAATCTTGACGATTGGGTAAATGTAACAGATCCAGAGACAGGAATGAAGGGGCGCAGAGATACGAACACTATGCCGCAATGGGCCGGGAGTTCTTGGTACTTCTTACGCTTCACAGATCCACACAACAATGAGGAACTGGCAAGTGAGGAAGCGTTAGACTATTGGGGGAATGTTGATTTATACGTGGGAGGAGCAGAACATGCTGTGCTTCACCTTCTCTATGCACGTTTCTGGCATAAATTCTTATATGATTTAGGCGTTGTGAAAACAAAGGAACCTTTCCAAAAATTATATAATCAAGGCATGATTTTAGGGGAGAACAATGAAAAAATGTCTAAATCAAAAGGAAATGTTGTAAACCCTGATGATGTGGTAGAAGAATACGGAGCAGATACCTTGCGTCTCTACGAAATGTTCATGGGGCCTCTTGATTCTGAAGTAGCGTGGAGTGAGGAAGGTCTTGATGGGTCACGGCGTTTCTTGGATAGAGTATGGCGACTATTGATCGATGAAGAAGGCGAACTCAGAGATCGAATTACAACCTATAATGATGGGACACTGGATGTTGTTTATAATCAGACCGTGAAGAAAGTAACAGATGATCTTGAAACTTTACACTTTAACACTGCTATTTCACAACTGATGATCTTTGTAAACGAAGCAAACAAACAAGAGACACTGCCTTACGACTATATGAAAGGTTTTGTCCGTATGCTACACCCTATTGCGCCTCACCTTGGTGAAGAATTATGGGTGCGTCTGACAGGTTCGGAAGACTCTATCGAAAAGGTTACATGGCCAACTTACGATGAAGAATATCTGGTTGAAGATGAGATTGAAGTTGTTTTCCAAGTAGACGGCAAGGTGAGAGCAAAAGCTCAAGTTCCTTCAGGGATTTTTAAAGAGGACTTAGAAAAGAAAGCTTTAGAGAATGACCGCATCCAAGAATTAATTTCCGACCAAGAAATTGCTCGTATTATTGTTGTTCCTGAAAAGATCGTCAATATTGTCACAAAATAATTTGAAAACCTGCATTTTTGTTTGTCTTATCCGATGATAAGAGATAGAATTGTCGGTGGAGAATAATAAAATATTATATAAAGTTAGGTAAGGTAAGTATGTCTAAGGAAAATAGCTGTACAAAATCACAGAAAAGTGATAATGAATCTAGTTTTGATCATACAGGCAATCTCATTAAAGGTTCTGCGTGGATGACTTTTGGCAGTCTTGCTTCTCGGTTGATGGGAGCACTCTATATCATTCTCTGGATGGAATGGATGGGAACACCAGAAGTTGCAAACGCAGCGAATGCATTATTTCAAGTCGCTTATACACCCTATGGTTTCTTTGTGAACCTCTCAACCGCTGGTATTCCATCCGCTATATCTTCACAAATTTCGCATTATAATGCGCGGCAAGAATATGAGACAGGAAAAGCTATTTATAAAAGAGCTCTGCAGCTTATGTTGCTTTCAGGCCTTGTATTTGGGGTCTTGATGTATGTCTTAGCTCCTGTTTTTGCAGAACAAAGTCCGACCGCTTCCACTTATGATGGGGTAGTGGTGATCAGATCTTTAGTTCCAGCATTACTGATTATTCCAGTGATGAGTGTGACAAGAGGTTTTTTCCAGGGACACAACAATATGGCACCTTCTGCTCTCTCTCAAATCATCGAGCAGTTTGCCAGAGTCATCTTTATGTTGGCCAGTGTTTATCTTGTGCGGCAAGTGTTTAATGGCAGCCCGTTATTGGCTGTCTCATTATCAACTTTCGCAGCCTTTATTGGTGCCTTCTTCTCTTTAATCTATTTAATGTGGAAGATGAAAACCAGTGGGACGATATTGGATCGTGAGCCATCAGAAAGTCTTAACGAAGTTGAAATATCGACAACGGAGCTCATGAAAAGCATCATAATCACAGCGATTCCGTTTATCTTTATATCAACTGCTTTGACTGTTTCTCAATTCATCGATCAATTTACATTTGAACCGATTATGGAAATGACATCAAATTATTCTGCTGAAGATATTCAGATATTGTATGGAATATCTAATGCGAACACCATAAAAATCGTTGTTATTTTGGTGTCTATTGGAACATCAATGGCCTCAACATCCATTCCTTTACTGAGTGATTTAGTAACAAAAGGAGACCATAAAGAGATTGAAAGACAGTTTGTGAACTCCATTCAGCTCCTTTTGCTGGTGATGATTCCAGCAACTTTTGGAATGGGAGTCTTAGGGGAGCATCTTTATGCCATATTTTATGGGTGGAATGAGTTTACCGCTCTTGGAGGAAGTTTGACACAAGTATCAGCTCTATTTGCTTTGATCGGTGCTCTTTTTATTTTACTTGCGAATATCTTGAAGACTACGACACCTACTCGACCGATGCTTTGGGCGATTGTTATTGGATTAGTAGTTAAGCTGGTCCTGCAATATCCAGCGATCGACTTACTCGGAGTATACGGTATGATTACAACCTCTATTATTGGTTTTATCGTGATATCTTTCTTATTGTTCTACCAGATGAAAAAATATTATGATTATGACATCAATTTTTTGCTGAAAAGAGTGTTACTCATCACTCTACTCGCTGGAGTGATGGCAATCCTTGTGCTTTTATCGAGAAACCTGCTCATGCAGATTTTCCCAGATCAAAGCCGCTTGTTTTCTGTGATACTTGTAGGACTTGTCGCTTTCTTTGGGATTCTTATTTATGGTTACCTTATCCTAAAAACTAAGTTAGCAGAAAATATATTAGGATCAAGAGTCACTCGCTTTAGAAAAAAGTTAAATATTAAATAAAAGAGGAGTATAAAAATGTATTCTAAATTACGTAACGATATGGGCGGTATTTTATACAGCTTGAGATTTTTAGCGGGATTCAAAGATACAGTTACTGTTTATCTGTTTGTTCTCGGAGTCGCCACTTATAATGGTCACATGTCTAATGCTATATTACATATACTGAATGGAAATAGAGAAGCTTGGGTGACAGTCGTTTGGGTCATCATCGCTTTCTTTTTAGGAGGGGTTGTATCGGGAATCGTCTATACGCAGAAGAAATTTACCCCCACTAAAAGGTCAGCCCTTATCCCTATTATAATGGGGATTGCTTATTTTGTTCTCGCATATATAGATCCGGCCGATATCTATGTTGTAACCTTTTTTGCCTTTACTTTAGGTATCCAGAACGGTATTAATGTCTATTATGATGGAGAAATTATCAGAACAAATATTATTACAGGTCCACTCACTATGCTAAGTCGGTATGTGGGAGCTTTATTCCATGGGGATAAAACGCCAGGATCCCAATGGGCTTATCAAGCGCTGAATTTATTTTGGTACTTGCTCGGTGTATTTATTGCAGGAGCTATCCAAGTTTATATCGGGTGGAATCTCATCTTCATTACAGGAATATTAGACATCTTGATTGGATTATACTTCTATAAAGTGGCTGGTGATTTTGAAAAAGCCGAAGAACAAAAAGGAGAAAAAATTCCAGCAGAAGCAGTCTTTGAATAAAATATAAAATAATATATTTTG
>JBHWPB010000047.1:0-23517 GCA_043424675.1 Carnobacteriaceae bacterium | reverse complement strand
TATCGTCTATGAAGACGAAAAAATTGTGGCTTTTTTGGATACTTCTCAAACCACTCCAGGACACACACTCGTTGTTCCTCGAGAACATGTTGAGAATATTATGGAATATGATGAAAGTTTAGCCCAAGATGTCTTTACACGTCTTCCAAAATTAAGCCGTGCTCTCACTTCATTTGATCCTGATATTGAAGGTCTGAATGTTGTGATGAATAACGGTGAAGTAGCTTACCAAACTGTTTTCCACAGTCATATCCATCTCATTCCTCGCTACAGTTCAGAGGATGATTTTTCTATGAAATTTGGCAACCATTCAGAAAAATATTCAGACGAAGAACTAGACAAACTCTCAGAAAACATTAAAGAAAAGGTGGAGGAGTGAAGCATATGAACACATTTAAAAAGTTTACTTTAGGAGTAGCTGCTGGTCTTGCTGGGGGTGCTATCGCCGGATTGTTAACAACACCGCGAAGTGGTGAAGGAAACCGTCGTTTTATGAAAGCTTATTCTGAAGATGTAAAAAGAGATGCTGAAGTTGTAGAACATGATTTCAAACGTTTAACAACAGTTATCGAAAATCTTCGTTCTGAGGCAATCCCTCTCGCCAATCAATTCGCGGATGAAGTGGGCGACACCGTCAAGACTTACCAACAAGATATAGAACCTCGCGTCCGCCGTATTGAAGATTATTCTGAAAAAATGCAAGACACAGTGGAAGACTTTGAAAAGAAAAATATGTAATAAATATCATTTTGAAGTAAAACACATATGAATTCAATTTTTTTGCAATCTCTAGCAGTATGGAGGAAATTTTCTCTTCATACTGCTTTTTTATATGGAAATAAAATCCTTTTGCATTTTTAAATACTTTTGCTTAAGTTTAGCTCATGACTTTCAGCTTCGTCTTTAAATATATGTTAAATGTGGTATATTATGAGGTGTTCAATTTTATTTAGGAAACGAGAAAGGTAATGAGATAATGAAAAAATTAGTTTTAGGTTTAACTCTGTTTTCATCGGTCGCTCTAGCAGGATGCAGCGATCCGTCTGTCGCTTCTTCTACAGCTGGCCAAATCTCTCAAAGTGATTTATATGAAGAAATGAAAGAAACTGTAGGATCTCAAGTTTTACAACAGATGTTGATTGAGGATGTCCTCGAGAAAAGATATGGCGATAATGTTTCCACTGAAGATGTCGAAGCAGAATTGCAAGCAGAGCAGGATCGTCTCGGCGGAGAAGAGCAATTTGAAGGTATTTTGGCTTCTCAAGGCTTGACGATGGAGTCTTATTCTGACACCGTTCGTCTCTATTTATTGATGCAAGAAGCGGTGATTGAAAATGCTGAGGTCACAGACGAAGATCTCAAAGAGTACTATGATAACTACGAACCTCCGATAACTGCCTCTCATATCTTAGTTGAAGATGAAGAAACTGCACAAGATATCATTTCCAAACTTCAGAATGATGAAGCTACATGGGATGAGCTAGTACAGGAACACTCAGTCGACACAGCTTCTGTCCCAGATAATGGACAAATGACTTTTTCTAAAGGTGAAATGGTAGAAGAATTTGAAGAAGCTGCGCTTGCCCTGGAAGAAGGAGAAATCACTGAAGAGCCTGTCGAATCACAATTTGGATATCACATCATCCGCTTAGATGAAGCACCTGAAAAAGGAACTTTCGAAGAAGAGAAAGAAAATATGCGCGAACTCTACCTTCTCGAATTAATGGCAGACTCTGCTTTTGTACAAGAATCTATCGGTAAAGCAATGGATGCGGAAAATGTCATTATAGAAGATGACGAATTGCAAGGTGCAATCGCTCCATTCATGCCAGGTTCTGACTCATCTTCTGACAGTTCTGAAGAGGACGTTGAAGAATCAGATGCCCCTGCTGACCCGGAAGAAGAGACAGCAGATACTGATACAGGAGAAGATGCAAACTCTGATGAAGGTACAGAAGAAGAATAATATATTAATCTATTGTTTTCTCAACAAAATAGCTAGAAGATGAGAGTCTGCGTTCTCATCTTCTAGCTATTTTAATTCTTATTTCTATTCTTCTGAATGGTCATTTAATTCAGCAGAGGTGGTTTCTGAAGGCACATAAAAAGAACGGTTTTCCAATCCAAAAATACGTTCCGTGTACTCCCCTGGTTCAGTCCGAGAAATGGCATCTTCTACCATAAAGATAGAGGCATCCAAATCATCAATGGCAGATAGAATTTCCGCTTCTAACAATCGCGGCCGAACAGGAGAACCAAATTCTAACTGACCGTGGTGAGAGAGAACCATATGTTTCAACAGAAGAACATCTTCCTCTTGTTCATCAATGTCAAGCTCTTGGCAAGCTTTGCCGATTTCTTCAGCGATGATTACGATATGGCCAACCAAGTTTCCTTCTAAAGTATAATCTGTACTTATGGGGCCACTTAACTCCTTGATCTTTCCTAGATCATGTAGGATTAAACCTCCGTAAAGAAGAGAAGGGTCCACCCTCTCGTATTGCTTTACAATAAGCTTAGCCAATTGCAGCATAGAAATAGTGTGATAAGCGAGACCTCCTGCATAAGCATGGTGGAGTCTCTTGGCAGCAGGCGCCATGAAGTATTCTTTATGGTGCTTGTTTAACAGATAACGGACAATGGCATGAATATTAGCGTTCGTTATGGACTCCAACGTTTCCGTTATCTCTTTCATCATTTCTTCTTTTGAAAGTGGTGCCGTTTCTATATATAATTCAGGATCACTTGGCTCGGTTTCTTCTGCCAGATATATAGAAAAGATCTTTAATTGGGGTCTGTTTTGATAGAGCTCTCTTTTTCCTTTAACCTTTACCACACGACCGCTCTGGAAAGTTTCTATATCTTCTTCTGATGCATCCCAATACATGGCGTCCATCTGTCCACTTTTGTCTTGAAACGTAAAAGCAATAAATTTCTTATTATTTTTAGCCACTCTTTCATCTGCATTTTTTATGAGCAGAAAAAGATCGACATTTTCATCTATTTCGTAGTCATATAATTTTTTTTCCATACTCTCATCCTACCTTCTCTGGTATTATAACATGGTCACTTGGTCACTTCTTAGTGTTTCAATTCCTGTATCATCAAAAGTGAAATAGATGATCTGATTATCTTCACTGAATTGATGCAAGATCTGAACCACTTCTTTCTTTCTATTTTCGTCAAAATTTACAAAACCATCATCAATCAAAAGCGGCAAGGAGAAGCGATCAGTCATCATCTTCAAGAACGCGAGTTTCAAAGACAGGTACAACTGTTCCTTGGTCCCAGTAGATAATTCGTGTGCCTTGAAGATTTCCTTATCGTTTCTTACAAGTTCGACCCCTCCATCTTTTAAATAAATTCGGATATAATTCTTCTGGGTGAGAGTTTTAAATATACTCTCGGCAAATTCTAAAAGTTTTGGACTGGCATCTTCGTTGGCATGTTTTAAAACACGTTTGATAATTTCAGAAGCCACCTGATAAATTGTCCGTTCATCAACCTTCTCTTGAAGAATAGCTCTTTTATCCTCGTATTGCTGAATTAAATCAGAGAGCTCTCCTCCTTGTTCGATGCGTTGCATCTGAGCTCTTTTATCTGTCCTGAGATCATCATCTTGCTCTTTCTCTTTATGAAGCAAGTCAATTTCATGATCTAAACGCACGATCTTTTCTTCCCAGTCTTGAAAGGAATCTGCTTTTGAGAACTCTTCTAAGTAAGACTTTAAGGCTTCATACAACTGATCACGCGCTGCTTCTTTTTCTTTGAATTTATCAGTAAAATCGTAAATTTCTAGGAATTCCTCAGCATCTTCCACCTGAAAATCACTATAGAAGTCTTTCATATTTTTTTCAAGTTCTTCTCTCTCACTTTTTTTTCTAGCAATCTCTCTTTGGATATAGCCGACACTTTGGATCGCTTCGGCGGCATTTTTCTTTTGGTTGTCGATCCGTTTCTGTAATTCCTTGACTTGCTCAATGATTCTTTCTAGAGAAAATGAGGTATCAATTTCTTCTTTTATGAGCTCCAAAATTTCCATGTGCTCTGTTAAACGATTGAATGATTTCTGTTTATTATACGCATAATTTTCTAACTTTTTAATGTTAGAAATAAGATCTGAATAGTAAGCTTGATAAGTTTTATATTCCTCAATCGTCCACTGATTGTTTATCCCGGCTTCTTCTTTAAGATAAGCCCATTGCGTGGTTTCTTCTGCTATTAAACCTTCGAGTCGTTGGATTTCTGTGTTGTGTCGAGTTATTTTTCTCAACAACTCTTCATGTTGGGTTTGTTTATCCATAATATTGTTTTTAATATTCTCTCTAGAAAAACTCTGTGCGCTTTTTTCGTTAGTATTCTGGAGATGATTGTAGATAGAAAGAGTCAGCATAATAATAGCAGCGATAAGAAAAACATATCGGAAAGACGATGAAATAATGATAGAAAGAAGCAGACTGATTCCGGCTGATAAAGCCAGACCATCTAGAACAGCAGCATCGACCTCTTCTCCCTCTTCTTCCATTTCTAGAGAGAGCTGCTGGAGTTCATTCTTTAGATTCTCTTCTTGTACACGCAAAGTCATTAGATGTGCTTCTTTTTTATTCTTTTTCTGAGTTAAGTTTTGGACTCTTCTTTCAATGATATCTATTTCTTTCATCTCAGAGTGGTCAAAGTCACGTAGATTTTCATTACTTTCCTTGATACCTAATCTTGCTTTATCGCGCTCAATGTCTCTTGCAAGCGTATCTTCAGAACGTTCAAGATTCTTTTTCTCATCTAACATTTCCTCTGCTCTATCCATTGCATTAAAGATTTTATCCCATTCTTCTTCGTTTTGTTGATATCTAATGAGCTCAGCGGGAAGATGTTCGTATTCTTGAACTTCTTGTTTTCGTCTTTCCAGCTTCTCAAGTTCTGAGTTTACTTGATTTTCTTTTTCTCTCAAGCTGTCAAAACGTCTTTTATCAGTCTCACGCACAGGAGTGAAAGTCTTCGAACGCTCTTCCAACTCTTTATTTAATTCTTGGTAAGCTTCGTATTGTCCCACTTTATCAAGTAATTTTTCTAAAGTTTCGATACGCTTATTTTTTTCTGTTATCTTATTTTCGCGTTCATTCTGTCGTGCTACAATCTCTTCAATTTCATTATAAAGTTCCGAATATCCGTTGTTTAAGGATTGTGCTTTATTAATTTCGTCTTTTAGACGATTCATATTCTCTAGAATATTATCAATTTCCCGCGTTTTTGACTCGGGAGTGTACATCTTTTGAGCCATATTTTCATAATTTTCAGCAAGCTCGATGAATCTCTCCGAACCTAAGGAGGTGACACTTATCAATAAGCGATTGAGCTGCGATTCTGTTAAAACTGCTAAATTTTGTAGGGTATCCAGATTGACAGAATAAATATTTTGATAAAAAGATAAATCTATCCCTCTCAATAAAACTGCTAATTCTTCTAACCCGCCTGTTGTGCCATCTTCGAATCGAAGCGTGACTTCTCCAGCTGAAACTTCTTTTCCTTTTCTTTCAACATAGACTCTACCGAATTTCTCATCTCTCAATACGAGACTGCCACCGTAATTGGAACTTTGACTGGGTTCATGCCGTCTTTCCATATGACGCCGATCCGGAAATCCAAATAAAATTTGTTCAATAAAATCATAAAGTGTGGTCTTACCAGATTCATTCGCTCCATAAAAGACTTGAAATTTTGGGTCCACATTAAATTCTGCATCAACAAATTTGCCGTAGCCATAAATATTTAAGGATTCGATTCTCACTTTTTATTTTCCCTCCTTTCCGAGTAAGTGTAGGGCTTGTTCCATAATATAAGAGCGATATTCTTCATCTCTTTCATCTACCAGTTGCCCATTATTATTTTTTTCGAAGAAATCAGCGGTCACTTTATTAAAGACTTCTTCACTTTTAACCTCGTGAAGTGCACGCTCAAAATTTTCTGGGTGATTTTTCTGTAGGCTGTGGCCTTCAATTCTTTCATTTTCTGTCAGGCGGATGCTGTTCAGCCAGATTGACGTTTCTTCCAGCATGATGCGTAACGTTTGGAGTAAATCATCATTCTGTATTCTCGTCAACAAATCTTGTGAAAAGTTACTATCTATTTCTAAATCGAGCGTAAGAATATATTTTTTATTTATAACAAGCTCTTCATTAACTTCTTCGTAAATAGCTTGAGCCAATTCTTCCAGTCTCGTGGCTGAATGCAACGCAATTGCCAGTGTTCTCCATTGAATTTCTTGAACAGGCTGAAAAGTTACGTCGACATTGAAGGGATTGATCCTCACCTCAAGATAACCCTTTTCTCCCTCTTCGTTTCGGTGCTTCCCTTGGAGAGACCCTGAATAATAAGAAGCGGGCTGTGAGAGCACTTTCTGGCCTCTGTGGATGTGTCCTAGGGCAAGATAGTCATACTGCAACTTTTGAATCATTTCTCTCGTAAAGGGAGCATAATGATCATGTTTTTCCTGAGAGCTTTCAAAATATCCGTGTAAGAGACCGATATGATAATCTACATGAGAAAATTTCTTGGGATAGTCGTTTAACTTTGATTCTGTTATCCACTTTCTATCATAGCTGAAACTTGTAACTGCAACCTTCTCCCCTGAAGAAGTCGTCAGGAACGCACTTGTTATTTCACTTGGAAAAGTCGTTACATTTCCAGGAAGTGAAAAGTAATCTTCCCCCTCTATCAGAGGATCGTGGTTCCCGTGAATGAGATAGACCGGTATCTTACTTCTTTCGAGTTTTTTCATCTCATCCTTAAAGAAGAGCTGAGCTTCGACACTGCGAACACTCTCGTCGAATATATCTCCTGCCAGCACGATAAAGTCCACTGCTTTATCTATCGCGTCTTGGACAAGTCGCTCAAAAGAATTGAAGGTGGACTGTCTAATCGTTTCATAATATTTTTCAGGTAAATGTTTCAACCCTGCAAAAGGAGTATCCAAGTGTAAATCGGCTGCATGTATAAAATGAATCATAATTTTCACCTCTTCTCGCAAAAAAAGTTAAGACAAAATCTTTTTTTCATACATCTTATCTCTTATGAAAAACAAGGCGATTTTAGTCTTAACTTTTTATCGTATTTTATTTTTTATTTCCGTATTTTTTAAGGTTTATTGTTGATAAAGTTTGGTTAAGGGTTCAGTAATAATACGATTTAAGTCATTGATTAAGTTAGAAACTTTTTGTTCTTCAACCATCAAGCTCGAAATAAGTTCGTTCTCACTGATTTCTCCAGCCAGCGATTGGAGCTCTTCCTGTTCTTCTTCAGTAATTTCTTGCTGCATCATCTGTTTTTGCTGAAGTTGAGTTTGAACCTCTCTGAACTCGGTAAAAATGCGGTTAGCTTCCTCATCTTCTTTGATCTCTTTGAACTTTTGTTCTAAAGCTTTGAAGCTGTCTGTTTCTCTGAGTTCTCTCTCCATCTGATTCGCAGTGTCGTAAATATTGTTATTACTATCTGACATTTTCATTCTCCTCTTTTATTGACTATTTAAATAGTTTCTCATTCTTTCAGAAAGATTATCGAAAGTTTCGCCAAATGTTTCTGCTATTCCACTTAGTCTTTCTGCTATCTCGCCCCAGGTTCCTTCCTCTTCCTGGTCTACGAGTTCAGCAGCACTTGGCGTAGTAAATGACGTAATTTCAGTATACGGCAAAATGCGTGTTAATTCATGGCTGACAATTCGGCCAGCACTGTGATTTAATGTGATAGATTGATCTTCCGAGGGTTGATCAAAGCCTATCCATCCTGTAACTAAAACATCAGGAGTATAGGCTACCAACCAATTATCTGTCGCATAGCCGCTTCCAAAACGGCCATCAGATGTTCCAGTTTTCCCCGCTATTTCATATCCCTCTGGTTTATAATCGGATGCGGTTCCCATCGGACTGAAAACTGCTAAAAGCATACTTGTCATCTGGTCAGCCACTTCACTACTTGTCACGCGCTTTGTCTTGGGACTTCTATTATCGACGACAATTTCCCCCTGAGAATTCACAATCAATTGAATGAGATGGGGCTCTACTCGCACTCCTCCGTTAGAAAAAGCTGTATAAGCTTCACTGATTTCCATCAAAGTAGTTCCGTAATTCATCCCCCCTAGAGCGACCGCCGCCAAGTTGTGGTCATCTTCATGGACTGGGATGCCGAATTGGTCTAACTTTCTGATTCCTCGGCTGAGTCCTATTTCATTCAATAACCAAACAGCTGGGGCATTCGCGCTTTCTGCGACTGCTTGATACATCGGCATCTGCCCGTCCTCTGAAAATGCTTCTGTTACATTATATGGAATATAATTTTCTTCACCATATTCAATAGGAGCATCAACCAATTGGGCATCAATATCATAACCGGCTTCTAAGGCAGGAGTATAGACGCTCAGTGGTTTCAACAGAGAACCAGGTTGACGTCGCATCTGTGTCGCTCTATTGTAACCTCTAAAGGTATGTTCCCCTCTTCCCCCAATCAGGCCAGTTACTCCTCCAGTTTGCGGGTTCATCACGACAGAGGCACTTTCAACAGGCTCTCCTGAAGAAGAGGTGGGGAAGAGCTGATCATTTTCATAAACAATGTCTAATTGTTGCTGGTGATCCTGGTTTAATGCTGTATATATCTCATACCCATTATTTAACAAATCCTCTTCAGGGATATCATACTTTACCACGGCCTCTTCAATAATTGCATCAAAATAATAAGGGTAAGTGTAATCATCATCCGCAACATAATTGTCAACCAAGTTTAACCCCTGGCCGGCTGCTTGATTCGCCTCTTCTTGGCCGATAACACCCTGATCGAGCATGAGGTAGATGATGGTATCGCGTCTATTAATGGCACCCTCATAATTGTCGTAGGGATTCACAGTCGATGGGGACTGAAGCATACCGGCTAAAGTTGCCGCTTCTGCTAAATTAACTTCTCCTGCTGCTTTTCCAAAATATTTCTGAGAAGCATCATTCACTCCCCATACTCCGTTTCCAAAATAGGCATTGTTGAGATACATTTCTAATATCTCAGCTTTGGTATATACCTTTTCGATTTCAATAGCCAAAAATAATTCTTTTAATTTTCTGGAAAAGGTCTGATCCGCTGTAAGATAAGCATTTTTAGCAAGTTGTTGGGTAAGAGTGCTCCCTCCCCCGACAATATCTCGATTGATAATTAACCCTGCAAAGGCTCGGGTTATCCCAATCGGATCGAAACCGACGTGATCATAAAAGCGTTTATCCTCTGTCGAAACAACTGCTTGCTGCAAGTCAGGACTGATATTTTCTAAAGAAGTAAAGGTCCCCTTTTGAGAATAAAGCGAGCCAGCGACCGTACCTTCTGTGTCATAAACTACTGTGGTCTGTTCCAGATTTGATTTCAAGGAATTCACATTGGTTCTTTTCGCTCCAATGTAAAGATAACCAGTGGTAAATATTGCTATGACAAGCAAAGTTAAGACGAGCCATTTAGTAATATGATTATTCTTCCAAAAACGCTCTAGTTTTTCCCAGAATTTTTGAAGGTGAGGTTTCATTTTTAACCATATTTTTTTGAAAAAGTCTTTCATATTTTGGACCATTTTTTCAGTGTTCACTCTACATACCTTCTTTTTACATACCTTCTTTTTTCAAAAAACTCTTATACTTTCATTCTAATTTTCTAACAAAGTACTGATCTCTTGGACAATCTCTTTCACTTCTTTCATATCTTTTGCATTAGCTCCACTTGCTAGTGCATGCCCTCCCCCGCCATGAGCTGCTGCAACACCGTTAATAGCAGGACCGTTGGAGCGGAGGCGACATCTGTAGTGGCCCTCTTCTTTTTCCACGAAGATCCCCCAAGCAACGACTCCCTTTATATCTCGCGCTAAAGGAACAACGGCAGAGGTATCTTCTTCACTTACTCCCAACTCTTTCATAGCTTCTTGTGAGAAGATGAGAGCCGCCATGCCTGAAGGGTAAATTTCAATATTATCATACAGATACGAGATCAGCTTTATTTCATTTTCAGATAATTTATTCATGCGGTCATTGAGATCTGTATGAGAGAAGTTATATTTCATGAGTTCAGCTGCAACCTGCATCGTTTTAGGACTGGTACCATCGTATAAAAATCGGTTAGTATCCCCTACTATTCCTGCATATAATAAACGAGCGGCTTCATCACTTAATGAAAGGGAATCGGGATTAGAGAGGATTAAATCTGCAATCATTTCACTGCAGCTTGAAGCTGTATCTTGAACCCATTGGATATCGCCATAATCACCATCATGAGAAAATGGATGATGATCTATTTTAATGAGCGCACCTCCCAGATTGAAGCGCTGATCACTGATTCTCGGAACATTGGCTGTATCTGTGACAATAACTAAAGCCCCTTTATAAGTTTCTTCTGGAATTTCGTCTGGGACAGCTAAAAAATCTAAATCTCCTACCTCACTTCCTACCGCATAGACTTCTTTATGAGGATAACTCACTTTAATTGCTTCTCTCAAGCCGTTTTGAGACCCAATTGCATCGGGATCTGGTCGCACGTGACGGTGAATAATAATTGTATCGTATAACTCTATTTTTTCAATGATATCTTGGTGCACTTTAATCGTCTTAAACACTGCTTAAAATCTCCTTTAATGACGAAAAGAATCGAAATAAACCCATGGTCTTAAATATATTATGGCTTATCTCGACCTGTCTTCGCTTAATTTAAATGATCAAAATTCAATATCTGTATCTAATTCAGGAATAATACCGACGCCTTCATCTAATTTTTTTATATATTCTTCTGGATTCTGTTCGATGAGAGGGAAAGTATTATAATGAATGGGAACTACTTTTTTTGCTTGAATCCATTTTGCAGCGTGAACAGCATCATCTACTCCCATTGTGAAGTTATCTCCTATTGGAATAAAAGCGAGATCGATATCTTCAAACTCTCCGATAAGTTTCATATCGCTGTATAAAGCGGTATCTCCCATATGGTACACTGTTTGACCATCTGCTTCGAATAAAATTCCAGAAGCTAAACCAAGTGTGCGAGGCGTGCCATCTATATCGAGAGAAGAACCATGGATGGCCGGGAAGAATTTTACACGTCCAAAATCGAAGATGTATTGGCCTCCCGGCTGCATGCCATGTGCGTCAATCTCTTGAGATTCTAGATAATCTGCTATTTCTACGGTCGTTACCACCTGTGCATCGGTTCTTTTAGCAATTTCAATAGTATCTCCCATATGGTCAGAATGAGCATGTGTTACAAAAATGACATCTGGTTCAATAGTATCGACATCTAAAGGACACGCGCCGTTCCCACTAATGAAGGGGTCAAAAATAATCTTATATCCGGCATCCGTTTCAAGAGTAACAACTGCATGAGCTTGAAATCTTACTTTCATTTTTGTCCTCCTCAAATTCATCCGATATTAAATTGATTATATCTTTACTATAAGTAAAACTCAATTTTATCGTAAAGGTGTTATTTTTTATTCGACCATAAGGGAAGTTCCATATTTTCATAAAGTAAAGAATCTAAAGAAGTGACCGTAATCCCTAACAGGCGGATTCCTTTACTTAGATCACCGATTTCTTCCCAGATGTCACGTGCAATTAAAAATAAATTATCTTCATTGTCGATATAAGTGGGAAAAGTTTTCCTGCGCGTAAGAGTTGCATATTCAGCATTCCGCACTTTCAAAACTACTGTCTTTCCATGTTTTTGTTTACGTTCCAGAGCTTCCATTACTTTTCTAGACAGATTTCTTAACTCTTGAACGACCGCCTCTTCTGTTCGAAGAGCTTGACCGAAGGTATGTTCTTTACCGACAGATTTTCTGTCTCTGTCAGGATTGACTGAACGGTCGTCTATTCCTCGCACACGCTTGTAAAGACTAACTCCCATTTTTCCGAACTTATCAATTAACTCGAACATAGAGTATCGGCATAGATCCTCGCCTGTTTCTATCCCCAATTCAGACATGTGTGCGAGTGTCTTTTCCCCCACGCCATGAAATTCATTGATAGGCAACTCTGTTAAAAAAGAAAGGGCTTGGTCGGGTTCGATGACCGTTAATCCTGCAGGTTTTTCATAATCTGAAGCTAGTTTTGCTAGAAACTTATTATAAGAAACCCCTGCAGAGGAGGTGAGGTGCACTTTTTCATATATTTCTCTTTGAATTTTTTGAGCAAGAAGTGTTCCACTGTTCAGATTTATTTTGTTTTCGGTCACATCTAAATAAGCCTCGTCTAGAGAGACAGGCTCTATTAAATCTGTGTAGCTCCGGTAGATGGAGTGAATTTCTTCAGATATTTCCCGATATAAATCATGGCGACCAGGGATGAAAATACCTTGAGGGCAGAGTTCATATGCTTTCTGGGCAGGCATAGCGGAATGGACACCAAACTTTCGCGCTTCATAACTTGCTGTTGTAACTACACCACGTCCATTCGTATCTTTAGGGTGTCGCGCAATAATGACTGGTTTTCCTTTGAGGTCAGGATTTTCTCTTGTTTCAACTGAAGCATAAAAAGCATCCATATCAATATGCAAAATTTTTCGCGTCGTATCCCGTTCCGGCTCTTTAAATTTTAACATTCCATACTGCACGTATAATCCCTCCCTTTTTAGTATATAAGAAGATGAAACGAACGTCCATTCGCAACTAGCTTTGCCCAATTAAAAAAGTACTTGGACAGTGAGTCAAGTACTTTTTCATATCGTAAACTTAAATAAGTTCGGTGAGATCATATTCTTCTATATCTTTTACATCATAAACTTGTGCTTTTATCCGAGCATAATTAAAGTAATCATTGGAAGTGAGATCTACTATGTCCTGAACGACCTCATGATAATATTGTGGAACTTCTTTTTTCCACTTATACCGTTCGAAGTAGCTCCAAATGTCTGATTTTTCCACATTATTATACCCTTGTGATGTAAATTCTTCTTGTTTCAATTTCAACCAGCGATTATAGGTATCTTGGTCATGTTGGACATCTTGAGACATAATTTCCCTCCACACAAAGAAGACTACTTTACTCTTCTATATCTTCTTCGACTCCTGAATTTGCTTCTTCAAGTTGTTCTGGAGCTTGAGTTTGTGTAGTTCCTGTTTCTTTACGAGCGATTGCGCGCAAATCAAAAGTTAAATAAACACCCTCACAGTCCAGCACCACTCTGCCTGCATCTCTATCTATCTCATCGATAATTCCATGTAAACCACCGATTGTAACAGCTTCATCCCCTGGAGCTAGGCTATCAAGCATATTCTGGTTTTTTTCCATCTGTTGTTTTTGTGGTCTGATAATCATGAAATACATTAAACCAATAAATAATGCCAGCGGTAATATGAATTGAATTAATTGTTGCATATATAAACCTCCTCTTTTTAACTCTTTACAAAAATAACCTTATCAAAATCTCATAAAAATTACTAGCTCAAATATGGATTTGCATGATTTTCACAAATCTATGCGAGCTGGTTCATTTTCTAAAAATCTTTTGCGTCAGGTTCATTATACCCGTATTTTTCAAAAAAGTGATTACGATAGTCTAAGAGCTCATCATTTTTAATCGCTTCGCGCATGTTTTGAGTGATCTCGATTAAAAAGTGAAGATTGTGATAACTCAACAGACGCATGCCGAGGATCTCGCCTGCTTTGATCAAGTGACGCAGGTAAGCACGTGTATAATTGCGGCAAGTATAACAGTTACAATCGGGATCTAACGGGGAAAAATCCTCTGCATAGACAGCATTTCTCACGGTCACGCGCCCACTATGGGTCATAGCTGTCCCATTGCGTGCGATACGTGTCGGCAGGACACAATCATACATGTCTACTCCCCGGAGGGCTCCTTCGATCATAGCATCTGGAGTCCCAATTCCCATCAGGTAGCGAGGTTTGTCTTCAGGCAGATAAGGAATAGTATAATCAATCGCCTTATACATTTCTTTCTTGCTTTCGCCTACTGAAACTCCTCCGATAGAATAACCATCAAATCCTAGAGAAACTAAATCCTGAGCGTGTTGTTTACGTAAACGTTTATTACTGCCGCCTTGGGTAATGCCAAACAATGCCTGTTTATCTCTCTTTTGATGAGCTTTCAAGCCACGTTCAGCCCAACGAGTCGTACGGTTAATCGAGTTCTCCATGTAGGATTCACTCACACCCAGAGGAGGACACTCATCAAAACTCATAATCATATCTGCTCCTAATTCATTTTGGATCTGTATAGATTTTTCAGGAGTCAAGAATAGCTGATCTCCATCCAAGTGGCTCTTAAAATGCACACCCTCTTCTACTATCTCTCGGCTGTCGCTTAAAGAAAAAACCTGGAAGCCACCAGAATCAGTTAATACTCCTTGATCCCAATTCATAAATTCATGTAAGCCGCCTGCTTTATCTATGAGCTCTGACCCTGGACGAAGCCATAAATGATAAGTATTGCTCAATATGACCCCAGCTCCCATTGCCTTAAGCTCTTCAGGTGCCTGTGTTTTAACGGAAGCAAGCGTACCGACAGGCATGAACATAGGAGTTTCAAAGGTTCCATGTGGAGTTTCTAAAAGACCTAGTCGTGCTCCTGTCTGTTTATCTTTCTTTATTAAAGTATATTTTATAGGTGACTGACTCATTTTATTTCCTTTCTAATGACCCTGACAATTCAATCATAAGTTTGATCCAACATTAACAATCGTCAAAAACAGAAAACTCTCTTCTTATCTTAAAAGAAACAACCTCTCCATAGTATCATATTCTTTTTATTTTCTAAAATTTGTTTCAAAAGAGCCACGGATAGACATACAGAGCCAAGAAAAAGAAAGTTACGGAATTTCACCTAACTTTCTTTTTCTTGGCTCTATTAAATTTTTGATCAGTGATTAAGGGTCAAAAGAGATCCCTAAATGGTCGTAGCTTCTCGAGGTAGCCATACGTCCCCTGGCTGTCCGATTAATAAACCCTGCTTGTAGTAAGTAAGGTTCAATCATATCTTCTATTGTCTCAACTTCCTCACCCAGATTCGCTGCCAGTGTATTTAATCCGACCGGCCCCCCACCATAACGTTCAATAATAATTTCGAGTAAACGATAGTCCGTCGCATCCAGTCCCTCGTGATCCACTCTTAAAAGCTCGAGAGACGCTTGCGCACTCTTCTGTGTGACCTGTCCTGTACCTTTGACTTCAGAAAAGTCACGCACCCTTTTTAATAAACGATTCGTGATACGGGGCGTTCCTCTTGATCGATAAGCTATTTCGCGAGCTCCTTCGTCTGTAATATCCACTTTTAGTACTTCTGATGTTCTGAGAACGATTTCTTTTAAGTCGTCAGGCGAGTAGTATTCCATATTCAATACAATGCCAAAACGGTCGCGAAGAGGAGCAGACAAAGCACCTGCTCGTGTCGTTGCTCCTATTAAAGTAAAAGGCGGAAGCGGAAAATGAACAGGGTGAGCACTGGAACCTTCTCCCACAATAATATCGACAAAAAAGTCTTCCATACAGGAATACAACATCTCTTCCACTGTCCGCGGCAATCTGTGAATTTCGTCAATAAAGAGAATATCACCCGGCTCCAATTCGTTGAGCATCGCTAACAAGTCGCCGCTTTTCTCTATAGCTGGGCCGCTCGTTGTTCGTACATCAACACCCATTTCATTTCCGATAACATATCCCAGCGTCGTTTTCCCCAAACCGGGAGGACCGTGAAGCAAGACATGGTCCAAAGATTCTTCTCTCATCTTGGCAGCTTCAATATAGACAGCAAGTTCTGTTGTGATTTTTTCTTGGCCGATATAATCGTCAAAGGTTTGAGGTCTCAGTGACAGTTCATACTGTTCTTCCTCCTCTCCTGTTGAGGCGGGAGAAACTATACGTTCATCATCTTGTAACATATTATCTCATCCTCTATTAATGTTTTGTCAATAATGATAGGGCTTGACTGAGATAAGCGTCTGTTTCCATAGCTTCCATCTTTTCAAGCTCCTTTTTTATTCTTGATGTTTCTCTTTTACCATAACCCAAAGCGTGCAAGGCTTCGATAGCATCTTCTAACTCCCTGTTTCTTGAAGGTCGCGAAATAAAATCTGGAATATCATCTTCCGACTCATAATTATTAAAGAAAATATTATCCAATTTCCCATTCAAATCTAAGATCAGCTGACCAGCTGTTTTTTTTCCAACTCCGGGGAATTGAATAAGATAGTCGACATCTTCATTTTCTACAGCCTGTGCCAGTCCCTGATGGTCTTCATTCGCCAAAATTGACATCGCGCTTTTAGGTCCGATTCCTGATACTTTAATAAGCTGTAAAAAAAGGTCTTTTTCCATTTTATTTTTAAATCCGTATAGGAGTTGGGCATCTTGTCTAACATCTTGATACACATAGATTGTTACTTCTTTTTCTTCTTGCATTTTATCTGTCAAGCGGTATGGATTAGCCATAAAAAGCTGGAATCCTATCCCTGACACGTCAAGCACTGCATAAGCAGGTGTTAAATCGGTTATAATACCTCTCAAAAATTCAAACATTCTCTTACTCCTGTCTCTTTCATTCGTATATTCATTTTATCATAAAGTTCTCGACTTACTAAACAATGGGAACATCTGTTTTTTACCATCAATAAAAAAAGTCTCTTTTTAGTTTTGAGACTTCTTTGGCTTCCATATTATCATTGGTAGGGAAATCTTTCATTTAATCGCAGGATATACCACCAATACTTCCAGAATTCCTCCCTGGCAAAGCTTTGGATATGCCTCGGGGCGTCTTTCCAGGTTACCAGCTCTCCTTCTTTTTCATGGAGAGCTGCCACGTAGGTCAGATCAAAATTATAATCCTTCTCTTGATTGACGCGATCGTATAATAATTTCACACGTTTCATATGGTAGTCCGATGAAGTGACAATAGCTGAATCATACCCCAATTCATCAACAATTTCTAACGTGTTGAGGGCGTTTTCATAAGTATTGGTTGCTTCTACTTCATTAATTATTTCTTCCTCATGGAAATCATAATATTCATAATATTCCATATTATTGGCTACTAAAGGTGAAACAACAACTTGACCTGAGCGGCTGTAGCCTTGATCTAAAAGTTGGCGGGCGGAACGGGCTCTTTCAACCGTCACACCGCCCTCAGGAACGATAATGATGTCGGAAACGACTGGTTCCTCAGTGACAACAAGACTATTCATGATATAGACATAGCTCCCTCCAAAAAATAAGAGAACCATAGATAAACCTAATAAAACGATTGACATGATCACTTTCATCTTGTTTCCTTTCCCATTTCTATTTCTGACAATTTTTCTGCTATATTTCATTTTACAGCATCTGCGGAAATTTTCTATGTCAGGATTGAATTTCAAAAAGAAAACTCCCCGCGCAGATACTCATATCATACGAGAGAAGCCTCTTTATTTTTGATCAGCCGAGTTAATACTTTCTTATGCTTTTCTAATTTTTCAAATCCAATCATCTCGATAAAATATTGTTACATCAAAAAATAGCGCAAGGAATCCTTACGCTATTTCATACTTTTTTCCATCATACAAATAAGGCTTTGTATTCTCCATATCCTTCTGCATCTAAATCTTCTTTGGGCACAAAGCGCAAAGCTGCAGAGTTGATGCAGTAGCGCAGACCTCCCTGATCTTGCGGACCGTCTGTGAAGACATGTCCTAAGTGAGAATCTGCCTCTTCGCTGCGGACTTCAGTTCTCAACATACCGTGTGTTCGGTCGACTTTTTCTTGGATCATACTTTCTTCAATCGGTCTAGTAAATGAAGGCCAGCCGCAGTGTGCATCATATTTATCTGTAGATGAAAAGAGAGGTTTACCGTCTACGATATCAACGTAGATTCCTTCCTCATAAAAGTCATCGTACTCACCCGTAAAAGGGTGTTCTGTTGCGTCATTTTGAGTGACTTCATATTGCTCGCGGGTTAAACGTTGTTTTAATTCTTCTTTTGTTTCTTTATTTTTTTCCATAATCAAGCATTCCTCCTTTGAACACTCTTATTGTACCAAGAATAAACAACATGTTTAATTTATTTGTTTGCTCCTTCTTCTAGTCCTGTATTCGCTTAAACAGCCGCTCCATCTGATAATTCGTGAACTGTACTAATACCGGTCTGCCATGAGGACAATTATAAGGGTTGTCTGTCTGACTCAAATCATAGAGCAGGTTTTCTGCTTCCTGCCTGTTCAAATGGTGGTTAGCTTTAATGGAGCGCTTGCAGCTCATCATGATAGCAGTTGCCTCTCTAAATGCTCTGATTGAGATCTTTTGTTCGTTTAAGAAAAAGTCAATCATTTCTCGAGCGGTCTCTTCTTCCTGCCCCTCAATGAACCAATTGGGATGGCTTTTAAGTATATAAGTATTCCCACCAAAATGTTCAAGTTCGATGCCTACATCTTTGAGCTTACTCTTGTGTTCTTCGATAATTAAAAATTCGTCGTGTGGGTACTCTAAAATGATTGGCATCAATAAGTGCTGCTGGTGGTTTTCACTCTTCCCGATTTCTTCCCTATAATATTCGTATTTTATACGTTCTTGGGCTGCATGCTGGTCGATGAAATAAATGCCTTCTTCATTTTGAGCGATAAGATAAGTGCCATGAGCCTGTCCGATATAATCCATCACTGGGAAAGTATCTTCTTCATGTTCTTCATCTAGACTCTGTCTCTCTCTTTTCTTTGCCGTCTCTAAAGGAGATTCTTCTAAATGATCTTCTCTAGTTGCTGTATATTTTTTATTCACTCTACTCTCTTGGGCAGAGCTTGGCCCTGTTCTTTCTTCCCCAAGGAAACTGATTTCTTCTTCTACCTTGCTATCTTCTCGTTTCGAATAAGAAAAGTCGAGTTTGGACTGCTCCGGGTTCAAGCTTTTATTTTTCTTCTCAATTGGTTCCCTTTCAAGTGCGTCCGGAATTCGAACAGTCTCTTGCAATGCCTCGTTCACCGCCTGTTTTAACAGGTTTATGAGATCTTCCTCTTCACTTATTCTTACTTCTTGTTTTGTGGGGTGCACGTTGACATCGACAAGTAAAGGATCCAATGTGATATGACACACCGCAAAAGGGTAGCGATTGATCATGAGCTTAGAACCATACCCTGTTTCAATAGCACGAGATAAACGATAATTTTTAATGACTCGTCCATTGACAACGAGCGTAATATAAGAGCTGTTAGACCTTGTCAATTCGGGTTTTGATATATAACCTGCCACTTTATAATTCAAATTTTCTGCTTCTATTTCAAGCATCTTCCGAGCGATGTCTACTCCATACACCCCCGCAATAGCTTGTCTTAAATCGCCATTTCCAGAAGTTCGCATAACTATATGGCCATTATTATGCAAACGAAAGATCACCTCCGGATGCGCAAGCGCAAAACGATTTACGATGTTTGTAATGTGAGACAATTCTGTCGAGAGAGATTTAATATGCTTCAAACGGGCAGGTGTATTGAAAAACAAATTTCTTACTTTGACAGTCGTCCCTCTGCGGCTCGATGCAGGTTTGTTTTCTACGACTTCGCCGCCTTTTACTTTCAGCATTCGTCCTGCTCCTTCATCTGTCGAACTCTCTATTGTGAGTTCGGAAACAGAGGCGATAGAAGGAAGGGCTTCTCCTCTAAAACCAAGCGTTTTGACTCGAAAAAGATCTTCTTTTTCGAGAAGTTTTGAAGTGGCGTGCCGTTCAAAAGCGAGTTCCAGCTCATCTGCTTTGATGCCTTTTCCATCATCTGTTATTTCAATAATTTCCATGCCTGCTTCTTGTATTTTGATATCAATCTGAGATGCTTCTGCATCGATGGCATTTTCAACCAATTCTTTGACGACAGATGCCGGCCGCTCAATAACTTCTCCAGCTGCTATCTGGTTAGCTAAGGTCTGAGGAATAATTGTGATATCTGGCAAGTTAACTTCTCCTTTCTAATCGGTCTCTAAACGGTCAAGCCAATCATTTACTTGTTTGAATGTATCCATCGGAGATAAACTATTGATGTCTAATCCCTTCAGTTCCTCTAAAATTTCTTTTTCGTTGTCAGTGCCATCGAAGTGGAAGAGTGTCATTTGTGAAGCAGGCTCTTCTTTGACAAAAGGATTATGTTCTTCTTTTTCAAATTCTTTCATAATTTTATTGGCTTGCTGGATGACTTCATGAGGTAAACCTGCGAGTTTGGCTACTTGCACGCCGTAACTTTTATCAGTTGGACCTGCTTCCATTTTGTGGAGGAACACGAGATCACCCTCATCCTCTACAGCACCTACATGCACATTGACAAGCTTATCTAAGCGTTCTTCCAAAACAGTCAATTCGTGATAGTGAGTAGAAAATAAAGTCTTCGCATGGATATTATTATGAATATATTCAATGATAGCTTCAGCTAAAGCCATCCCATCATAAGTGGCTGTTCCCCTTCCAATTTCATCGAAAAGGATGAGACTTCTCGGTGTTGCCTTTTCTAAAGCAAAGTTTGCCTCCTTCATCTCCACCATAAAGGTACTTTGACCGCCGATTAAATCGTCCATCGCGCCGATGCGGGTGAAAATTTGGTCAAAAACAGGCAGCTTCGTTTCTTGGGCAGGCACGAAGCAACCCATCTGAGACATAATAATAGTTAAAGCCAGCTGTCTCATATAAGTACTTTTCCCTGACATATTCGGGCCTGTGATTAAAAGTATATCTGTGTCGTCGTCCATATAGACGTTATTGGGGACATAAGTCTGATCCCCTAAAACTTTTTCGACAACAGGATGGCGCCCTTCTTCGATGAAGATCGTCTGAGAATCTCCGTGCAGCTCGGGACGCGTGAACTGATAACGATCGCTTACTTCAGCGAAAGATTGGAGAACATCAACTGTGGAGACAAGCTTAGCCAATTTCTGCAGGCGGTCAATTTCTCTTTTGATCGTTTCCCGAATCTCAACGAAGAGTTCATATTCTAAGGCTTGAGATTTTTCCTCAGCTTCGAGTATAATCGCCTCTTTTTCTTTGAGCTCAGGTGTGATATATCTTTCTGAATTGGTCAACGTTTGTTTACGCTCATAACGCGTTTCATCCACTTTATCTCTATTGGCGTTGGTGACTTCAATATAGTAACCGAATACTTTGTTGAAACCAATTTTTAGATTTTTAATTCCTGTTGCTTCCCGTTCTTCTTCCTGTAAGTTTGCGATCCACTGTTTATTATTTCTCATAGCATCGAGGTATTGATCTAGCTTTTCATGAAAGCCATCCTGAATGATGCCGCCTTCTGTCAGTGAGATAGGAGGTTCTGGGACAATCGCTCTCTCGATCAAATCTCGAACATCAGTGATCGGATCTAGTTGTTCTAAAATCTCTTTCCATACCCCTGACTGATTCATCATCTCAAGCAAGGAAATAAGAAGAGGAATTTGATTCAGAGAGTCTTTCAATTGTATTAAATCGCGTGCATTTACTGTTTGAAAGGCAATGCGGCCAGCTAAACGTTCTAAGTCATAGACTTTAGATAGAATTTCAGTTAAGTCTGCCCTTTCAAAGAAATTTTCTAATAAATTTGCGGTGAAAGTTTGTCTTTTTTCAATTTGCTTTCGATCGATCAGAGGTTTATCTAACCATTGCTTCAATAGGCGTCCACCCATAGCTGTTTCGGTTTCATCTAACAGCCAGAGTAATGTGCCTTTTTTAGAGTTATCTTTTAAGGATTTTTGTAACTCGAGATTTTTTCTTGCCCCTGGTCCTAAACGTAAAAAGTGTTCTGTTTCATAGACATCGACCGGCTGCAAGTGATCCAGCGCTCTCATTTGAGTATCGGATAAGTAATTAAGCAACATTTTCAACACGTTTTCAATACCCTCTTGAAGGCTTCTTCCAGAAAGATAAGTAGAGAAGTTTTCTTTAATCTCTGAGCGGGGATTGGAAACAATAATTGCAAGTTGGCTTTCTAAGTGATCAGCAAGCTCTTCTTCCTCTTCTTCCAGTAAAACTTCCCGACTTTGGAGCGCCGCCAGCTCATTAACGACACTTTCAATTCCAGTGAGCTCTGTTGCTCTAAGTTCTCCGGTTGATAAATCAACATAAGCAAGATAATATCGGTCACTTCTATGAAGAACAGCGGTCAGATAATTATTTTCTTTGGCATCGAGGACAGATTCCCCCATAACTGTTCCAGGAGTAATGAGCTGCACAACTTCACGTGCCACCATTCCTTTAGCAGTCTGAGGATCTTCTACTTGCTCACAAATTGCTACTTTATATCCTTTTTCAACGAGCTGATCGATATATTGCTCTGCTGAATGGTAAGGAACTCCGCACATGGGTATCGGTTCATCTGCATTTTTATTCCGTGCTGTCAAAGTCAGTTCTAAAATCTGAGCCCCCTCTTCTGCATCTTCATAAAACATCTCATAGAAATCCCCGAGACGAAAAAATAGAAAGGCATCTTCGTAATCTGCTTTTATCTTTTTATATTGCTTCATCATTGGAGTATCTTCTGTTTTTTGAGGCATTATTTCACCTGCTTCCTTTCTCTGTCTTTTTAATTATAAAAAGTATTGTCTTCATTGATCAAAATTCTTTCTATTTTTGTGGCAGATCCTGAGTCTTCGTCTACAGTGATGATGCAGCCGCTCAAGAGTCTTCGTCCCTTCTCTTCCACGTTAAAACGCGTCGGCATATGAGTGTAGTAACGTCTTAAAATATCTTCTCTTCTCATCCCTAAAATGCCGTCGTAAGGTCCTGTCATCCCCACATCTGTTAGGTAGGCTGTGCCTTGAGGCAAGATACGTGCGTCACTTGTTTGAACGTGAGTGTGTGTTCCGATAACCGCTGAGACTCTTCCGTCTAGATGCCAGCCCATCGCTTGTTTTTCACTGGTTGTTTCAGCATGGAAATCCATGAAAATTAAGTCCGTTTCTTCCCGTGCTTCTGCTACAAGCTCATCTGCTTTCAAGAAAGGATCCTGCAGGCTATCCATTAAAGCAGTTCCTTGGAGGTTAATCACTGCTAATTTGTATTGGTTGACATTGATGAAAACCATTCCTCTTCCAGGAGTAGTTGCTTCTGGGAAATTTGCAGGACGCACCAGCTTATCGGCATCCTCAATAAAATCGAATATTTCCCTGTTATCCCAAGCATGGTTCCCAAGTGTTACGACATCTGCCCCATCCTGTAAAAACTTTTTATATATGGATTCTGTAATTCCTCGTCCATTGGCTGCATTCTCACCATTGATAATCGTGACTTGCGGTTTATATTTTTGTTTAAGTTCAGGCAGATATTCTTCTACCATAGATTGACCGAGGGGACCGACAACATCACCAATAAATAATATTTTCATTCTTTTCCTCTTCCTAATATCAAGTCTATTTATTTTAACACAATTTTTAGAATATGAGAAAAAGAGACAGAGACTCCTTCTTTAAATAAAAAAGATTAAAAAAAGTAGATGTTTGCACATCTACTTTTTATAAAATAAATATATCTTTTAAATGTAATAAGGTATATGTTCCTTATTTTGCAAC
>JBHWPB010000046.1:0-3267 GCA_043424675.1 Carnobacteriaceae bacterium | reverse complement strand
AAAGAATATAATAAATTTTCTAATATTTCTTATGTCCCAGAAAGGGAGATCCCTCCAGTATAAATTATTAATAAGAGCATCTTCTTAAAAGGTGCTCTTTTTTTAGTGCTATACAAAACATCAAGAAATAGAGTAAACTATCCATCAAGTAGAGAAAATGCCCCGCTTTTAATTATAAAATTACGTAAACTATAACTAGGAGGAGTCTGATATGGTGAAAGAACATGAAATAGTCCCTCTTGTCTATGAAGCCAAAGAAAGTATGGAATCAGCTGATACTTTAATTGGACAATATCTACCCTTCATAAAATCTGAAACATCAAAGTTTATAAATCGCGCCCCGATTGAAGGTCAAGACGATGAGCTCAGTATTGCGATGATTGCTTTTCATGAAGCAATACAAGCTTACGATAAGGAAAAGGGCTCCTTTTTCGGCTTCGCATCTACTTTAATACGGAACCGGTTAATCGACTTTTGGAGGTCGAATAAAAAACACGCGAATGTTGTCTCCCTCGATACGCCAGCAACTGAAGACGAAGATTCTTCTTTGCTGGACACTATTGATGATGGTAAAGAGTATGATGAAGAGTATATAAGACAAGAAGTGACAGCAGAAGAAATAGCAGAATTATCTAAACAGATGGAGAACTATGGTGTCTCGCTGGAAGATGTAGCGGAACAATCTCCCAAGCAGGAAAGAACTTTAGCCGCCTGTAAGGATGTTTTAAAAGTCGCAAAAAAAGATCGCAAGCTAATCGACGAATTTCTCGAAACTAAACGGTTACCTTTAAAAGAGCTAGAAGAAAGAAGTGGTGTTTCGCGAAAAACTATTGAAAGACATCGAAAATATATCGTTGCCTTATTTATCATTTATTCTAACGGCTATGAAATAATCAGAGGACATCTCTCACAGATGAAGAAAGGAGGGGCTTAGATGACTTATGTTGTTATGAAAGTGAAGCCAAGCTACGCTATATTATTAGATGAAGAAGGTCGCTTTTTGTATGCGGCAAATTTATCTTATGAAGTGGGACAAAAAGTTCAAAATCCTATGATATTGAATGGGCGTATGGCCGAAGAAGAAATAGAAGACGATAACATGGGAAAGAAAGGAAGTAGAGTTCTGCAAGTACTGGTCGCAATAGCCGCTATTATTGGGTTGTTCTTTGCCGGACAGAATATTTATCAGAATAATTTTGTTGCCCATACTTCAGTTTATATGGAAATCAATCCGGAAGTTCAGATGCAGCTCAGCAAAAATGGCGATGTAATCGAGTTAATTGGCGAAAATAAAGAAGGGATTCAGCTCTTAGAAAATTATGATTTTGAAAGCCGAGATCGACTGATAGTTACTCAAGAGCTTATTGATAGAGCGATCAATATGGGCTTCTTAGAGAACAATGGGCGAATAATTCTAGGAATAGATACTCCCGATGTAGAATTATTTAATAGATATGGAAATGAACTGGAACGAACCATCCAAGAGAACATAGATGACGAAATGTCTGTCACAGTTGAAGTTATGAGTGAAGCAGAGCGTAGGCAGAGAGAAGATGATTCTTCTCCGCCCCCAGATACCAGCCAAGAACAAGCCCCGCCTGAAACGAGCCAACCCGCGCCACCTGCACCAAGCGAGCCAGCTCCTCACTATAGTGATGACGATTCTGACGACGATGATGATGACGACGATGACGATGACGACGATATTGACGACGATGATGACGATGACGACGACGATGATGACGATGACGACGATGATGATGACGATGACGACGATGACGATGACGAAGCGTGATAACTTAAGAGAAGTATTGGATTAATATCTAAGAAATAACCCCTCTAAAGCACAGTGAAAAGCTGCTTTTAGAGGGGTTATTCATTTAAAAATATCAAATTTATAGGAGAGATTCGATTAATTTAGCGAAGGGGCGGGCAATTATAAAGATAGTTTTTTTGAAGAAACTTGAATGCTTGGCAGGTAACTTATAGTTATATTTATCAATTAAAAGACTCTCATCAAGGTATCTTTCTTTGGTCGAATCTATGAGATGTTCCGTGAATTCTGGACTATCAATAATCAAAACAGATTCTGTACAGTAATAAGAACTGCGACCATCTAAATTGTAAGTTCCTATAACAGAATAACAAGAATCGACCACTCCCCCTTTGATATGGAGAGAGCCGTGTCCTGCTACATACTCATACATCTCAATATTTTGTCGTTTTAGCAGATTCAGTCTTCCATTGATATAGCCTGCGAACCCCCCTAAATTATTGGTGGATATTATGCTATTGGTCAAAAAAGAAATTTCAATAGGGCTTGAAGCAACTTCTTTTAAATCTTTTTCCATCCAATAATCTAAGACAATATAGGGGCTGAAGATGATGCTGTCTTTTTCTGCTTCACTTATAAGAGTTAAGAGCGTATGCCATACTCTGGGCTGTCTTCGCGCTTGAAAATCTCCGTTTTGAACATAGATAAAACGATTGATAGAGAAACTGTTTTCTCTCCATTTTGTCAATTTTTCTTTATCCGTGTGACTTTTGTTCGAATAATAAAGATTAAGCAATCTGTTTTCATACTCTTCAGCTTTATGTTCAAAAAGGGATAAAAAAAGATTGGTATTTAAACTTTCATTTTTTTCTTTGTCCCATAAATAATTAAAATAGGAAGTTAATTCACCGATTAAGACGTTTTCACCCTTGCTTTGAAAAATCATAATGTCTCTATCATAAGTCGATTTACTTTGATTGCCTCGTGAGCGATAAAAACGATCGCTAATATTACGGCCGCCATAAATAACAGTTGAACCGTCACTTATTATCATTTTATCATGCATACGATGCTGCCAGTTTTGAGGATACCACAACTTAAAGGGATGGTAATAGCGCATCTCCAGATTAGGATGCTCTTTGTAGACAGTTTTTATATGTGTATCAAACCAGATACTATTGGAAAGACCGTCTATAAGAAATCTGACTTTAACTCCACGATTTGCGGCATCGAGGACTGCTCCGTTAAATTCGTCCACTACTCCTCGGCCGGGCATAGAAAAGTAAGCAATATTTAACGTTTCTTGAGTCGCGTTTATCAAATTAATACGTGCCTGCCAGGCATCGGGTCCTGAATCTAATAAAGCAACAGATTCCGCTGTCTCTTCAAAGTCAAGGGAATAATCTGTATCTTTGAAAGCTTCCGGGCGGGTGAAAATGGGAACGAGAACAGAGAAAAGAAAAATATATATAAGATATAAAAATAAAATTATT
>JBHWPB010000045.1:0-13009 GCA_043424675.1 Carnobacteriaceae bacterium | reverse complement strand
AATAATTTTGAAATGAGGTGTGGTTTCTTACCACACCTCTTTTTTACACTGTTCTTGATTGTTTTTTGAACGAGGGATTAAGACAGTAAAGCAGGTGCCGCTTCCTAATTCGCTTTCTACTTTAAGATCCCCTCCATATTTATTGATAATATTTTGTGCAATACTTAAACCTAAACCTGTTCCTTCTGTATCATTCACGCGCGATTCATCTGTTCTGAAAAACCGATCGAATATCTTATCCCGTTCCTTTTCAGAAATCCCTCTTCCATAATCTTTTACAGAAATAGAAATATGATTTTGCTCTTTAGAAGTAGAAAGCTCGATTCTTTTCTCATCCTCAGAATACTTAATCGCATTATCAAAAAGAATAACCATCAATTGAGTGAGGTGATCCGAATTAATTTTTGCTGTGTCTTCCATAGTGAGCTGATTTTCTAAGTCAATCTGAAATTCAGGATGCAACAATTTAAAATCGTTATACTTCCTCACTATAATAGGAAGCACTTTTGCATCCTCTACTTCGTCTTCTGCTATTTCTTGTTCAGAACGGGTAAGATCAAGCATTTGGTTGACCATATTTTTCATACGACTGATTTCTTCTAGAGAGGCAGTTAAAGATTCTTCTAGGATTTCCGGATCATTCTTTCCCCAACGATTGAGCATTTTTAGATGTCCTTCAATGATTGCGACAGGTGTTCTGAGCTCATGAGAAACATCTGAAACGAAACGGCGTTGTCTGAGAATACTTCCTTGAATTCTATCCAACATTTCGTTATAGGCATAGGCAAGGTTTTGAATTTCATCGTTACGGTTTCCGACATCGATACGTTCTACAGGATAATAATCTTTTCGTATGACTTTCATATCCTCTGCAATTGTTTTAATGGGAGCTAAAAGACGTCCTGTCAAAATATAACCTGCGATGGCGCTCAAGAACAAAGCCACTATGCCGAGCAGCAGTGCCGTGGCTAGATACTTTTGCGTAAAATCATTATAAACCGGCAGTTCATCTATCGTCTGAACGTATCCTAGCAAACTCCTATCATCCCTATAGATAGGAGATTCTGAAATGAGCTTCAGGCTGCCCTTCTCATATTCCGGCTTCATACTTTGTTCGCCGACTTTTTGAACTTCTTGATGAAATTCTGAGGTTCCGTAGATCCGCTCCCCATTTTTATCATAAATAAAGGCTTCTAATCCAGGATCAGATAATTTTGAGAAAAGGCGGGCATCGTAAAAATTGTAACGTGCCAGTTCTTCTGTATTATAAAAAATAATAGCACTGGGATTTAATAACTCACGGATATTTTCTTCACTCAGTGTTTCTTCTGCTTTCAGCCCTTCTGTCAGACGATCCGAGACACTTTCAAGTTCTTCTCCTTCATCTCTCAAAAAAGAGAAAGAGAGGCTGAAAAAAAATAGCAAGGCAAATAAGATGTAAGTTAAGAATATAGCAACACTGACTATAAATGACCACTTCCATTGTATCGAGAGATTTTTGGAAAATTCGGAAAGTTTTTTCATCAATTTCTCATCACATACCCGGTTCCGCGAACCGTTTTAATATAACTCTCCTCCCCTGGCTTATCAATTTTATTGCGTATATAGCGAATATAAACATCTACTAAATTTGTCTCTACTTCTGAAGTATAGCCCCACACTTTTTTCAATAAATCTTTTCGAGATTGAACATGATTCACATTTTCAATTAAAACAACGAATAAATCATATTCGCGTTTCGTTAACTCAATAATCTCGTCTCCTCGGCGTACGATTCTATTTTCTTTTTCTACAATCAAGTCATCAAATTCAAGAACAGAAAGTGATTCTTTTCCTTGTTTTCCACTTGCATCTACACGGCGCAATAACGCTTTGATGCGGGCTAAAAGTTCTTCTATAGCAAAAGGTTTGACAAGATAATCATCCGCTCCCTGGTTTAACCCAGTGACACGATCAATAATAGAGTCTTTAGCGGTCATCATAATAATAGGAACACTCGACGTTTCACGAATTTGTTTACATATTTCTATTCCGCTTATCTCTGGCAGCATCAGGTCTAATAGAATAATATCCCAGTCTTTATTTTCATCTAAGGCAGCTTTTAATCCTTCTTCTCCCTTCAAGTAGATCTTTGTATGGTATCCTTCATGCTTTAACTCTAACTCTACAAAACGGGCAAGGTTCTTTTCGTCTTCAATTATTAATATATTAGGCACTTTTATCTCTCCTTTTCACTTCAATATTCCTTTTGCTTTATTTGTTTAATTTTTATAAGATATAAGGTAAATGATACAATAACAGACTTTTTAATACCATTAATAGCTTCAGATGTCAATCATATGTGTATCATTTAATCTTTATAATCGTAATCAATTCCTGTACAATAAACCAACATACGGAACTGAAAGAGGTGTCGAAATGTCTAAAAATAACAAACCTTTTTATAAAAAATGGGGCCGCCTTGGAGTGTGGATGGCATTAGCTGTAATGGTAGGCTCCATCTTTATTTCTTTGATAGCTACCTTCCTTTAATTATATAATTATAAAAAGCAGATGAAGACTTTATCCTCTCAATACTAATTGACTAGAATTATTCTTATGAGGGGTGCGGTCTTTTTCTGCTTTATTTTGCGTGGCGAAGTTCTCGAGCTGTATCGATGATGGAAGAGGTGACATCCTCTCCTGCCAGCATCTGAGCGACTTCTCTTACTTTTTCCTCTTCATTTAATTCTCGAACTTGAGTACGTGTTTTATTGTTTTCTACTAACTTAGAAATATAAAGATGATGATCACTGATGGCTGCTACTTGCGGCAAATGTGTGATACACAAGACTTGGCCTGCAGTGGAGATGCTGTATATTTTCTCAGCGATAGCCTGAGCAACACGCCCGCTCACCCCAGTATCTACTTCATCAAAAATAATACTGCTGACATTCTGTTCCTCAGAAAAAATCGTTTTAATGGCCAGCATTATTCTTGACAATTCTCCACCTGATGCCACTTCTTCTAAAGGATTTAACGGCTGTCCTGGGTTGGTCGAGATATAGAAATGAGCAGTGTCAAGACCTGTCTCTTTTGCATCTTGGATAGTCAAAGCTTCTATGTCTTTCGTAAACCTTACTTTAAACTCAGCCTCTTCCATGTATAATTCTTGAAATTCTTGTTTCACGTTTTTTTCGAGTTCTTTTGCCGACTCTCTTCTCAAAGCCGACAGCTGCTTCCCTTTTTCAATGACGCGGCGGCTTGCTTTTTCTAATTCTACTTTTAATGTTCCAAGTGTTGATTCTCTCTCTTCTAATTTTTCTCTTTCTGCCAAAGAATTTTCAAGAAAGTATAAAATTTCAGGAATGTCTGTTCCATATTTCCTTTTCAGTCGCTGGATCAGATCGAGACGCACTTCAATCTCATTCTGCCGCTCTTCATCATACTCTAATTCTGACATCAAGTCGAATACCTGACTCGCCGTCTCCTCTAACTGATAGTAACTTGAACTCAATTTCTCTGAAAGTTCTCCATAAGAAGAATTGATATCTCCAATTTTTTCTATAGAATGCATCGCATCAGCTATTTTGTCTAAAGAACTGATCTCTCCTCCCTGTAACATCTCGTAACTCCCGGAGAGTACTTCTACTATTTTTTGATAGTTAAGAAGCTCCAATCTTTCTTCTTCTAATTCTTCTTCTTCATTGGGTTTCAGATGTGCATCTTCAATTTCTTTTATTTGGAAGTTTAAAATATCTAATCGTTGTGCCGCTTCCTGTTCGTTGATCTGCCAGTTCTGATATTCTTTTTTTATTTTGCGATATTTCTCATAGCCTAGCCGGTACTCCTCTTTCAAATCTGCAAACTGCGTGTTTGAAAACGAATCCAACAAGGCCAGATGGCTCTCAGGCTGCATAAGTTGTTGATGTTCGTTTTGGCCTTGAATATCGACCAGCTCACTGCCGATTTCTTTCAAAGTAGCTACTGTGACAATATGACCATTTATGCGACAGATATTCCGTCCGCTCGTATAAATATGTCTTTGTATAAGCAATTTTTGATCTTGGTAATCGATGCTGTTTTCTACAAGTATTCTCTTAATTTTAGCTTCATTTTGAGTAATAAAAAATTCACCTTCAAGATGAAGGCTCTCTTCTCCATGACGTATATATTTATTGGATCCTCTGCCACCGGCAACGAGGCCAAGGGCGTCAATAATGATCGACTTTCCAGCACCTGTTTCACCAGTAAGGACTGTCATACCCTCTTGGAAGTCTATGGTCAACTCATCAATAATAACAAAGTTTTTTATTTTGAGGTTCAAAAGCAAAGCTTACCACTTCCTCTTCTTTAACACTCCGTCACTCAGTGGGTTCATTCAATTTATACTTTTATTTATCGTGGTCGTCAGAGAGAAAACCTACGATTTTAATCGTAGGATGAATCACGTCTAGGACGACCACTGTTATATTCTGTTAATTGATTTTCAATATATTTTTCAACAACATCTTTTGATATATTACCCAGCGTTCCTGCATAATAGGATTTTGACCACAAATGGCCACCCCATAATTCTTCTTTTGTTTCTGGGTAATCTACAAACCATTTTCTAGCAGAAGCACCTTTCAGTTTTTTTACAATTTCAGTAATAGAGTATTTCGGTTTAAATGTAACCATCAAGTGGACATGGTCATTAACGACTTCTATCTGTTTGATTTCGAAATCGTGCTTATTCGCAATGTCGTTCATAATCAACACCATCCGATTTCTTCTTTCATCGTTTGTGAATATCTCCTTCCTATATTTCGTCACAAAGACAAAATGATAATTTGTACTGTATACATTTGTTTGTGTTTTTACTACCATAAACGTACCCCCTGATAGCTATACAGTAGCATTGAATATTTGTTTCAGCAAACCATACATGATAAAATAAAGTTAACATTAGGAGGTGAAAAGAAAATGCTAAAAGGAATTAAAATTAAAGTCTATCCGAATCAACAACAGATTCAATTCTTTGAACAGAACATCGGCAATGCGCGTTTTATTTGGAACCAGATGTTAGATATGTGGAAGACACGTTATCAGAACAATCCCGACTTACCAACATTGAAAAAATATGATTTAAACAACTTATTGCCTGCCTTGAAGGCAGAGTATCCTTTCCTCAAAGAAAGTGAGTCGACCAGTCTACAATTTGCTTGTGAAACGTTGCATAGTTCTTTTGTTGAATTTTTCAAGAAAACACGCAGATACCCGCGTTTCAAATCGAAGAAAAAGGCCACACCCTCTTTTACTGTCAAAAACAATAAGAATATTGAATTGAATAAAAATTACATTAAACTTCCCAAAATGGGCTGGGTGAAAGCGCGATGGTCGGATAACATGTCGTTCGATAAAATTAAACGCGTCACCATCACTCGTACCCCTTCGGGGACCTATCAAGCCTCTGTTTTAGTTGAAAGCGAAAACCAAGTCATAGACAAAACAGAAAAGCAAGTCGGACTCGATATGGGACAGACGGACTTGATGATTGGCTCGGACGGACTCCGCATCAAAACCCGCACTTACAGAAAGTACGAACGCAAACTCAAACAGTGGCAACGCAAGATGGCCAGGCGCATGCGGTTGGCGAAAGAAAAAGGCATCTCGCTTGATGAAGCTAAAAATTACCAGAAGGCGAAACAGATGGTGGCGAAGTATTACGAAAAGATTCGCAACTGTCGCACCGATTACCTTCAAAAAGAGACAACTGCCATCGTGAACAAGTATGATTTCATCGCTGTGGAAGACCTCAAGGTTAAAGGCATGTTGAACAAAACGAATTCCAAATCTCATAATCGCGCGATAGCGAATCAGTCGTGGTACCAGCTCCGTACGATGTTTGCGTACAAAGCGGAATGGTACGATAAAGCCTTTGTCAAAGTCGACCCGAGATACACCAGCCAGGATTGTTCGGTCTGTCATGAACGAACTGGCCCAAAAAACGACCTAAGCATTCGTTATTGGAGGTGTTCCAGTTGTCAGGCCTCTCATGACCGTGATGTGAATGCAGCACAAAACATTTTGAATAAAGCGCTGAAACAAGTGAGCTAACCTCACAAATCATCTGGCCCGGGACGGGCCTTAGTAAGAGAGGTGTGTAAGACGCATAGGTAGGTTACCCGCCACAAGGGGCGGATACATACCTTGCGCAGTACTGTTCCTAGAAACCACCGAATTTATTCGGTGTGTAGTTCATAAGTACTGGATAATCCTATTGCGGACTTCTCCTGCTGCTTCATGATCTTTGCATATGATTAAAATATGATCATCACCCGGCACTACAGCAAAAATATCATCTGCTTCTGCAGTTTCAATGACCGATCCCAAGACCTCACCGCTGCCTGGTATGGTCTTTATCCATACAAACTCTCTCAATAAGTCTATAGACAAAAAAGATGACTGAATAATTCTCTCAATTTTTTCACTTTGTCTGTGTTCACTTTCATAAGGAAGACTATAGCGGTATCCCTTCTCGTTATCTGGTACCTTAATAAGTTGTAATTCTTGAATATCTCGAGAAACTGTTGCTTGTGTTACTTCATACCCTTCCTCTTGAAGCGCTTGTACAAGATCATCTTGTTTTCTTATTTTTTGTTCACTGACAATTTTTTTAATCAAGGCTTGACGCTCTTTTTTGTTCACCGCTATTCCTCCATTCATTAACTTTCTTATCTATTTTAGCACAGTTATTCCTTTTAAATATCTTTATACATTTCATGTGCTTCTTTTACAACAGCAGGAATAACTTCTTCTATAGCTAGAGAAGAGTTATTGGACTCATTCGTTAAATAAAGGAGGAATTCAATATTTCCCGTCTGCCCTTGGATTGGTGAATAAGAAAGACCATGAATAGAGTAGCCTTCTTGAATTGCAAAAGATAGAATATCAAATAAAACTTTTTCGTGAATTCCAGAATCACTGACGATCCCGTTATCTCCTACATCTTCTCTTTTCGCTTCAAATTGTGGTTTGACTAAAGCTATGACTTCTCCTCTTGAGATAAGTATGGATTTTAATACAGGCAAGAGTAATTTTAAGGAGATGAAGGAGACGTCAAAACTAGCAATTTCCGGTTGTCCTTCCGTAAAATCTGAGCGCTCAGCATATCTAAAATTACAGCCTTCCATGACAATCACACGTGAATCTTGTCGCAGCTCCCAAACGAGCTGATTGGTCCCTACATCTAACGCATACACTTTTCGAGCGCCATTTTTTAGGAATACGTCTGTAAAGCCGCCTGTAGAAGATCCTATATCCAAAGCAATTTTTCCATCAATTGACAACTTGAAATTGTCTACAGCTTTTTCAAGTTTGTACCCTCCCCGACTGACATATTTTTTTTTCTTGTTTTTTATATAAAGTTCTTGGCTTTCTTCTATAGTTTGGCCGGCAGTATCAACTCGTTCTTCTTTTACCGTAAAAACGTCGCCTGCCATAATATAAGCTTGAGCTTCTCTCAGATTAGCTACGAGCCCACGTTCTAAGAGCCACTCATCAGCTCTTAATTTTTTTTTACTCAATGGGTTTCACCTAAGTCTAAAAGATTTGCAAAAGTTACGAGAAGTTCTGCATCAAACGTACGCTCCTCATTCTTTCTCTGTTCTTTGATTTGTTCAATTAGTTCGTTTGATTCTTGAAGATAATGTTTTAATTCTTTTTTAGCCCCTTCGATACCAAGGATACTTGGATAGGTGGATTTGTCTCGAGCGAGATCGGATCCAGCTTCTTTACCTAATGTTTCAGTATCGCTTGTGACATCTAAAATATCATCACGAATTTGATATGCGAGACCAAGATTCTGAGCAATTTTATCGAGCTTTTCGATTGTAGGATCGTCAGCACGGGCAATGATTGCTCCTGCATAAAAAGCATAGCGCAACAATGCTCCGGTTTTCTTAATGTGAACATTTTTTAATTCTTCCATATTGAGGTCTTTTTCTTCACCTTCCATATCAGCTTGCTGCCCGCCAACCATTCCTTCATGGCCTGAAGCAATGGCTAAAGCACGCACTAAGATTATTTTTTGATCGTCTTTTAACTCTCCTGCACTTACGATCTCAAAAGCTTTAGTAAGTAAGGCATCTCCTGCCAAAATAGCAGTCGCTTCACCAAAAATTTTATGGTTACTCGGGTTGCCGCGGCGCAAATCATCGTCATCCATTGCAGGCAAATCGTCGTGGATTAAAGAATAAGTATGGACCATTTCTAAAGCAGCTGCGGCACGATATCCTTTTGCAAGGTCCTTCCCCAAGCTTTCGATCACAGCCAGCAACAACATCGGACGTAACCTTTTCCCGCCACTCCTTAAACTGTACAGCATTGCTTTCTCTACTTGTGTTCTCGTCATTCCCTCTTCAACCAGATCGTACATTTCCTCTTCGAAAGTCTCTAAATTATTTTGAAGAAAATCATTAATATGCATTTATTCTTCCCCGCTATCCTCGTTTATTTTTTCATTAAATGGTATTTCTTCGCCTTCTTCGTTGACAATCTTTGTTAATGTTTCTTCAGCACTCTTCAGTTTTTCTTTACATAAAGTACTGAGTTCGATTCCTCTTTGAAATTGTTCTAGAGAATCTTCTAAGGAAACTTCTTCAGTTTCTAAATTATTGACAATTTTTTCTAATTCTTCAAGAGCTTCTTCGAATTTAACCTCTTCAGTCATTTTGCTTCTCCTCTTCAATATCTTTAATTTCAGCTTGCAGTTTTCCATCTGTCATTTGAACCGTAATATAATCTCCTACGGAAACATCTTCTACACTTCGTATAATTTCATCTTCCTTCATGGTATAAGAATATCCCCGGGATAAAGTTTGAAGCGGGGAAAGTAAATCAAGAGATTGTATAGCAGAATCGGTCCTTTGGTGCTTATCCTTTATAATACTTCTCATCTGTGCAATTAAACGTTTCTCTTTATAATCCACTTGTGTCTGACGCCCTATGATGTTTTGGTAAGGATTTTTATTATTGAGTTTTATATCTATAATTTCTATCTTTTGGTTTTTGCGAGAGATATTTTCTGTCATATCATTCAATAGACGATCCAGCAATATATCGACATACTGGGACTGTTTCTCGTAAAGGCGCTGCGGCTGTTTGAAAACGTAAGATTGGCGAAGTCTTTCTAATCTTTTGTTTCTGTTTTTTAACTGATTTCGAAAAGTATTTAAGAGTCGCAACTCTAAACTATTAATTTTTAATATTTCATCCTCTAAAACAGGTACCGCATGTACCGCTGCTTCTGTTGGTGTACTGGCTCGAAAGTCAGCAGCATAGTCCGCTAGCGTCGTGTCGGTCTCATGCCCAATAGAAGTAATGATAGGAGTTTCTGCTTCTGCAACTGCTCGTACCACTTGTTCTTCGTTAAAAGCAAAGAGATCTTCAAAAGATCCTCCTCCACGTCCTACAATAATTGTGTCAAAGCTTTCTTTCTTATCAGCTTCAGAGATGTTTCCTGAAATGGATTCAGCTGCTCGGTCCCCTTGAACATAAGTAGGATAGAGGACGAGTTCTACAATCGGATATCTATTTTTTATATTTCGGATGATATCACGAATGACTGCTCCGCTGGGACTCGTTACAACAGCAATACGCTTGGGATAGAGAGGAATATCTTTCTTGGGCTGCGAAAAAAGTCCTTCTTCTTGCAGTTTTTTTCTTGTTTCTTCGAGCTCTATATATAGTTGCCCTAAACCATCAGGCTGCATATTTTCGATGATCATCTGATAGCGTCCGCTCCGCTCATAAACCTGTACACGCCCCACTACCAGGACGCTGTCTCCTTCTTTTGGCTGGAAGCGCAAGCTTTGAAATTCACGACGGAACATCACAACACTCAGCTGTGTTTTTTCATCTTTTAGAGTAAAATACTGATGAGCATTCGGTCGATTGCGATTAAAGTTAGAGATTTCCCCTTTTAAGAAGACTCGTTGTAAATAGGGATCCCGCTCAAATTTTTGTGACACATATTTTGTTAATTGAGAAACTGACAAATATTGATTTTCCATACTAGCCCCTTTCTAGAAATAAAAAAAGAGACCTTATTAGACCTCTTCTTTTAATTCATTCCAGATACTTTGTAAGACACCATTAATCAATTTAGCAGCACTCTCGTCACTGAACTTCTGAGCGATTTCGACTGCTTCATTAATCACCACTGGCGGAGCTACTTCTGGTTCTTTCAATAACTCGTAAGCAGCTATTCGAAGAATATTACTATCAATACTTGTCAGGCGATCCAAACTCCACTGATTAAGGTGCCTGTTGATAGTAGCGTCAATCAGTTCTCTATTTTCTAAAACACCCTGTGTTAGGATTCTATAATATTCTTCAGTCTTTTCTAAGTCAAATGGAAGGTTTTGTCCTATAACTTCTCTCTCCTCATCGAACTCTTCTCGGTTTCCGTCTTCCTCTTTTGTATGAGCACTTACTAAAAGTTCAACTAGAAAGCTTTCATCGAAATCCGACTTTTTCAAGTATATTTGTTGATAAAGCGACTGTAAAGTTAGAACTCGAGCAAATCTGCGGTCTTTTTTCATTAGTTTGAAGCTCCATCTGAATTGAATGCTTCAAGTTCTTGGTCATACACAATATCGACAATGTGGACATGAACGGAACCTACGACAATGTCTGTCATGCGTTTAACTTGATTTTTCACTTTCTCTTGAATTTCTCTAGAAATTTCTGGGACAGAATAACCTTGCTTTAACAAACAGTGGACCTCTATAGAGATTTCTCCATCTTTTTCTTCTGCTTGAATTCCTTTTCTGTGTGTAGGTTGGTTGAATAACTTCGATACTTCTGAAGAGAAGTCCCCTTGCATCCCATACACCCCATCAATTTCCTCGATGACAATTCCAGAAATAACTTCGATAACTTCTTTTGAGATAACAATAGAACCATCCACCGCGTTATTTCCTTCTGGACGTTGTTTTATATTACGTGGCATATAATCACCTTTCATCTCTTTTTAATTTATAATTGAATGAATTCTTTTGGTGTCGTCATTAAATTTTCGACTCCCTCTGCTGTAATGACTAAATCATCTTCTATACGGACACCGCCAAGACCAGAACGATAAATACCTGGTTCATTGGTGACTACATTCCCTGGAACTAATTTCTCAGTATTACGATGGGATACAGAGGGGCCTTCATGAACTTCAAGACCTAAACCATGCCCTGTCGTGTGGCCAAATTCTTTCCCATAACCTTGGGCAGTAATATAATCTCTAGCAACTGCATCCAGCTCTTTTCCAGTCATTCCAGGTCTTGCTGCTTTAGTTACTCTTTCGTTGGCTTCTTTCACTATTTCATATATTTTTTTCAACTCATCGCCTGGATCTCCGATAGCGAAGGTACGGGTCATGTCAGAGGCATAACCTTCATAGTAGCACCCGAAATCAATAGTGATCATATCACCCTTCTCAATCACTTTGTCACTAGCAACCCCATGTGGCATCGCTGAACGAACTCCGCTCGCTACTATCGTATCAAAAGAAACGCCTGATGCACCTTGTGAGCGCATGTAGAAGTCCAGCTCATTCGCAACTTCAATTTCAGTCTGCCCCGGCTTAATATAATCTAAAATATGAGCGAATCCTGCTTCAGCTATCTCTACTGCTTTTCTAATTAAAACAAGCTCGCTTTCGTCTTTCACTTCACGCAGTTCTTCGATTAATCCAGAACTTGGAGCCCAATGAGTATTACCAGCAACTTCTTCAAGTTCGCTGTAGACACTTATAGTGACGACTTCTTCTTCAAAACCTACATCTTTTAAACCGTCTCTTTGAATAATATCGCCGACTTTTTGATAGATAGATTCTGTATGGATGACAATTTCAAAGTCCGTCGCTTGCTCAACTGCCTGCTCTTTATAACGAAAATCTGTTATAAAATAAGCTTTCTCTTGAGTAATAAGAGCAAGTCCTGCTGTTCCGGTGAAATTAGAAAGATAACGTAAATTATAAGGGTTAGTAATTAAAATTGCATCTAATTCTTGAACCTTTAGCTCATTCATTACTTGAGTAACACGTGACATAGTATTAACCACTCCATTTTTTATTAGACATAGTCATTCATTCTTATTATAACAAAGGATTGAGAAAAAATAAATTAAGTTTTAGAGCAGTGAAAGAATCCTGATTTTAAATAAGTAAGAACAAAATACGTATGTTTGAAATGGAGGTGATGAATTGAACATTCAAGATTATGCAATAAAACTTTTAGAAGACGCTAACTCTATCCGTGCGAGTGATATCCACATTTTACCAGAAACCGACCATTTTACAGTCTCTTTTCGAACCACCAATGGTTTAGTTCCGAAAGCATATTTGAATCTAGAAGAAGGTAAACGTTTGGTCTCTTATTTTAAGTATCTCGGAAACATGGACGTCGGTGAAAATAGACGACCACAATCCGGAGCTTCCAGTATTGTCTTGGAGGGAGAAGAAAAAACCATACGTTTATCGACTATGACTACTTACACGTCACATGAATCTTTAGTCATCCGTCTGCTCAATCCTTCTAGAACGATTCCACTACACCAAAATACTTATTTTCCAAATGAAATTTCCAAAATGGAAAGGCTAATTAAATATAAAAGTGGACTGATTCTTTTTTCAGGCCCGGTCAGTTCTGGTAAAACAACGACGATGTACAATATTGTAAGCCATCGCGTTCGAAAAACCAAAGAACAAGTGATCACAATCGAAGACCCCGTCGAAATAGAGGAAAAAGATTTCCTTCAAATTCAGGTGAATGAAGCTGCTGATATCACGTATGACATTTTACTTCGGCAAAGTTTGAGACACCCTCCTGATATCCTCATTATCGGTGAGATTCGTGACGAACAAACTGCTCATGCTTGTATTCGAGCCGCTTTAACTGGACATCTGGTTCTCGCAAGTCTGCATTCTAAAAACGCTGAAGGGGTTTTTGCTCGTTTCATAGAGCTGGGGGCGACAAGAGAACTGCTGGAGCAG
>JBHWPB010000044.1:0-4816 GCA_043424675.1 Carnobacteriaceae bacterium | reverse complement strand
ATTAAACAAAAAGGAGGGGCGAACATGAAAAAATTAAATAGAAGAGCAACAGGTCTTGCTTCTGTTCGCTCCGAACAAGTACAAAACATTATTATTACGTAGCCAGGATTGTTCCAATCAAAAATTGGAAGAGTCCTCTTTATCGTGAAAGCGGGCTCGTAATACTACCTAGACAAGCCCGAATAACATTTGGGCTTGTCTTTTTTGTTTAAATGAATAGGAAAAGGGGAATGAAAATGAAATTAGGTAAAAAACTTTTAGGGTTACTGACACTTTTGTCATTAGTTCTTGCAGGATGTAGAAATGGAGAAACAAGCTCTAATGAAATGGGAGCAGATTCAGCAGATGAAAATGTTTTAAGAATTGGTTCCATGTTCTCTTTATCTGGTGATGTATCAGCTTACGGGGTCGTGCAGAATAATGCCCTCCACCTTGCTTTCGAGGAAATCAATGCAGACGGCGGTGTTTTAGGTAAACAAGTGGAGCTTGTTGAACACGATATCATGGGAAGTGACTCTGAAGCAGTCAGTGCAGTCACGCGTCTGGCAACAGAAGAAGGGGTTCCAGTAGTCATTGGGGCGGATATTTCCAGCGCCTCCAAAGCCGCTATCCAGACAGCTGCACAAGTCGAAGTCCCTGTGATTTCTCCTTCTGCTTCTGCTGATAACGTCACAGAGGCTGCAGGCGGTGGGGTAGAACCTTACGGATATCGCGTGGCTTTCCAAGACTCTGACCAAGGCCGGGCGCTTGCACAATTCGCAAACGAAGAGTTGGGTGCTACAAAAGCAGCTATTCTAGGAGACAACTCCAGTGACCACGCTTTAGGTCTTGTCGAAATGTTTGAAGAAGCTTTTGACGGCGAGCTTGTCGCTTACGAAAACTATCAAAGCGGAGAAAGTGACTACAGCGCAGTTTTGACTAACTTACAGAATGTTGATTTTGATGTATTGTTTGTGCCGGGCTACTATGAAGAGGGTGGACCTATTATTAAACAAGCGCGTGAAATGGGGCTCACACAACCGATACTAGGAGCATCAGGGTTTGGTAATGAGCAGCTGAAAGAGCTGGCTGGTAAGCAGAATCTTAACGATGTGTACTATACGACACACTTCTCACCATTAAATGAAGATCCAGAGGCAGATGCTTTTGTTGAAAAGTACACCGAACAATTCGGTACAGCGCCTGACCACTTTGCAGCTTTAGCTTATGATACCGCTTATGTCGTCAGAGAAGCTTTTGAAAGAGCGGGCACTACAGATCCAGATGCAGTCAACGAAGCGTTGGCACAAACAGAAGACTTTGAAGGAATCACCGGAACTTTTTCATTCAATGAAAACCATAATCCTGTCAAAACAGTTACTATCATTGAACTCCAAAGTGGAGAAGAAACTGATGTTCATGAAGTATCCCCAGAATAAATCCTAACAAATAGCTCGACTCTTCTAAGGGGTTGAGCTATTTTTTTATTAAAAGATATTTTTGAGTCCAAAGGAATAAAATATAATTTACTGTAATAGGCTTAAGAGTCGATTTTAAGCAATTTATGACAGGTATATAAAGGTGCAATAAATATTCTTATCAGATTGTCCTTGCAATTAGTTTTTTTAACAGCTACAATCTATCCATACTAAATATTAAAGGAGGCAGGCACTCATGAATGAGATTAATAAAATTAAAGAAGTAAGCAGTCAAGTGTCTGCTTCTTCTGCTAAAAAACAAAATTTATTATTATTAGTTAAGTAGGATTGTTCCAAGAACGAATTGGAAGAGTCCTCTTTCTCATTAAGAAAAGGGCTCTTCTTACTTAACTAATATAATAAGAGGCGAGCCTTAGCAAAAGGGTTCGCCTCTTTTCGTTTTAAAGCAGAAAAAATAAATATTATAAAAAAATAAAAAAGTGGAGGATATCGAGATGAAGAACAAGGCGAAGGTATTTATTACAGGAATGATAGCTGCGACAATGATTTTTATTGCAGGATGTGGAGCAAATGAAGGAGGCAGTGACAGTACAAGCGAAGCGACGAACGAGTCGGATGACATTATACGCATTGGTTCGATGTTTGAACTCACCGGTTCCGCTTCAGAATATGGAATTTCTATGAATGATGCGGTTCACATGGCAGTTGAAGAGATCAACTCAGATGGCGGGATTGATGGAAAGCAGGTTGAAATTGTAGAACGAGACATCGCTTCTGATGAATCAGAAGCCGCACAGGCTGCCACCTCTTTGACAACAGAAGAAAACGTTTCGACTGTGATAGGGCCTGCACTGACCGGTACTTTCCAAGCAGCTATTCCAATCATGAACCAGAATGAAGTGCCCATCATCAGTCCTTCAGCAACAGACGATGGAGTGCTACAAGATAGCCAAGGAAATGTCCATCCTTACGCTTACAGAGCAGGCTTCACCAACTCTTTCCAGGGAGGAGCACTAGCACGTTTTGCAAACGATACTTTAGAAGCTTCCAATGCTGTTATCTTCGCAGATAACTCTAGCGACTACGCTCAAGGCTTGACTCAAACTTTCCAAGATGCTTTTGATGGCGAAATTGTTTCCGTTGAAAACTTTACGGCTGACCAGACAGATTTCAGTGCCACATTGACAAACATTGCTAACATGGATTTCGATGTCCTCTACGTGCCCGGTTATTATGAACAAGCAGGTCCTATCATCAAACAAGCAAGAGAAATGGGGATCGAACAGCCTATCATTGGACCAGATGGATTCGGCAATACGAAAGTATTCGAACTCGCTGGAGCAGAAAATATGAATGATGTTTACTATACTTCCCACTTTGCTGTAGAAAGTGAAGACCCAGCAACACAAGAATTTGTAAGCAATTACCAAGAAGCAACCGGAAACGAACCAGACATGTTCACAGGACTGGCGTACGACTCTGTTTATATTGTAAAAGAAGCGATGGAGCGCGCCGGTTCAACAGATCCTGTTGCTATCAATTCAGAAATTGAAGCTACTGAAAATTTTGAAGGGATCACCGGAACATTCTCATTTGACGAAAACCATGATCCTGTCAAATCTGTCAGCATTATTGAAGTGCAAGGTGCAGAGCCAACAGATATTCATGAAATTAACCCAGAATAAGGAGAAAAGAAAGGAAGAGAAATATGTTAAGTGACTTATATGACTTAGACAACTTATTATTACCCACCTAGAGATTCAGATATTTTAACAAATATGACTGAGTCTTAGTTTGGGATACCCAAAAACGGACTTAGTGATAAAGAGCTAAGTTCGTCAGACGCGAACTTGGCTCTTTTGTATTAAATAGGAGGAAAATGAGATGAAGAAACAGATAAAGGCTATCGTAGTAATAGTAATGGCAGCAGCATCTCTCTTTATGGCAGCTTGTGGTAACGGAGAAACATCTGGGGGAGAAGCCGCTTCACAAGGGAACGTGAACGCAGAAGAAGAAACTATAAAACTCGGGACCATATGGGAGATGTCGGGTCACGGAGCAGCTTATGGCGCTTCACAAGCTAATGCTGTGAAGATGGCAGTAGAAGAGATCAATGGAGAGGGCGGAGTTTTAGGTCGTGATCTAGAATTGATCGAGTACGACTCGAAAAGTGATGATACTGAGGCAGCCCAACTGACAACACGCCTTATTGCTGAAGACAATGTTATCGCTGTGCTGGGGCCTTCTTACACAGGTGGATTCCGAGCAGCCATGCCTGTAGCTGATCAGTACCAAGTGCCTCTCTTCAGCTCTTCTGTTTCTGACGATGAAGTAGCCGTTTCTGACAGCGGAGAAATACTCCCTTATACTTGGAGAACAGCGACACCCAGCAGTAAACAAACAGAAGGTCTGACTCAATTCGCATCAGAAGAATTGGGAGCAGAGAAAGCAATTATTCTCGCAGATAACTCCACAGACTATGGTAAAAGCTGGTCTGAAGGATTCCAAGAGCATTTCGAAGGTGAAATTGTGGCTGTAGAGAATTTTACGACAGACCAAACAGATTTTTCAGCAAACCTCACTAAAATACAAGGAATGGACTTTGATGTCATCTTTATCCCAGGTTATTATGAGCAGCTGGGGCCTATTGTGAAGCAAGCTCGTGAGGTGGGGGTAGACCAGCCAATTGTTGGATCTAACGGTTTTGCAAATCCAATCATTAATGAGCTCGCTGGATCTGAAAATATGACAGATATTTATTATCCGACAGAATTCTTCATTGAAGGAGATGACACTGAGACAGTAACTTTCCGCGAAAAATATACTGAAAAATACCCTAATGAGCCGGACCATCTTGCAGGTCTCGCCTACGACATGGTTTATATTATCGCCGAAGCGATTGAACGTGCTGGAGCAGCTGATTCCGTTGCTGTCAATGAAGAATTGGCGAACACCGACTTTGAAGGTCTGACAGGAAAAATGGCATTTGACGAGATACATGATCCTATTAAATCAGTAGAAGTAGTAGAAATACAAGATGGAGTCCCAGTGGGGGTGCACGAAGTAGATACTCAATGACTGGAAAGTCTTTCTAAAAGAATAATTTAAAATTGAATAATAAGTGAATGGCTTAGGTTGAACATCTTCTTTGTTAATTTCCCTCTCTACTGAAACTTTTGTTAAAAACAGATTTGCATTTTACATAAAGGCAATCTATAATAATAGAAATCATAAGGGAAGGGGGAGAAGAAATGAATCACGGCAATAAAACAATGACTTGCACTGTATTCTGCGGGGTGGAATCAAGATTCAGCATCACAACTTCTTTCCTCCTTTCTAACAATGTAATTATTATTGTGTAGCCAGGATTCTTCTCAAAAACAGGAGAGTCCATTTTC
>JBHWPB010000043.1:0-3440 GCA_043424675.1 Carnobacteriaceae bacterium | reverse complement strand
ACATTCAATTAAATATCATCAATACACGAAGAGGCTGCTGATAATATAAAAAAGGATTATCAGCCGAAGTAACGTTTACCGTTACTGGGGGTATGATTGAAAAATCATGCCACTGCCAGAAAGAAAGGCCCAATTTCTTTTCAGGAGCGCTTCTTGTATTGCGGGCAAAAGGGACTGTATGTGGAGATACCAAGGTCAAGCTTTTGCTTGTCTTTGGTATCTTTTTGTATAGGAAAATAGGTTTAGGAGAGGAAAAATGAATAAAAAACTGACTTCAAGAAAGTTTCGCATGCCAAATGCTTTAGTTTTACTATTCGGCATTATGCTTCTGATGATGGTACTCACGTGGCTTATACCAGCCGGAGAATTCGAAAGAACACTAATTGATGAACGGACCGTTTTAATCCCAGGTTCTTTTCAATTTATAGAATCGAGCTCGCAGTCACCCTTTGATGTCCTGCTCGCGCTTCCCCAAGCTTTTTTAGATACTGCTTCGATTGTCTTTTTCTTATTTATCACAGGTGGATCTTTTAAATTAGTGACAGAGACGGGGATCTTAGAAGCCGTGATGGGGCGATTAATTCGTCTGCTCAATGGCCGAGAAGAAATTTTTATCCCCATTCTTATATTTGTGATAGGTTTAGGTGGGGCAACCATTGGCCTGTCTGAGGAAATCATTTTATTTATCCCCTTAGGCATTGCCCTCTCGAGGTCTTTAGGTTACGACGCTATTGTCGGTGTTGGAACACTTATTTGAGGAGCCGCCGTCGGGTTTAACGCTGGCTTTATGAACCCTTTCTCTGTCGGGGTTGCTCAAGCTATTTCAGAATTACCTCTATTTTCTGGTATCGGCTTGCGCCTCATCTTGTTTGCCGTTTTATGGATTGTGACTTCGTTTTTTATCATGCGCTATGCTCGTAAAGTTAAAGCAAATCCCGAGCAAAGTGTCGTTTATGGTTTAGAAATTACTGACCGCCAGTCGAGCGATTACAAAGATCTAAATGAGCAAGAATTGAAACCATTCACCGCTCGTTATAAATGGATGGCAGCGGCGATTGTTATCGGATTTATTATCATGCTCTACGGTGTCTTTCAAAATGGTTGGTTCATTGATGAATTGGGGGCTGTTTTCTTTGGTATCGGACTCGTCTCTGCATTGATTGGCGGCCTATCTACAGGTGAAATTGCCAGTATCTTTGCACAAGGGGCCTCGGAGATGGTTTTTTCAGCTTTAACAATTACCTTTGCACGTGGTATTTTAGTGGTCATGGAAAATGGCCTGATTTTAGATACCATCATCTATTCTCTGGTTCAGATCGTCGAGATTTTCCCAGCGGTCATAGCGCCGGTAGGGATGTACGTCATCCAAATTCTCATCAACTTCTTTATCCCTTCAGGATCAGGTCAGGCTGCCGCGACGATGCCGATTATGGTACCGATCGCCGATTCATTGGACGTCACGCGTCAAACTGCTGTATTAGCTTTCCAACTGGGATCTGGTTTTATGGATTCGATTATGCCAACTTCAGGGGTTTTGATGGCACAACTGGCCCTAGCTAAAATTCCATACGATAAATGGTTCCGCTGGTTCTTGCCGCTGTTAGTTGTTTGGATGTTGATTGGTTTAGTTTTCTTAGTTTTTGCACATCTCGTTGGATACGGTCCGTTTTAGTCACAAAAAGGAGTACAGGATAACATGACACAAAAAGAAGAGTTACATCAGATTGTTTTAGGATTAGAAAAAGAACTACGCGAGCTCAGTGATTATATTTTTGAAAATCCAGAATTAGGCCATGAAGAGTATAAATCCGCTCAAGCTCATGTCGAATTGTTGGAGAAACACGGCTTTTCAGTGGAGAAGCCTTATGCGGGCTTTGAGACAGCCTTTCGCGCCACTTATAACAGTGGCAGAGAGGGGCCGACTGTTGCCTACCTGTCGGAATATGATGCGCTTCCTTCTATTGGACATGGGTGTGGTCATAATATGCTGGGTACAATCGATACAGGAGCAGGAATCGCTTTGTCTAAGGTGATTGAAGAGGTTGGCGGCCGGGTCGTCGTTCTCGGCACACCTGCGGAAGAGACATCGGGAACGAAAGTGGATATGGCCAACCAGGGTGTGTTTGACGATATTGATGTCGCTTTATGTACGCATCCTTCTGATGAAAATACGATGAGCGGAACCTCCATGGCGATCCATCCCATTGCGTTTGAATTCTTCGGGAAACCTGCCCATGCCGCAGAAGCTCCGGAAGAAGGAATCAATGCCTTGGACGCCATGCTCAATCTGTTCAATGCGATCAATGCGATGCGACAAGAAATGAAACCCTCTGCGCGAGTGCATGGAATCATTACTCACGGTGGGGATGCTGCCAATGTGATTCCTGAATACACGCGGGCAGAATTCTATGTCCGTACTTTAGATATGCCTTACTTAGAAGAACTGTCTCAAAAAGTCATCAATTGCGCCAAAGGAGCTGCTTTAGCTTCAGGCTGTGAAATGCAATATGATACCTTTGAAAATATCTATAAAGATATGCTGACGAATAACACTTTATCAGAGGCTTACAACCAAAACGCTTCGGATTGCGGGATTGAAATGGTACCTGAAAAACGTGGCGCCAACGGCTCCATCGACATGGGAGATGTCAGTCATGTCGTGCCATCGATCCATTCTTACTACAGCATCACAGATGGGGAACGCGTCATCGGTCACACACCAGAATTTCGTGACTGCACACAAACTCCTTTTGCCTATGAGATGATGCTGAAGGTTGTAGAAACCTTAGCCAGAACGGGCTATGATGTCCTCACCCAGCCTGAATTACTGGCACAAATCAATGCAGATTTTGAAAGCCAAACAGTATAGAGAAAAACTCAGTCTCAGTATAAAAATCCCACCATTTATTTTGAAAAATAAGTGGTGGGATTTTTTTATAAAGCAGAAAGAGAAGGTTCCTAAAAGGAATCTGAACATACATAGATTAAAACATGATAAACTTGAACAAATATATAACATAGGAGCATTGTTTATGGACACATTTTATACGATTCGAACAGTCATAGGAATATTAATTTTCATTAGTTTAGGGGTTAATTTCTTTTATCAAGGTATCAAAGCGTTAATAGAATTGAGAAAAAATAATTACAGTGAAGAAACGACACATCATTTTAAGTGTCGAAATTGTGAAGAAGTATATGAAATGAATGGGGAAGAGTTTCAAGCACGCACCAGTATTTGGTCAGCTAAACTGAATTCCCGCACTCCCAGAAGTCAGACGCACGCCATTCGATTTGCATGTCCAGTTTGCCAAGAAAAAGCATTTCAAGAAAAAATATATGAAACCGACGTGACGGCTTTACTCGGAAATATCCGTGCTCAATTCGATGGAGACTCCAATAAAATAATAAAGGACCTACTTCTGAAAGGTTTCTAGATC
>JBHWPB010000042.1:0-7548 GCA_043424675.1 Carnobacteriaceae bacterium | reverse complement strand
GCTCTTACGACTATTTAATTTTTTACCCCTTTTTGATTAAAATAATTCATCCTCTGACAAAGCATCTGATGAAATAAAGAGCACTCTGGAAAAGAGGCACTAAGTTCTTCACAATTTTTATATTTAATTATTTGTTACCGACCTATTCGCATACTCAACGAATTTTATGCAAAATTCAGTCACTACATCAGATAACTGTTTATCTTTGTGATGTACTAAATTGAAGTTACGACGAATTTCAAAGTCTTTGACGTCAAGACGCGTGACATGATCATTCTGCTGGTACACTTGCTGCGAAACAACTGAAAAAACGTTTGACTGACTGACAAGATCAACCACAGAATCTACACTGTTAGTCGTCGCTTTTTCTATCAATCTAACGTGGTGGTCTCTAAAATATTCTTCCACTTGTCTGCGAGTAGCTGAACCTTCCTCACGGTAGGCAATCCCTGCCAATTCTAGATCTGATATTTCCAGAGGTCCTTTTTCTAATAGAGGATTATCCCAAGAGCAGATCGGCACCATGCGGTCTGTAAATATTTTTTGACTAAAGAAGTCGGGGTGGTGAACTTCTGATTCGACAATAGCGAAATCAATTTCATTGTTATCGATTCTTTTGACAATATCTTCCGTGTTATTAATAACCAAGCGAATATCTAATTCTGGATGAGAAGTTTGAAAATCTCGGATTATCGGAGTAATGAAATAACTCCCCACCGTCATAGTCGCCCCCATCCGCATTAACTCTTGCCCATCAGCAAAAGTTGCCAGTTGATTCAATCGTTCATATTGTTTTAAGATAGATGTAGCATACTCATAAAAAATTTTTCCTTTTTGAGTGATCTTCAAAGTTTTGGAGAGACGCTCAAATAAAAGGACGTCATATTCTGCTTCGAGCTTAGCGATCGTATTAGACACAGAGGGCTGAGTAATGTAGAGCTTTTGAGCAGCTTTGGCCATCGTACCTTCGTCGGCAACTGTCACAAATATTTCTAGAGCACGTTTTGTCATATTTTCTCCTCCTGTCTAACTAAAGCATCGTATATTTTCTATATAAAAGTAAAAAACTCAGGCCCAGACAATGCGGCCTGAGTTATTAGCAAATAGACTTGAGTACCTGGTTGAATAATTTTTGCAATATTCTGGTATTCGTTTGGGGTGACTCCTTTTTATTTTGAATCATACTGCTTTCTTAACGAATATGATTTTGTAACGTCTAAACTGTCTGTGTACGAGCCAACTCTTTCAAGTAGTCTCCTGCATTTTGAGCCGCTGTTGCTCCTTCAGCGCAGCCTGTGATGACTTGACGAAGTTTCTTATCGCGAACATCCCCTGCTGCATAAAGTCCTTTGACTTCCGTCTCCATGTCTGGATTCGTTATCACATAACCTACTTCCGTTGTGACATCGAAGCTTTTCAAGAATTCCGTAGCGGGAACAGATCCTAAGTATTCAAAGGCCCCATCGACTTCCACTACATTTTCATTGCCGTCAGCGTCTGTGTAGTTGACTCCTTTTAATTTATCATCTGAAGTCTGCTCGAAGGAATTAACTTTTACATTTTCAATCACTGTTACATTATCAAAGGATAAGAGTTGTTCTACAGCATCTGGCTTCGCTGTGAACCCTTGCTCATCAACAAGCACTGTTACTTTTTCAGCTAGGCCTGCAAGATAAATCCCTTCGTTTACTGCTGCATATCCGCCACCTAATAAAGCAACGGTTTTCCCTTCATACTGTGCACCATCACAGACAGCACAGGTGTGAATAAAACTGCCCCATAACTCTTCTTCTCCCGGAACATTTAATTCTCTATTTTTTGTTCCCGAGGCGACAATAACTGCTTTCGCAACAATGTCTTCATCGCTTTCTTCTGCTTGAATGATGAACTTATCGTTTTCTTTAACGAGATCTGTAACGGTTAGATAATCAAAGTCTGCTCCTGCTGCCTGAGTATCTTCATAAATCTTAAATCCTAACTCTGCTCCATTTATTGTTCCGTGTCCCGGGAAGTTACCAATTCCTTCTGAATTGATAATTTTTCCTCCTGGTGATAAACGATCAATCAATAATGTTTTCATGTTAGCTCGTGCACCATAAATCGAAGCTGTCATCCCTGCGGGCCCTGCACCTATAATAACGAGATCATATTCTCTTACCATTTTTCCACTTCCTTCTTAATTTTATAATTCTATAGTGATTTTTTTCACTTTTAAGTATAGCCTATTCCTTATCTCTCAAATATATTATACCAACACTTTTTATGAATACCACTACTAAAAATACTATATGAACATAAGCGTTTATCTATCTATAATAAGTTTATTCGGGACTAACTATTAGTTTTATGAATACTACTTCTCATACATTCTGTAAAAAGATTCTACATTGTGAACCTTTGACTGAATATTTTTCGTAATAAAAAACTCAGACAAATTCAATCTTGTCTGAGTTTTTTATTACTTATACAGAATTATACTCTGATCTGAATTCCTGTCTCATATACTTTGTCGTTGACTAAGACACGAACATCGTAGACACCGCTTAAGCCTTCTTTTGTAACAACTGTTCTTGTTTCGCGGTCATCGTCTGGCAAGAATGTTCCTGCACACATTGCCCCACGTTTTCCAGCAGAGGTTGAGATGAAGTATTTACGGATTTCTTCCCCGTTGTCAAGTTGTAATTGAACTAAGTCTCCCTTTTCGAACTTCGCTTCGAAAGTAAAGAGGTCCATTTCATCGGTCAAAGTAGCGTCATGCCAGTCTGCCATGACTTCACCTGTTTTTTCCGCTGGAATATCGTAGTCCATCTGTGGCGTTTCACCGAGAGAACCGAGAAGTTGTCCGCGTCCTAATTTCAAGTCACGTTGACCTTCTTCTTTAGCATATAGGGTGTGCTTGTTAGCGCGGTAGTAGTTAGAGTTCACTTCTAATTCTAATGCTTTCTCATCATTGATTGTTTCAACTGTGATAGATTTCAAAGTTGTCTCTGGATCGTCTAGTTGAGCGAATGGACCTAATTCTTCAGAAGGATTTCCTTCCCCATCATACGCAATTCCTCCAGAGTGTGTGAGATAGTGTCCTTCATTGTAGTATTTCGTGTTACAGATATATGGTGAGAAGAATTCTGCTCCACGCTCTTTCCCATACTGCCATAACTGTTCGATTTCCATTCTGTCTGTATCGATGCGATATTTTACAGATCTTGAGAAGGAATCTGCTGCAGAGAGGTAGCTTTCTGGGTTTTGAGCTCCGTAGTGGTGGTTGTCAAAGCACATGACATCGCCTAGTGGCGTGATAAGGTTAGAGTGCTGCTCATATTGCCAGTCGAACTCTCCATCTCCTACAGGTTTGAATAGGTATTCATGGTACTCTTCTGGCCAGCCTTCTGGGTCAGAGATGATCCAATTTAACTCAGCGGTATCAAAGTCAATATTCACCATTGCGTTGATGTGACGTCCAGATAGTGTAATGGAGTTTGTGTTTTCATCGTACCATACTGCGTTACAGTGGAACCAGTCTTCATCTGACCAAGAACCAGATTTTTGAACACCTGGTTCAATGAAGTCAGCGAAATCAATTGTTCTCTTGACATGACCCGTTTCTTTGTCTAAAACAACGAGAGTATCCTCTACTGTGCCGTTAGGCAAGTTACAGTTTAATGCAAGGATGTCGCCGTTTGGAAGATAAGCTTGGTCATGGTGATATCCATGTGGCACACGGTATTCTTTGTTAATTTTACCAACTGCTGAGAATTCATAAATCCCAGAAACAAAGTAAGGCATGCGTGTGACACGACCGGATGACATGGAGAAGTCACCGTTTGGTAAACGTTTCAAGTCCCAGATCATTGGGTCCGTAAAGTCCATACGTACATCTCCTGCATAGTCGACAGCAATTGCTAAGTCAGCCACAGCAGAAGATAGAATCATAACTTGATCCTGCATATACTCCGGAGTCGTATCCATGTGTTCAACTAAATCTGCACCTTCTGTTTTAGGCGTTTTGATCGTATGAACCACTTTTGAATCTGGTTTCTGCCATGGATAGATTTCGATCTTGTTTTCATAATCTGAATAAAGACCAACGACTGGTAGAACGTGCTCTGTCGCTACAGGGAAAGATTGGTAGAAATCTGCTTCAGGTGTTTTACCTTTGACTCGGAGTACCATTGCTGTTGGTTCTTCCGTTTCGAAAGCCATAACTGCTGACAACGCGTTAATTCCGTAGAGGTTGTACTCAATGAGAGGATCTTCCATGGTGTAATTGCCTTCTGAAAATTTCTTTAAGAAAGCTTTTTCAGCTTTATCTTGTTTCTCAATCCAGTGGTCTTGGTATTTATAATTGATTGTGTTTGTTTTCTCTTGTGTAGACATTCTTTATTCTCCTTTTATCTTTTAATTTTTTATGATGATTAAACTTCTTGAATCATTTTTTCAATCACAGGTTTTTGCTGGAGGCCAGCTTTGCGGGATACTTCTTCTCCTTCATTGAACATGATCAATGTCGGGTAACCTTCTACTTCATATTCTTCAACAAGATCGTCATTCTCTTCAAACTTTACTTTCAATATTTTGAGATCATCACCAGAGTTTTTATCTATATCGTCTAAAACAAAGGACAACATTTTACATGGTCCGCAAGTTGTAGAATAAAAATCAACTAGTACTGCGCCTTCACTAATTTCTTCCTTAAAACTCATACCTGTTTCATATTCTTTAATCATTTAGATTCTTCCTCTCTTATAAATAAGATATAATTAATTGTTCAATACTGAACATTAGTCTCTAAAAAAATAATATCTGTGGTTAGATTTTTACTTTTCTCGAGTGATCACTCATTTCCTATCGCTCAAACACATTATAGTAGACACTCTTTGTGAATGATAGTACAAAATAACCAATGGATTCATAGCCTTTCATTAATGATTCATAAGCATGATCGTAAAGGTACAGCTTACGAAGCACCTCGTCTATAATGGTCGCATGTGAACAATTGAATTAGTTTATAGAAAAATAATCCTTACCTAAGACTTTCAGAAAGTATTATAGTCATATAGTTTTAACTATTACAGATTAACTATATGTAATAAGTACCTTTCATGGACACCTGGACTAATCTAAACAACCTCCTAAAGAAATCTTTTCTCGACAGTAAAAAAGGCCGCTTCTACCGGCCCTAGTCGAAGTATTATTTTAATGGTTTTTGATAACTACTTCTGAAACATTGATATTTTTTCTTATTTTTGTATTCGCATAGATGATGTCTGCGATATCATCAGCATGCATTAAGCCCGTCTCACCTTCATCTTCTGTTTCTTCTCCCCAGAATGGCGTATTCATTCCTCCCATGTACACAGCATGGACATGGATATTTGTATCCTCTAGTTCTTTAACGATACTTTCAGTAAATCCACGGACCCCGAATTTACTCGCCACATAAGCGGACTCCGTCACTTTACCTTCTACGCCAGCAGTGGACACAACATTTATAATAGAGCCTTCGTCACGTTCTTTCATGTCCCTTAAAACCTGCTGTGTGCAAAAAATTGTACCTTTTAAGTTGATATCGATCATTTGGTTTATTTCATCTGAAGATAGATTCTCTGCCAGGTCAAAATAGCCGAGACCAGCATTATTGATAAGTGTGTCGATAGGAGCGACTTCTTTTGAAATTTGTTCAAAGATTCTTTCAACATCGCCAGGAGCAGATACATCGAGCGTATAGAGAGAGTAATCAGAATTATCTAATTTATCAGCTACTTGTTTCAGCTTTTCCTTCGTACGGCCAATTAATGTGACATAATTTCCTTTTTCATTATATTTATGAGCAAGTGATGCTCCTAAACCACTGCCTGCTCCTGTAATGACAACATGCTTCTGTGATTTTTTCATTATGAGCCTTCCTTCCAATATGTAGTTGCCTATATCATATGCTAATATCCTAAATTTTCCTAATTTTATCTAGAGAGAGAGCTTTATGATTTTTAATTATTTGGAGAAAATTATACAATTCTTAATCAGTTATGAAGTGATTGAAAAAGAATAATCTGACTTTAAAATAATAGGTTCTATAATTTTTAGTGTTGGTGATGAAAATCGCCAACGCTTTTTTCATACAAAAAGCCATAGGCTTCCTTTATGATTAAGTTACCAAACAAAACACAAAGGAGAGCACTATGACTCCATTCCATTTTATACAAAATTTACTTCAAGTGAAAGATCCAAACATCCAATTTCAAAATAAAAGTGATGAGGTTATGAAAAACAATCGAAAAGCTGTCTTATTTTATGGGAATCTCGATAAATTTTCGGATGTGTGTGTCAGCTGCGGTCATGTCTCGGAAACCTCCCAAGATATGATTCGGAATGGAGGCTTCGAATCGGACGTCCATCTTGGCATGTTTAATCGAACACCCTGTTATCTTCGCTTGAGAAAACAACGTTATCTGTGTAAGCACTGTCGTGCGACGACCACCGCTCAAACCTCTTTAGTGGGCTATGCATGTTTCATCTCTAAAGATGTGAAGCGTATTATTTTATCAGATTTGTCCGAGATGAAAGCGATGACGCTCATTGCCAGAGAGTTTGCGGTTTCCACGTCTACTGTTCTGCGTTGCTTGAAAGACTATCGCTCCACTCAACTCCAGCGACCGACCACTTTACCGACTCACTTAGCTGTGGATGAATTTAAATCGGTCAAGGCCGTTGAAGGCCAAATGAGTGGTATCCTTATGGATAATGAGAAAAAACAGATTTTTGACATTCTTCCCGATCGGAAACAACGTCACTTACGTGAATACTTTTTACGCTTTTCCCGTGAAGAACGGTATAAAGTCGAAACCATTACAATGGATATGTATAGTCCGTATTATCAGTTTTTCCAAACCCTGTTTCCCAAGTCCGACATTATCATTGATCGATTCCATATTGTGCAACACTTATTACGCGAACTGAATAAGTACCGGGTGACCATTATGAATGGCTTTCGGACGACTCACCGGAGGGTGTATAATAAATTCAAAAGATACTGGAAACTGCTTCTTAAAAATCCTTCGGATTTACACTGGAGACACTATCAACGTTTCCCCTTGTTTGACTGGCTGACCCATACGCAAGGCATTGTGGATTATCTCTTGGATCAAAGCCCAGCTTTCAAAGCAAGCTATGATTGTATTCAGTTGCTTGTCATGGCGCTTCGTAAAGGACACCAGAATCGTTTCTTTGATCTCCTCCAGCGCTTTCTCAAAGCGCCCTTACCTCAAAATATCAAGAAAGGGCTGCGTACCCTGAAAAAATTTGAGGTCGGCATTCGGAATAGCTTTATCTATACCTATACCAATGGTCCCTTAGAAGGGACCAATAATAAAATCAAAACGCTCAAGCGAACAGGATTCGGCTATCGTAACTTCTTAAATCTGAAGACACGTATCCTCTTGACGACTCGTTATAAAGAGGTGAAAGAAACGCTGCCTGATCCTCCCTACCAATGGATGGTTGAGGCAAGCGAACGTTATAACTCTGCTTCTTAACCCACAAAAAAGGAGTCCT
>JBHWPB010000041.1:0-9978 GCA_043424675.1 Carnobacteriaceae bacterium | reverse complement strand
ATAAGTTGTTTTTCTTACAAAGTTTTTAAAAAATAATTACCAAGTTATGTGATTTTAATTACTTAGTTTTTTAGCCCTCAGAGCGTGTTTGGGCTTCATGTTTAACAGAGAACCATCCGTCTACTTCCATAATTTGTTCCCAGAGCGGTGCCGGAATAACACGATCTTTTCGGGTTTCAGGTGTTAAGTAATGCTGAATACTGTCTTCTTGGCCGGCAGCGACTTTCTCTACCCAGTACGGGTCGGCAACCAGTGCGCGCCCGAGGAAAATCAAAACAGTTTGCCCTTCTTCTAGGACTTGGGCTGCTTCTTCTGGTGTGTGGAGATTCCAAACGCCGAATACTGGAACACGTTCATCTATATATTCTGAAATTAATTCCGTCCGTGAACGTTCACTTTCATTTCCACGGCGCTGTTTCGTCCAAGCGTTTGTCGTCGCGATATGCAAGTAATCAAGTTCTTGCACAATGAGCTCGTCGGTTAAAGCGAAAGTTTCTTTCATTGTGATGCCAGGTATTTCTGGTTCTTCTGATGAGAAACGATAACCGATTAAGAAAGGTTTGTCCGCATGTTCTTTAACGACAGCTTTGACCTCTTCAATTAACTTTATTGCAAAGAAATGAGGAACAGCGAATTCATTGTCACGCTTGTTTGAATGTGGGGAGCCAAACTGCTGGAATAGGTAACGAGTCGCTCCGTGCAGCTCCACTCCATCAAAGCCTGCTTCAATCGAGCGGTGTGTTGCTTCGCCAAAGTCAGTGATAACATCGTAAACTTCTTCGGTAGTTAAAGCGCGCGGTGTTGCTTTAACGCTGTAAAAAAAGCGGTCTTCTAAAGAGCAAATTGATGAATTTTAGAACGGTTGTCGATTTCTTCATCCGCCGGATACTCAAAAGGAGCATGTAATACTTGTGCATGACAAGCTCGGTGTCGTCAGCCTTTCCAAGATAAGTGCTCATCTGCAGTTGTCGGGCAGTTTGATGAATCGTCTGCAAGTGTGTCCAATTTCTCTGCGATTGGTCTATATTTTCCATTCACAATTGCTTGGGTTTGTAAAAATATTGCGTTTGTATTTTATAGATATGATTCATATTTTCCAGAGTTGTTAACAGACGAAAGGCGGTCGATTTGCTTAAATCGAACTCTTTCATGACATCATTTAAAGTTCCACCTTGCGATTGGTTCATAAACTCTAAGACGTGTAATCCTTTGCGCAGGGTGGCTGTTTCATTTTTTGACACTTCTTCACTTCGCCTTTGTTAGTATAAGCAATCGAAATCTTCACACAAATCTCAATAGAAAGCTTCATTTAATGAAACTTTAGACTTAAAAAAAGACCCAGCTGCTACGCTAGATCTTTCTCCCCTTTTGCTGAGATATTAACCTTCGAATCTGTGTATTCCTTTTTTCACGAGGAAGTTAATTCCCGTTATAATCACAGCTGCAATGAGAATGATGCCCCACATTTCCAAGTTAAGCGGGACGTTGCTCATAATAGAGTTCAGACCTGGAAGGTAGATCGAAAGAAGTAAGAGCCCGACTGAAGCAATTAACGCTCCGATTAAAGGCTTGTTCTCTAAGATAGTTTTATCTAACCCAAAGTTATCAGGGTGACGCACATTGAAGACGTGCATCAATTGCCCCACTCCCATGAAAGCGAAAGTTCCAGTTCTTGCGACTTCTAACTCTACCCCCATATTATTGAAGATAACAAACACAATGAAGGCCGTAATACCGATGAGAATACCGCTTACAATAACCTGTAAGAGGAAAGGTCGATTGACCAAACCACTTTCAGGATCTCGCGGCGGCCGTTTCATGACATCGTCTTCAGCTGGTTCAAGAGATAAAGTAATTGCTGGTAAAAGGTCAATGATGAGGTTCAAGTACAAGATATGCAAAGGTGCAAGTGGGACTGGCATCAAGAAAACAACGGCTAAGAAAACTGCTGAAATCTCTACCATATTACATGTAAAGAGGAATGAAACAAATTTCTTAATGTTGTCGAAAATCACTCGACCTATCTCAACCGCATCCACAATCGTCGCAAACCTGTCATCCGTTAAAATCATGTCAGATGATTCCTTCGCAACTTCTGTCCCTCGTACTCCCATGGCTATCCCAATATCAGCGCCATTTAAGGCAGGTGCATCGTTTACACCGTCTCCTGTCATCGCGATGATTTTACCATCATCACGGAAAGCGTCAATAAGCTGCAATTTGTTTTCTGGAGACACTCTGGCGAAAACACCAGCTTCCTTTACCTTGTCGATGAAGTCTTCAGAATCCACAGATTCATCGATTTCTTCACCGGTCATTGTTTTGTCAGCGTTCTCTATTCCTATCTGTTCTGCGATAACTTCCGCTGTTCCCGGGTGATCGCCTGTAATCATCTTCACTTGAATGCCGGCTGCTTGAGTCTGTTTGACGGATTCCTTCGCGTCTTCTCGCGGAGGATCTACAATTCCGTACATCCCAAGAAGTGAGAAGCCGTCTAAGTTTTCAATAACATCGTTGATATCGTCATCGACATTCGCATTGATATCTTCCAATGGAATCCCCGCGAGAGCGATTACTCTCATACCTTCTTCTGTTAGTTTTTCATTTTGATCTAACCAGTACTGTTCGCCTTCGTCATCCAGTTGCGCCATATCTACCAAGACATCTGGGGCTCCCTTTAAGATGAGCTGTGGAGTCGGACCGTCTACGATGACCCCCATATATTTTTGGTCGGAATCGAAAGGAAACTCATCTTTCCTCTCCCAGCCCATCTCTTCTATAGTATCAGGTGTGAGGTTGAGCTTCGCTCCGAGAACAGTCAAAGCTCCATCAGTGGGATCACCTGAAATCGTGTACTCTTCTTCCGAGCCTTCTTCGTCCTCTTCTTCTCCGTCTCCTTTTTCTAAAGTGGCATTACTTGAAAGCACACCGTTCATGATGAGACGCGCTAAATCTTGATGACTTTCCTCGATATCTTCTATACGCGTATCGCCATCCATTTGATCAAGACCAATTTTTTCATCGTTTTGCGAAATCTCGCCTTCCGGTTCATACCCTTTTCCACTCACTTCATAGATTGTATCGTCTTTCGTCGCGACCCGAGCGGTCATCATTTGGTTTTCAGTCAGAGTTCCTGTTTTGTCGGAGGCGATAATAGAAGTAGATCCTAAAGTTTCGACAGATGGCAAGGTTTTAACGAGTGCTTCGCGGTCTGCCATCTGCTGCATCCCTCTTGATAAAGTAATGGTCTGGACCGCCGGCAAAGCCTCTGGGATAGCAGCAACGGCTAAAATCACAGCAATCTGTAAGAGAGAAGCCAGCTCCTGCCCTGTAAATAACCCGACGCCCACTACAGCGAGCGCTGCAACAAATGCGACGATGATCAACATTTTTCCTAGACTGTTAATTTCCTTATCCAGTGGCGTCCCATCGTCTTCCTCATTATCCAGCATCTCTTGGATGTGACCAACTTCTGTATCCATCGCCGTCTCTGTGACGACGACTCTTGCGTCACCTTTCGTGGCCGCCGTTCCTGAATAAACCATATTGACACGGTCGCCAATCGGAACTTCTTCATTGAAAACTTCTTCATCATCTTTGTCGACAGGTTCGGATTCCCCTGTCAAGGCCGATTCGATCGACTGAAAGTTATTATTCTCAAGTACCCTCCCGTCTGCGGCGATGGCATCTCCTTCTGAAAGTACAATAATATCTCCTGGAACAAGATCTGTCGATTCAATCTCTTCTTCTTCGCCATCTCTTATCACTCTCACCGTTGTGTTCACCATCTCTTGGAGCGCATCGACAGATTCTGCAGCTCTCCATTCCACTACAAATCCTGTCAAAACTGATATCAAAATAGCGATGACAATCGCTACTGCTTCAATATAGTCTCCCATGAAGAGGGATAAAAGAGCAGCTGCTGCCAACAAGTAGACAATAATGTTATTCAGATTATCTAATAGAATCTCATACCATTCGACAGACTCCTGCTCAGCGAGCTTATTGGGTCCGTACTCCTCCTGACGTTCTTCAACTTCCGATTGACTCAGTCCTGTCTCTGCATCAGTATTCAGTTCTTCAATCACATCTTCTTTCTTGTATTGATAAAATTCAGCCATGATAAAGACGTCCTCCTCTACTTTATATTCTATCTCTTCCATAGTAGCAAGAATAAAAAAGAGAGGAAACTGATACACTTGTCAATTATTGTGTGTCCTACTGGTCAATAACAATACCACTTTTTCTCTACGATATTTGCTTTTTTAATAATCTTTTCATATAAAACAATTATTAAAAAAACCTCCAGAAAGGCTACATGGCAATAAACAGGACTTAAGCCTCTCATTTTTCACCTTCTGTAAATGATTTAAATCAACCCTCTCCTTGACTTCAAATATTATGTTGTAATAGTATAAACAAGCTGTTTCAAATGTTTTCATTTTCACAAGATTGTTGATGAAGAAGTTTATTTTGTTACAAGAAAGGAAATGATTATGAAAAAATATACTCCAGGAACTTATGAAGGTAGAGCACAAGGTTTTGCTTCAAAAATTAAATTAGATGTTACTGTTTCAGAAGATACGATCGAAAACATTGAGGTTATCGAAGAGTACGATACGGAAGATATCGGTCACTTAGTTATTCCAGAAGTAGCTAAGAAGATTGTAAAACAGAACTGGGTAGATGTGGATAATGTCTCCGGCGCTACTTTCTCTACCATCGGAACGAAAGAAGCGGTCAGAAATGCTTTAGCGGTTGCTCGCGGCGAAGAGCAGCCAGAAGCTAAGTATCATGAAGGAAAATATCAAGCGGAAAGTAATGGGGTTAAATTAAACATTCACTTCTCCCCTACTCACATCGAAGAGATCGACTATGAAGTGTCTGACCAGTTGGAAAACCAAAAAGAAGCAATAGAGACCATGTCGAATCAAATTCTCGAATCGCAGCGTGTCGAGTTTGATTCCGTTTCAGGGGCAAGTCAAGCAAGCCGTGGCATGCGTGATGCTTTAAATAAGATTTATGACGAAGCCTCTGCTGTAGAAGTCGGAGACCGTCTCACTGAATCACCGATTAAAGATGAAGTACGCGTCCAAGTAGGAAACGGCTCACTCACGTTAGAGCAGATGAATGCCATCTTGAACCTTGTCGCAGAAGAGTTTGTCTTTGTTGGACCGGACCTACGCTTCCAATACTTTGACGAAGGGCAAAAACTCTACCAATACTCTACTTCTTCTCTCGGCCAGCTCTACACCGACTGCCACCCGCCTCAAGCGCGCGCAGCGTCACGTAAAATTGCTTCAGAGCTCATCCAGCGTAAACGTAAAAGTTATTCTTTCTGGTATAACGATGCTAAGGGAGATAGATTGGTCATCTCTTATAACGCAATCTTTGATACTAACGAGCGTTTCATCGGGATGGTCGGCTGGACGATGAATGTACAGCCTTTCCTGGATATCATTGATATCCCTCAACAGCGTGGAGTCTATACTGATCCAACTGTACCAAACCCAATTATGAACGAGAGTGAAGAAGAATTAGAAGCATTCTTTAACGGCGGCGCTGAAGTCGATCCAATGCGCGACTATGCCTTGAGCGAATTAGAGCGTTTAGAAGAAGAAGCTAAGCGTGCAGGTGGAGAATACGATTCTATCTCACAAGCATCTAAAGCAGCAGCTAAAGATGAAGAAAAAAATGAAGAAGAAGAAAAATAAAATATAATAAGGCAAGATCAAAAAACCACTGAGAAAAGAGCAGAATGAAAACTCTCGACAAGATCAAAGCAGAGTAAAACAAGGTTAAGAAATTCATTAAGAAAAGAGCGAAATAATATGTCAGGAATTACATTAATGTTTTCAGGAATAGTCTTGATTAGTAACGGTAGGAATTATCTCGACAAAGTGAAAGATGATTCGAACGCTATGATCAATATTTTTACAGGAGGGCTGTATGTTCTGTTGAATATCATGATGATTATTTATGGGATATTTACGAACGAAACAGCAACCTATTATTACGGGACCGTCTCTGGTCTGTTATTCGGTTACACTTATCTTTCTTATGGCATCAATCGATTCATGGAGTGGGACAATCGCAATTTAGGCTATTTTTCCTTGTTCGTCACCTTGAACGCCATCGTTTTTGCGATCCTCATCTTTACAGGTGTAGCGGGAGGTAATGTCTTCGATGGTCTGAACTGGATTGTCTGGGGATTACTATGGTTAACCAACTACCTCATCTATAACCGAGGGATTCAAATCGGAGACTGGTTGTATCATGCCACTATTCTTGCAGGAATTGTCACCTGCTGGATTCCAGGTCTCTTGATTTTAATGGGCTTATGGCCATAAACAGAGAAACAATATAAAAAGTAGATAAGGCTGCTTATTCTCTTTACAAAGAGAGATTAAGCAGCCTTATTTTTATTGATCTTTTAGACATCATCTAACAGATTTCTGTTATCTAAAGCGCGGTAGACGATTACGGCCAAGATACTTCCAACAATAGTGGAGAGAAAAAACGGGATAAGATAGGCCGTAAAAGCGATATCGATAATCCCCATCAGTCTGGCTACGTAGTAAGCCGCTAAACCTCCCAGGACGGTTGTCCCTAAGACTTCGCCAATAAAGGCCATCCTCACTTTAGATCTGTATTTATAGAAGAGTCCCGCCATTAAAGCGCCGAACATCGAACCTGGGAAAGCCAGCAACGTTCCCCAGCCCAGCAGATTGCGGATCAGGCTTGCTCCAAAGGCGATAGCTACCGCATAGCCCGGGCCCAAGAGAATAGCCGATAAAACATTGACTAAATGTTGGATAGGGGCACTGCGGCTGCCAAGGATAGGAAAAGAGAAGAGAGAGCCGACGACGGCTATGGCTGTCAATAAACCTGCCAATGCTACCTTCTTCGATTGTTGACTGTTCTTCATGTGTTAATCACCCTTTAGTTGTTTGACTGCTGCTTTGATATTGTCGCTGGAGGCGATAGCGGATATAACCGAAACACCATCTACCCCTGTCGCTCGTACTTCTGCTGCGTTTTCTGTTGTTATTCCGCCGATAGCGACGATGGGTATTTTTCTTCCTTGACCAATAATCCGTTTCATCTCTGCTATCCCTAACTCAGGATCAGTATCTTTTTTTGAGGAAGTGGAAAAGACAGGGCCTAAACCAATATAGTCTAAGTCATCGATTGTTTCTGCCTCTGCGACTTCTTCTGCATTAGATGTCGAGAGACCTACAATAGTATCGGACGAAACACATTCTAGGACCTTTTCTATGGGTTCATCATCTTGTCCAACGTGGATTCCATCTGCTTCTATTGCAAGAGCGAGTTCTACGTCATCATTGATGATAAAAGGCACCTGATATTCTTGACATAAGGTCTGACACTTTATAGCCAGCTCCCTCTTCTTTTCCGGATACTCCTCTAAACTATTCGATCCTTTTTCTCTGAATTGAAACATCGTGATTCCGGCTTGCAAGGCTTTTTCTAGAACTGAAAGTAGCTCACCCTCTTCTACATCTTGGCTGCCTGCGATAAAGTAGAGGTCTAAATACTCTTTTATCATGTATTTTTCTTCTCCTTTTTTCGATACGCCCAGTGATTGGTCGGTCCATGACCCTGCCCTACATCGATACCATCGAAAATGGCTGTATAGACAAAGTCTATCCCGATCTCTACCGCCTCTTCCATGGTTTTTCCATTGGCAAGTTCGGAAACAATACAAGCAGCTAAGGTGTCGCCCGTGCCATGGGTATTCTCGGTCTGAATTCTCTTGTTTTCAAACCATCTGCCTTTCCCATTTTCTAAGAGTAAATAATCGGAAGTGACCGCTGATTGTGAGTCTTCCAAATGCCCTCCTTTCAAAAGAACATTTCTTGAACCTTGTCTTTGAATGACTTTTGCCGCTTCGATCATATTCTCTTTCGTCTCAATATTAATGCCTGAAATTCGCTCGGCTTCAGGAATATTCGGAGTGACAAGAGTGGCAAGCGGTATTAAATATTCAATCAGATCGGAAACTGCGTCATCATCCATCAACGCAGTGCCCCCTTTGGCAATCATGACAGGATCTAGAACATAAGGAATGTCAGGTCGCTTACTGATTTCAGAAGCGATCAGTTTGATATAAGGACTCCCGACAAGCATTCCCGTCTTCATGGCAGCGACCTCGAGATCAGAAAAAACAGAGTCGAATTGGGCTTGGACTGCTTCTAGAGGCAGAGGGTAAGAGCCTTGGACGCCTAAAGTATTTTGAGCGGTCACTGCTACAATAATGGACATACCGAAGACTCTTCTCTCTTGAAAGGTCTTTAAGTCAGCCTGTATCCCTGCCCCGCCTCCGGAATCTGAACCCGCAATCGTCAGGACCTGTTTAACCTTCTCCATTTATACTTCCTCCATGATCATATTTTTCTTCATTTCTTCTTGAGTCAGCAAGTATAATTCATCAATCAATGCACTTCTGAAAGTCCCTGTCCCGCGAACATGAGGAGCTTCTGCTGCTTTTTCTCCAGCTATGGCAAATGTTAAATGCGCCTGCAGTAAAGCTTGAAGCGGATTCTCTTTTGAAACAGAGAGAAAGCAACCGGCTGCCCCACTCAACATGCAACCCGACCCCGTAATACGGGACATCATTTCATGACCATTTCTTACTAAATAAGTTATTTTGCCGTCTGTGATGATGTCGACTGGACCAGACATGCCGACCACACAGTTGTATGCTTTGGCTAATTTTTTTGCGGAATTTATGAGTTCTGCGTCTCCCTCTCCAGCATCGACTCCTTTAGTCTGCCAGTCTGCTCCTGCTAAAGTGGCAATTTCACCAGCATTCCCCTTGATTGCAGTGAAATCTATTTCATCCAGCAATGTGAGAATCGTCTCTTTGCGGTAAGTTGTCGTTCCGACGCCTACAGGATCTAAGACAACAGGAATAGTCTCTCGATTAGCAGCGCGACCAGCTAGCAGCATCGCTTCTGCAACATCCGGTTGAATAGTTCCTGTATTGAGGACTAATCCGTCAGCTACGGCTGCAATTTCTTCTACTTCTTTCGGGTTTTCAGACATAATAGGCGATGCACCGAGCGCTAAGGTCACATTGGCGACATCATTTTTCACAACATTATTAGTGATGTGATGGATCAAGGGTTCCACTTCTTTTATTCTTTCCAAATTATTTTTATCTGCTTCTATCATTGCCCTCTCCTTTTTAAATATAAAAATAGCTCTCCAACTACACATGAGGAGAGCTATACCTATCGCTATCAATATAAGTTAAGATAACAATTTTTTTCAAACTGCTATCCAACACTTTCCCTCCGCTAGTATTACCTAGATCAGGTTTGTGGGTCAGGTTTTAACCTTCTCAGCTGTCCGCTCCCCATGTGTATATTCAATTAACCTTAGTATACTATACCTGTAGGAAATGTAAAGAAAACGCTTGCACTCCAGAGAAGCAGCAGAAAGAGTAAGAAAAAAATTTAGACCTTTGTTCTCCAAATTATTTTTTTATGGAGAGGGCCAGGCTTCAGTCGCAAAGTTTAGTCTTCAATGCTTTTACTCCCAAGGATATGTTGTGGAGACAGATTCTGCTAATACTTTATTAGCTTGTAAATTTTTCTTCCTTTGTGCAACGCGTTCTTCATATCCCTCAGCTATTGCAATCTCTTCTTCTGTTTCAGGAACAACCTCTGGAACATGGAGAGGCTCTTTCCCGTCTGCACTCACCGTTACAAAGGTCATGAAAGCTGTCGCTGCTAATTTTCGCTCTCCTGTCTGCAGGTTTTCATTAATAATTTTCATAAACACTTCTATCGAACGAGTGCCTGCTCCAGATACAAAACTCTGGAGGCGTACAGTAGTATTTTCTGGTATCGGTCTCAGAAAATTCATGTTATCTAAAGAAGCCGTCATGATAGACGTACCTGAAAATCGATTAGCAGAGATAGAGGCGACATTATCCATACTTGATAACAG
>JBHWPB010000040.1:0-33402 GCA_043424675.1 Carnobacteriaceae bacterium | reverse complement strand
AAGCTGGAGGTCACTGGTTCGAGACCAGTAGGGACCATCGAATAAAGAAGCCTGGAGAGTACTCCAGGCTTTTTTGTTTTAAAAAGAGCTGCTGTATGAATGAGACGAAAATTATAAAAATTGCTATTTGCCTCTAATCTTCCTATGATAGTAGGGAATGGAGGGTAAATATATTATGAAATTCGTCGTTTATTTAGCTGGAGAAATCCACAGTAATTGGCGTGAAGAACTACAAGAAGCTGCCAAGGATCTAGATTTGGTTTTTGTGGGACCGCAAGACAACCATGACTTGTCCGATGATATCGGTGAGAAGGTACAGGGGGAACAACCTGGCCCTTACTACAAAGACCGCGCGGCCTCAGACATCAACAACTTCCGTACCCAAGCTTTGATGGAAAAATCAGACATTGTGATTGCTAAGTTCGGAGAAAAATACAAGCAGTGGAACACAGCTATGGATGCCACAACAGCTATCAATAAAGGGAAGCCACTTCTCATTATTCGCCCTGAAGAGCATATCCATGCTCTCAAAGAGTTAGAAAATAAAGCGAATGTCACAGTAGAAACGACCGATCAAGCGGTACAAATTTTAGAATACTTATATGTTTAAAGATATTATCTGCTGTAAAAGGAGTTTTTTAACTCCTTTTTTATTTTAAAAAAGCTTCATACTTTTATTAAAATTTTAAGAAAGTCAATAAGAGGGTATCGGTTTCTGATATAATAAGTTGTGATTTGTATTGCAAGAAGAGCTTGAAAGTGATACTTTTGAAGTGAACAAGAATAAACAGAGGGAGAGAAGTGTAGAATGAAAGCAATTATATTAGGGGATGCAATGATTCCAGGCAAAGGATTTGAAGCAGCATGGAAAGAATACCTCAACGAATACGGTGATGATCTGGTTGTTGGGAACTGGGAAGAAGATTGGGACCAACTCCAGTACCGTCGTTTAGAAGTAGAAAAGCACGGTCCAGATATTGAGCCAGTGGATGAAGTGATTAAGGCGGAAGGTGAGGATGCGGAAGCATTACTCGGACTTTTTGTTCCTGTCTCACGTGATGTCATTGCAGCTATGCCTAACTTAAAAATCGTTGGAGTTTCTCGTGCAGGCCTTGAAAATGTGGATGTCGAAGCTGCAACAGAAAATGGGGTCCTTGTTTTTCACGTACGCGGCAGAAACGCTCACGCAGTCTCAGACTTCACAGTAGGGATGATGCTTGCAGAGACGAGAAACATTGCTCGTGCACACCACTCTATCAAACAGGGGGGTTGGGAAAAAGAATTCGCAAACAGTGAATTTATTCCAGAACTTCGTGGCAAATGTATAGGTTTAGTAGGATTTGGCCATATCGGGCGCCTTGTTACGAAAAAATTATCAGGTTTCGATGTGGAAGTTGTCGTCTATGACCCTTACACAGACGCAGCTGCTATAGAAGCAGAAGGAGCAAGCAAGGTTGAGCTTGAAGAACTTGTTTCCTCATCTGACTACATCTCCATGCACGCTCGTTTAGGTGAAGATAACAAGCACATGATTGGCAAAGAACAATTCGATATGATGAAGCCGACAACGATATTTATCAACACAGCTCGCGCTGGATTAGTCGATCAGGAAGCGCTTATTGAAGCACTTCAAGAACGTAAAATACTCGGAGCTGCTCTCGATGTTTTTGAAACAGAACCGATTCCAGAAGACAGCCCACTCTACGATCTCGACAACGTAACCTTAACGACTCACATTGCAGGAACAACGGCAGAGGTCCTGACCAACTCACCTTACATGTTGACCGAAGATATCGAAAAACTCTTCAAAGAGGAAGACCCACAATTTATCGTTAATCCAGAAGTCTTAGAAAACGAAGAATTCAAAAAATGGTTAGACTCTGTTAAATAAAAAATCTAGAGGAGAAGCGATCAGATGTTAATGAACTTAAACGGTGTCTTGAAAGACGCCTATGAAAATAATTACGCCGTCGGAGCTTTTAACAGCTACAACCTCATAACAATACAAGGAGTTATCGAAGCTGCTGCTGAAAAAGAAGCACCTGTCATCGTTGCATTCGGACAGAAATATCTAGCCAATATGGACCTCGACACTGTAGCGGCTATCGTGAAGGACTTAGAGAGAAAGGTTGCCATTCCAGTCGTTTTACACCTGGACCACAGTGATGACTTCGATGTGATTAAAAAAGCCATAGCTGTAGGTTTTACTTCTGTTATGTATGATGGTTCAAGATTGCCTTATGAAGAGAATGTCGAAAATACCAAAGCGGTGGTCGACTATGCTCATGGCTATGGCGTTTCTGTAGAAGCTGAACTAGGGAGTTTATCCGCAGGAGAAACCTCTCATGAAGGGTTAGATACAGATGAAGAAGTCTTAACGGACCCAGACCAAGCCTTGGATTTTGTTGAAAGAACTAACGTAGATGCTTTAGCTGTTTCTATCGGAACTGCTCACGGAGACTACACAGGAAAGCCGGATATACGAATTCCTCTTCTCCAAGAGATCGACGAAAAGCTACAGATTCCACTTGTTTTGCACGGAGGATCTGGGGTCCCCGAAGAAGATATTCTTGCGTGCTTAGACCACGGTATTACAAAAATGAATGTGAATACAGAAATTTCCAACCATACCATCGAAAAAACACATCAAATCTTAGAAGAAGATAGTCCCCATTTTTCTGTCTTGTCTCTTGCACAGAAAGACGCTGTCAAAGAGATTGTTAAAAAGTATATCGACTTTTTAGGAAAAAAATAAAGAAATAACCACTAAAACTGATTATGAAATAAGGATGAGAAGTAATCAGTTTTTTGAAAAAAGTATTTGTAAGCGCTTGCTATTTGGGATATATTATAGAGCGTGGTTGCTTTTAATATTATTTAATTTAAAAATAAGGAGGAATAAAATGAGCACAGGATTAATTATAACAGGCTTTATCATCGCTCTAATTTTCGTACTTGTATCAATTATTAAATTCGATTTACATCCCTTCATCTCACTCTTGCTGGGTGGAATTGTTATGGGGGCGATTGCAGGTCTCCCCCTCATGGATATTGCTACAGGTCTTGCAGACGGATTTGGCTCCACAATGGCAAGTATCGGAATTCTTATCATTTTAGGAATTATCTTAGGTGAAATTCTTAATGAGTCTGGATCGATGAGCCAGATTGCCAATCTTTTAATTGGAGCATTTGGAAAAGACAACACCCCGGCTGCGATGAACTTGACAGGATTTGTTGTCTCTATTCCAGTCTACTTTGACGCTGCATTTATTATTCTAGTAAACTTGGCAAAATCAATCGCCTACCAAGGAAAAATACATTTTGTGAGATTGGTTACAGCTTTAGCAGTTGGTTTAATTGTTACACACGCAATGGTTATTCCAACACCAGGTCCGACAGCAGTCGCAGGAACGATGGGAGCGAACATAGGCTGGTTTATCTTATATGGTATTATTGCTGCTTTAATTGGCTCATATGTTGGAGGCGTCCTGTACGGAAATCGCCTTGCCAAACAAGAGGCTTTCAAAGAAAACTTCGCTCAAGATTTTGATGACATCGACGATTCTGATTTTACAGATGACTCTCCGAAACCGACAGGTGGTTTAAGTATGTTTCTCGTTCTTCTGCCGATACTCTTAATTTTATTTGGGACAGTAGGGGGGATGTTTGTAGAAGAGGGCACAACAGTTCATACTATCCTTTCCTTTGTCGGTGATAAAAATATAGCTTTATTAATTTCAGTCTTAGTTGCTTATTTTGCACTTAGAAAGTACTTGGAGAACGGTTTTTCTGAAATTGTGGGCAATGCAACTACCTCTGCAGGATCTATCCTGGCAATTACAGGAGCTGGGGGGGCATTCGGCTCTATTATAACGATGTCTGGAATCGGTGATGTTATCGTCGAAGGACTTGCAGGATTTGTAGGCGGCTCAGCTGGTGCAGTAGGAATCTTCCTGATTATTATTGCTTTTGCTGTCTCTGCGCTTTTGAGAATTGCACAAGGATCGACAACTGTGGCCCTGATAACAACAGCTTCTATTTTTTCACCAATTGTCGCAGGCATACCGGGCGTATCAGCTGTTCTTGTAGGGCTCGCTATTTGTGCAGGCGGAGCAGGATTCTCATTGCCTAATGACTCAGGATTCTGGGTTATCTCAAACTTTGCAGGCTTTGATACAACAGAAACAATCGCTGCTTGGACCGTTCCTGCTTCGATAGCATCTGTCACAGCACTTGTGGTCCTTGTCATTTTAAGCTTCTTCACAGCGACCTTACCCGGACTGCTCTAATCGATAACGTTGAATCTAAGAAGAAAGCGGTGTTTTTCGGTAAACAAAAGACTGAAGAAAAGACACCGCTTTTTTATTTTAATCAAGAGAAAACAGGAGGATATATTATGCCAGAAATTGTTACGATTGATGTTGGAACCATGAGTTTACAATCTAGTGTATATAATGAGTTGGGGGAAGAACTTTTTACTTCTTCTTACCCTTATTCCGCAATTTATCTGCCAGAAGGTCATGTAGAACAAGAGCCTTCTGATTGGGAAAAGGCCCTTGAGAAGACTTTAGAAGAAGTGGGAGACTTTGTCAGAGAAAATGATGTAGACATCCAAGCTTTCTCCGTCACTTCACAGCGTGCATCCGTTATCCCAGTAGATGATGCTGGCAAGCCGCTACACAATGCTGTAACCTGGCAAGACAAGCGAAGTGCTGGGATTGTAGAAGACTTACTTGAAGAAATGTCTATGGAAGAGATTTATCAAAAGACAGGGCTGCGTGCTAACCCTTACTTTTCCCTTCCAAAAATGATCTGGTTCAAAAAAGAAAACCCATTAATCTATAACCGTACTCACAAGTTGTTAGGGGTACAAGATTATGTCATCTACTTGTTGACAGGAGAATATAAGACAGATGCGAGCCAAGCTGCTCGCACGATGCTCATGGATATTAAAGCCTTTGAGTGGGACGAAGAGATGCTGGAAGTATCTGGGATAGAAGAGGATAAGCTGTGTCAACTTCTTCCTCCGGGTTCTAAAGCTGGAAACATTACAGACCACTTTTCAGATTTGGCAGGTGTTTCAAACGACACTCCTGTTATCATGGCGGGCGGTGACCAACAGAATGCAGCTCTCTCATTAAATGTCATCTCCCAAGGGCGTGCGGAAGCAAACACTGGAACGGGGTCCTTCATCATCGCCCACACCGACGAACCTGTCTTTGATGAGAATGAGCGCGTCCTCTGTTCAGCGTCTGCTATCCCTGGGAAGTGGATTATCGAAGCGAGTATGTTTAACTCAGGCTCTATCTACCGTTGGTTCAGAGATGAATTTTACGACGGAGAAGTCGATTATAACCAGATGAACCAAGAAGCAGCAGAATCGCCGGTAGGGGCCAAAGGTGTCTTGCTCATCCCTCACTTTGAAGGAAGTGCAGCTCCATATTGGAATTCCTACGCGAAAGGACTTTTCTTTAACCTGTCTCTGGGAACGACACGCAGCGATATGTTACGTTCTATTCTTGAGGGAATTGCTTTAGAGATTACTTCCAACCTCGCCCTCATCGAAAATATCGCTGGGAACCTTGACATGATTTCTGTGGCCGGAGGCTTGACTCGTTCCGATCTCTTCAATCAAATTCAAGCAGATATTGCTAATAAAGAAGTCGTTCGTTATCAAAACAGTGAAGCCTCTTCTCTAGGAGCCTTAATGTCAGCACTAGTTACTTTAGAATATTATGATTCTTATGAAGAAGCTTTCGAAAAGATTGTCGGTACTGAAGAACCTCTCTCTTATCAGCCAGACAGAGAAAACCACTTACGATACAACCAGGTTGCAGCTCGTAAGATCGCCCTCTATAATGCTTTGGATGAAAATAAAGTCTATGACCGTTTCGTGGACCGCATCGACTAAGGGGAGGATGTTATGGAGACTATCGCTTTAGTCTGCAACACCGGTTTGTCGACCAATCTCTTGAAGAAAGAAATGGAAAAAGATATCCAAGATAAAGGAGAAGACTATAAAGTGCTGGCTTTTGCTTCTTCACAGCTGGAAGAAATAGTGGCAGAAGACTCCACGATTCAACTGATCCTCCTCGCACCTCAAATGGCCTTTTTGGAAAAAGACTATAAAAAGAAATACCAGCCAGAAATTTCTGTCCACGTTGTAGAGATGGAAGCTTATTTCAATACAGATGGAGCAAGCGTGATGGATCTGGTGAGAGAAGAATTGGGTGTCCAGGATGGGTAGCGAAAATACGAAACAGCAGATGGAAATCATGAAGATGATCGCCTTCAGCGGGAACGCTAAGAAAGAAGCCTTTGATGCTTTAGCAGAGGCAAAAAAAGGAAAATTTGTAGAAGCAGAAAAACAATTAGAGCAAGCTGTTGAAACGATTAATCGAGCTCATGGTGTCCAACAAGAAATGATGATGTTAGAAGCAAGCCAGGAGGAAGAGTTTCCAATGACATTACTCTTGATACATGCTGAAGATCATCTCATGACGACACTCTCTACTCTGGATCTCATCAAGGAAATAATCGAACTTTATAGAAGAATAGAGAATTGAAAATTGCATTTTAGGGTGCAATCGTTTACACTGTAAGATAAATAGAATAGTAACAAGCAAAGGGGTGCTTACTTGCAAGCTGAGAAGGTCCAGCCTAACCCTAGAACCTGAATCGTTAATTCGAGCGTAGGAATTGCTTTCGGATATAAAAAGTTGGGAGCCTCCTTTTGCATGTTACAGCATGTGTGAAAGGAGGTTTTTCTATGCAGACTAATACGAGGCTACAAGTTTTGATTGAAGGTACAATTATCGCAGCTATCGCTATCGTTCTGTCCCTTATTCCAACTCGAATCGGTCCTTCTTTTGAAATCTCTCTCGGAGTGATCCCGATTACACTTTTCTCACTGAGACGGGGAGTAAAAGCGGGGTTATTCGCCAGTTTTGTCTGGTCGCTCCTTTACTTTCTAGTCGGTCTTGCGGTTATTTTAAGTCCCATCCAAGCTCTGATTGACTATCTGATCGCAATTACAATGAATGGACTGGGCGGAGCCTTATCAGGGAGTTTTCAATCCGCTCTCGCAAATGATGATAAAAGAGCAGCTTCAGGATACGTGGTAGGGGCAACTTTTATTGGGACATTCGTCCGCTACTTCTTCCACTTTATTGCCGGAATCTTCTTCTGGAGTCAATACGCGCCAGAAGAGATGAGTCCTGTGATCTACTCTTTAATTCTTAACATTCTTTCTCCGCTGGGATCTGTTGTTGTGGCGAGTATCGTTCTTGTGATCCTACTTTATTCTTCTCCGCGTCTGTTCAAAATATAAGAAAAACAAGCTTATGATGGCGTCGCTTCACAGTATGGAGTGGCGCTATTTTATTGCGTCCTTGATATATTTTGTAAAGTTTATTTTTTGAAAAAACGTGTCAGTTGCAATAATCTTATTTTTTTGTATAATGAGGATGTATCGACTACAATTGTAAACACAATAAAAAATGGAGGCTTATAGAATGACTGCAGAAAATAAACACAGACATCATCATGATAATACTCAAGAGGGACATATGAGCCATGACCATCATGACCACAGTCAACACAATCACGATGGCGAACATGGACACGATCACCACGAGGCTATGGAACATGGCCACGGGCACGGTGGACATCACCATCATCATGGGAACTTTAAAGAAATATTTTTGAAATCCCTGCCTATTGGAATTGCGATTATGGTCTTGACTCCATTTATGGGATTGACAGAAAGTGGACTCATCACCTTTCCTTATTCCGATATAGTAGCGGCTGTGCTTGCGACGATTCTTTTGATTTATGGAGGAAAACCTTTCTACCAAGGGGCTATTCAAGAATTCAAGGATAGAGAACCTAGTATGATGGCTCTCGTCTCCCTAGGAATCAGTGTTTCTTATCTCTATAGTATTTACGCTGTTTTCGCCAGATATGCCTTTGGCCAAGATATTATGGACTTCTTTTTCGAATTCGCCTCCTTGATTCTCATCATGCTGCTTGGACACTGGATAGAAATGAAAGCCTTAGGTGAAGCAGGAGACGCTCAACAATCCTTAGCGGAACTTCTTCCAAAAGATGCTCAAGTTCGAAAGGCAGATGGTTCGATTGAGGAAATTTCCATCTCTGAACTTGAAGTAGGAGATGTTGTGCGGGTGCAAGCAGGGGAAAATATTCCAGCAGACGGAGAGATTATCGAAGGAGAAACGCGGATTAACGAAGCGCTCCTCACGGGGGAGTCCAAGCCAATTTCAAAAAATGTGGGAGATACTGCCATCGGAGGTTCAACGAATGGAGAAGGGGTCATCTTCGTAGAAGTTCGAGAAACAGGGAACAAATCCTTTATCTCACAGGTTCAGCAGCTTGTTTCAGAAGCAGAGAATCAGCCTTCTCGTGCAGAGAATATGGCTAACAAAGTGGCTTCTTGGTTGTTCTGGATTGCACTGGCTGCAGCTGTTCTTTCCTTCGTTGTTTGGTTCGTTATTGCAGACTTACCGACAGCTGTCAACTACACAGTCACTACTCTCGTTATCGCATGTCCTCACGCTTTAGGTTTAGCTATTCCGCTTGTTGTGGCACGCAGTACGAGTCTTGGAGCGAGCCGTGGATTGCTTATTAAAGACCGTGACGCTTATAAAGCGACAACTGAATCTGACGTGATGATTTTAGATAAAACTGGAACTTTAACAAGTGGTCAATTCAGTGTTCTGGAAACACAAGTACTGGATGAAGAAGTGAGTGAAAAAGAATTTATCGCTCTGCTTGCAGGAATAGAAGCAGGATCCAGTCACCCCATCGCGCAGTCCATTGTCCAATATGCAGAAGAGCAAGGTGTGACTCCAACTTCCTTCGACTCAAGCGATGTCATCTCAGGTGAAGGGGTACAAGGTAAGTACCGAGGCGAAACCTACAAACTCATCAGCCAGAAAGCTTACGGAAAAGATTTAGATATCGATGTTCCACAAGGTGCAACACTTTCCATTCTTACCAAAGGAGACCAAGCCTTAGGAGCGGTCGCCTTAGGAGACGACTTGAAACCGAAAAGTAAAGAGCTGATGGATATCTTGAAAGAACAGGGCATCGAGCCGATTATGGCGACAGGAGATAACGAAGCTGCCGCTAAAGGTGTAGCAGAAGAATTAGGCATTCAATATTACGCCAACCAGTCTCCTCAGGACAAATACGACTTAGTAGATTCTCTGCAACAAGGAGATGAAAAAGTGGTGATGGTAGGAGATGGAGTGAACGACGCACCTTCGCTCGCTTTGGCCGATGTGGGGGTCGCTGTGGGAGCAGGAACGCAAGTCGCTTTGGACTCAGCAGATGTTATTTTAACCCAATCTGATCCTGGCGATATCGAATCTTTTATTGAGCTCTCTTTTAAGACCGACCGCAAGATGAATCAAAACTTAGCTTGGGGAGCGGGTTATAATTTCATTGCGATTCCACTTGCTGCAGGCATTCTCGCACCTATTGGAATTTCTCTGACCCCTGCTGTCGGGGCAATACTCATGTCTCTTTCAACTATTATTGTAGCGTTCAATGCTATGTTCCTAGATTTAGATGACTAACTACAATAGAATTTAGCCGGACTCTTTCTTCAGAAGGAGTCCGGTTTTTACATTTCTCTATAGAAACTGTAAAATGATATATATAATAAAAAAGAAAGGAGGAAAGCGCAGTGAAAGAATATAAAGTGTTTGGTATGCACTGCGAGAAATGTTCAGGAGAGCTAGAAAAAGAATTAAATCAAAGCAAGAGTTCGAACACCATTCGCCTTGACTATCAAAATGGTACTATAGAAGTTCCAGAAGATGTGAATTTACGTGATTTGCAACGCAGACTGAGCTTTGAGAAGATATTTATCGTTACAGATGAAGCGCGTAAAAAATGGGAAGAAGAACACCAGCATGACGATACTGATGACCACAGCCATGATCACAGTCATGATTTTTCAGATCACTCCTCTACTTGGCGCATTGGTTTAGTATTTGTGCTTAACTTGGTGTTTTCAATCATTGAGTTCATCGCCGGAACTATTTTTAATAGTGCAGCTATCTTGGCAGATGCTGTTCATGACTTGGGAGATGCTTTATCTATTGGTCTCGCTTGGATTTTCCAGAGGATATCCGATAATCATCCTAACTCCAAGCACACTTTTGGCTACCAGCGTTTCTCCTTACTCGGCGCTCTCATCACGAGCATTGTGCTAGTTGTAGGATCGATCCTCATGCTTTTCCATGCGGTCCCTCTTTTATTTGATCCGCAAGTAGTTAATTATGACGGTATGTTTTGGCTTGCGATTTTTGCAATTCTCGCTAACGGCTTTTCTGCCTGGCTTTTGAATCGGGGACAGTCTATCAACGAAGGGCTCCTTTCTGTACACGTTTTAGAAGATCTCTTCGGCTGGGTGGCAGTTCTCGTCGTTTCAATCGTTTTACAATTTACAGATTGGTATTTTCTCGATCCGCTTATTTCGATCGGAATCGCTTCCTGGATTCTCTATCAAACGATACCACAATTTATCGAGATTATAGAAATATTCCTGAATGCTGTTCCCGATCAGAACATGTATGCTGATGTGAAAAAGCAATTCGAAGGAGTATCGGGAATCAATGGTATCTCGCATTTACATATTTGGTCGATCGATGGGGAAGAGAACGCGATGACAGTGACAATTTCAACTTCTCATGAAAATCAGGAAGACGTAGAAATAATCAAAACGCAAATGAGAGATATTATTTTACCTTATGACATTACTCATTCGACGATTGAGGTCGTCTACGACCCCGACCGAGAATTAACTGAGACACATATGAAAGGCTAGACAAATATTGTTAGATTTAGACAGATTAATTACATTATAAGAAATACTTGTAACTGGAAGAGAGGAAGCAAAGCATAAAATGATAGATTTACATTGTCACATTCTCCCTGAACTAGATGATGGAGCTCAAGATATGGAAAGTGCTTTAGATATGGCCCGTCTAGCTGTAGAAGAAGGAATTACACATATTCTAGCGACGCCTCATCATAAGAAACTGCATTGGTCTTATCCTAAAAATATTGTCTTGGAAAAGACAGATGAGCTTCAAAGTCGATTGGATAAAGAAGGTATTTCACTTACGATTTTTCCAGGACAAGAAGTGCACTTACATGGAACACTTATGGAAAGTATCGAAAGGGAGGAAATCTGTTTTATTGACGAGTTGAATCAATATATTCTGATTGAATTTCCATCTACTAATATTCCTGAGTACGCTGAGCGCTTGTTTTTCGAAATGCAGAGCAAAGGAATCACACCCATCATCGTCCATCCTGAGCTTAATAATGCGATTCAAAAGGACCCTTCTAATATGTATGACTTTGCTTCACGGGGGATTCTAGCTCAAGTGACGGCAGGAAGCTACATAGGGAAGCTAGGGGAGGATATTGAAAAACTCAGTCATCAACTGATTGAAGCTAATCTGGCTCATTTTCTTGCTTCAGATGCACATAATACGACAAGTCGTCCTTTTTATATGAAAGAAGCCTTTGAAAAATTAGAAAAGGAATTCGGTAAGGAGAAAGTTCAAGCCTTTGATCAAATGACGAGAGATTTAGTGAATGGGGATCCTGTCACACTCTTTGAACCACAGCCAATAAAGGTTAAAAAAAGATTCTTTGGTTTATTTTGACCAGCATTTTTAGATATAAAAATAATAAAATTGAATTAATGCCTCCTGTCTAAAAACAGGAGGCTTTTTTGAATGGAGACATGCACAATAACCAATACTTCAGAGATTGACTTCTCGACTTTCTAAGGGTAAAATTGTATTGTGAAGGATATAACAAAAAGCCTGCTGTGCAGCGAATGAACTTATATAACAGGGAAATTTTAAAAGGAGTCTAATATGGCCGATAAAAATATAAATCAAAAGTCAATGGTCTTTAATTTGCCAGATGAATGGGATTATGAAGCGGATGTCGTTATTATAGGGACCGGAACGTCTATGTACGGAGCAACGAAAATGGCAGAAGAAGGCTTGGATGTTGTTGCGATAGATGCCCACTCTATCCCGGGCGGTGCCACAGGGTTTTCGGCAGGTATGGCCTATTTACCGATGAATAAATTTGCTCAAGAAGAAGGTGATACGAAAGAAGAAACACTAAAGTATTTAAAAAGCATCAATGGGAACACTCCTACGCCTGAAGAAAATATCGAGGCTTACATTGATCATTCTAATCCCATGATGGAATATATGACAGAAGTACTGGCAAGTTATGGCGTCGAACCTGTTCCTCACGGCGAGGAAGGCTTTGGCGACTATCACGCGGAAATTGAAGGAGGACGCACAGACGGATGGCGGTCTATTTCTTGGGTTCCTGCTTCTCAAGATATTGATATCTATGATGTAACGGCCTGGAGAGATGCTTACTTGCAAGCTTTTGTAGATCGCAGCGGTGAAATTATGACTTCTACTAAAGCCGTACAGTATGTCTACAGTACTGACGAAAAAGGTGTTCCAACCGTTCACGGTGTTATCGCAGAACGAAACGGTAAGAAGATCGCATTAAAAGCGAAGCGAGCAGTGGTTACAGCAGCAGGTGGGTTCGAGTGGAATGAGAAGTTGAGGAATTCTTTCTTACCGCATAATATCCCGTATGCTTCTTCTCTGAATACAAATGATGGAACAGCTTTAAAAATGACAATGGAGCTGGGTGTAGAGCTCACCAATATGTCTCAAGCTTATGGTCATTTGACTTTCAAAGAGAAAGCAGAAGAACAAAAGCAAGATGGACTGCCTGCTAACATCACTTTTGAAAAGAATTTCCCGCGTCAGATCATTGTCAATGAAGCGGGGCGTCGCTTTATGAATGAATCAGGGAACTCTCATCTGTTGAACAATCAATTGTTTGAACGTCGTTCTTACGGTGACTATGGCTATTCCAATCTGCCCGCCTGGCAAATATTTGACAGAAGGTTTGTTGATGAAATCGGCATGAAAAATTCCATGTTTGTCGGCAAGGTCGATGAAAGAGGTGTCTTGCCTTACGCCAAAGAGGCAGAGACTCTTGAAGAGCTCGCTGAAATCATCGGAGTAGATTCTAAAGGTCTCATCGAGGAAGTGAGAAGATGGAATATATTTTGTGAAAAAGGAAAAGACTCAGATTTCCATCGCGGTGAGGGTTATGTCGATAAGATGTTCAATAGAGTGCGAGATAGAGATACGAATTCCTCTGAGAGTAACTTAGGACCCATTGAAGAGGGTCCTTTCTATGCCATCGAAATTGCACCCAACACACTTGGTACCTGCGGCGGTCCTCAAATTAATGCAAAGGCTCAAATCTTACATGTCAGCGGTAATCCTGTACGAGGACTCTACGGCTGTGGGAATTTCACTGGATTTGGAGCTCCTGGGCGTTCGGTTCCTGGAGCTGGGGGCATGATTGGGCCGGGTCAGGTCTTTGGTTTTATTGCTGCTAAAAGTATACTCGAAGATGTAACTGATGAAGAAAGATTGACTGAATCTGTCTCAATTCCTGTCAGAAAGATAGAAATTCAATCAGCTGAAGAGAGAGTTCGAGGCAGAGTGGGGCCTGACGAATATCTGGGAACTAGTGATAATGCTAAGGGAGGCACTCTTGTGCTTGCAGTTGAGATTATCGATGAACAGATTAAAGATATTCGCGTCGTCAAAAGCAGTGAAACCATTGCCTTCGCAGATATTGCAATGGAAACTTTAAAAAATTCCATTATCAGAACAAATAGTCTCGATGTAGATGATATTTCTGGAGCGACGATCACTTCTTGGGCTTATAAAGAAGCAGTGGAAGATGCCTTGAATCAAGCGAAATAATTTTTTCTATAGGTAACTTTTCATAAAAATAGCAGGTCGGAACGCCTAATCGAGTTCCGACCTGCTATTTTGTTTTAATTTCTCTTATACCAGTTTATAATTCGACATCTTCAGCGACATGACCGAGGCTTTCAACTTGTGCTTTTCCTTGGTCATCAACGTGAATCAAAGTGGTCGCATTTTCTTCAATCTGTTTGAATGCTTTATCTTCTCTCAGCTTATCTTCAACGAATAGGAGGGCGATGCCTGTTTTTGCTGTGCGGGAGGCCAGAGTGACGAGACGTTCTTCGATTTCTTCATAACCATTGCGGCTCTCATTTTCACGAATTAAGACAAGATGAAGAGGCAGTTCTCTAAAGTTTCGTTCAGAATAATAGAAATCCTCGATAGAATCTGCACCGTGTTCCATAAAGAATTCTGCACGTCCTTTATTTAACTTGATAATCTCATCTAACTTTTCGATTATTTTTTCTGAATTATCATGTATGTAAGAGACAACTTTTGCAGAACCCTCGCTAAATTCTCGCAATACAGGATCTTCTCTATTTGAAATTAAGTGAATCTTTATCTCATCATCTTCAAGATTATTTAGAGTATAAAGGAATTTTGTGACGGCTAGAGACTTTTTTTCTTCACCGACGACCATATTGACTGGACTGTTGACCAAGTCAACTCCAATACGTTTTCCCCTCTGATCCATACCTAATCGAACCGTATATCTTTCCATTGCTACCCCCATTTCTCCACTTCTAAGTTATTCCAAACTTACATAACTAGAGTGATATAAGCAAATAATAAGACCCGACATATCGTATCTAAATTGACTTGATTTTAGAAAAATTATTAAAAAAGCACTGAAAATAAAACTTATTTTTCAATGCTTTTCATTATTTGCATGTTATGCTATGCCAGCTGTAAGAGAGGAGCCTTTCATGGATCCCACAGGTGTCTCTGCTATTTCTCCGATTGCTTTAGATCTCTTCTTAGGTTTAATGATTGTATCTTTGGAATTATGGACAATTTTTGATATTGCTGTTCCTATGTTAATTATCATTGCTTTAGAAGCTGTCGTCACCATTGCTTTTGCTTACTTTATTGTCTTCAGAGTGATGAATAAAGATTATGACGCAGCGATTATGACGACCGGCTTCATCGGTTTCGGTATGGGATTATCCTCCAATGGTATGGCGGCTATGCGCTCGGTCACACGGAGATATGGTCCAAGCCCTCAAGCTTTTCTCACCGTAGCGGTTGTCGGTGGGTTATTTATTGATTTTATCAACGTCATTGCGATTTACGGCTTTATCGGCTGGCTGGGATAGACGAGCGGACGCCCAGCGCTTTTGCTATCGGACTTAACAGAAAGCTCCCTGTTCCCTCAACTCCGCACTAGTTTTAATTTGAGTGAGTATCGTACAGCTCTATTATTCCAACTCACTTAATTTTTTTCCTTGAGTCGCTTTCATGAACCATCATTGCTCCAACTCATCTCGATATTTTTCTTGGCTTACCCCAATGAATTGTTATTCTCCCGACTCAGGTTAATTTTATTTATCAGTTGAGAGAATCTAGTCATCTATTTCACAATAAAAGAAATGAAAAAAAGACCGTCCCAGTTTCTGAGACAGTCCTCTGTGAATACAAAAAACGATGAAATTTTTTCGATTTCATCGTTTTTATTCTTAAAACCACAATTAATCTTCAAAATAAGCCGTGCGCAGATCGAATTCATTACCTACCGAGCGCAAGGTGATTCCTTTTAAGGCTGGATTACGAAGCTGAATCTCTACTTCTTGATAGAGTGGGACTAAAGCTGTTTCTTCTGTGAGGATTTGCTGGGCTTGTTTGAAGTCTTCCCAAGTTGCCATGGGGTCGTTTGCATCTTCTCCTTTAGCTGCTTCGATTAAAGCATCATACTCCGGATTGCTGTAATCGCCGCGGTTGTAAGGAGAATCGGATTCATAAAGTTCATAGAAGTTGATACCCGAAGCAAAGTCCGCCGCCCAACTGGACAAAATAATGTCATAATCGCGGTTATCTTCTAGTTCTAAACGGTTTTTCTTTGGAACATTCTGCAGTTCAATCGTTACACCTGGGAGAGCACTTTGAATTTGTCCTTGAAGATATTCCGATATTTTTCGGACATGTTCCTCATCGTCAGTCACTAAGCGGAAGGTTAAGGAATCGGTTCCTAATTCTGCTTGCGCTTCTTCCCAAAGTTGAGTCGCTCTTTCTACATCATATTTCGGATCGATATTCATTTCTACTGTAAAATCTTCTTCAGTTTCAGGATTGAAAATGAAATTGGTCGGAACGAGAGTAGTGATGGGAATAGAACCTGTACCTATAATCTCGTCTGTCAATTCTTGATTATTAATGGCATAGTCCATCGCTTCTCGCAATTTCGGATTGTTTAACTCTTCTAGATTATTGTTGAAACGGATCCAGTAAGTTCTTGCTTTTTCGTGCGGAACGGCATCGGGATGATCTTGATATTGTTTCGCAAGCTCCCCGCTTAAGATCGCGTTGTCAACGTCACCTGCTTCATAGAGGTTGACATTGGTTGACACTTCTTTCAAGACCTGTACGTTTACTGTGTCGATGGCTACTTCTGAGCTATTATAGTAGCTATCATTTTTGTTTAATGTCCAAGTCTCTTGAGTAGTGTCCCAATTATCAACAGTATAAGGACCGTTTGCGATCAATGTCTCAGAGGTGGTTCCATAATCTTCTCCTTGACTTTCTACATGTTCTTCATTTAAAGGGTAGAAAACGGGGAAGGCAAGTAGGTTTGGCAAGTAAGGCGTAGGAGCAGTTAATTGAATTTCAATGGTGTAGTCATCTAAGGCTGTGACTCCCAGATCTTCTACAGGGAGTTCACCGGAAAGTATTTCAGGAACATTCACGATATTTTCAGCTAAATAAGAATAAGGAGCTGCCACATCGGGATCGACTAAGCGCTGAATAGCATAAACTTGGTCATGAGCAGTAACTGGTGTTCCGTTACTCCATGTCGCATCTTCGCGCATTTTGATAGTATAGGTCAAGCCGTCTTCAGATACTTCAGGCATCTCTTCCGCTAGAGCGGGTTGGACATCATTCTGCTCATCTTCCCAATATAAACCGTCTTGCATATGTGCCACATAATTCGCACTGTTCATGTCAGTTACAAGCGTAGTGTCTAAGGTGACCATCTCCGTCGGTGCGACATAGTTGACAGTCGCTCCGTTGCTTTGGGTTGAAGCCTCTTCACTTCCACCAGTTTCATTACTGCCACAGGCAGTTAAAAAGATACTTACAATAACTGCTAGATAAATAGATACTTTTTTCATACCAATTTCCCCTCTCATTTGTTAAAGAATAGACAACTTGCTTCCTCCTTAATGTTTTCCAACCCAGACTGATAATATTGTTTACGACTCTACCAAAAATAGCAGTGAAACACAATCTTTAACAAAAAAGAACACGTCCCTCGTGTCCTTTAGCTGGAATAGCTCAAAATGAAATTATATCTTGTTTTTTCTTCTTTCCTGTTCTTCTTGTACTTTCTGTATTCCGCCTTCAATGACAGCAGTTGAATAACCTTTACATTCTAAATAAGAAGACGCTGCTGTTGCTCGATTTCCAGAACCGCACAGGGTGTAGACTTTTTTATCTGTCTCCAACTCTTTTAATTTCGCCGGCAGCTCTTCCAAAGGAATAGTAATTAGGTTTTTTTCAGGAGCTGGTCGTGTGATCTCATCAGCATTGCGGACATCTAACAAGATATAATCTTCTTCTTTTTGATCGAGCAACTTAGAAGCTGTCGCTGTATCTAATGTCACTAAATCTTCCTCGGGGATGTTCTCTATCAAAACATAACCTAAAAGATTAAATCTCTTTTCATTGGCAATTTGAATAGCTTCGTCTAAATCCTCTTGATCATATTGGTCTACGATAAAAATAAGATCTTTTTCTTTATCTAAGTAATATTCACTGTAGGTTTCGAAATTCCTAGGAATAAGATTGAGACTGTTTTTAATGTGTCCGGCTTGAAAGGCAAATTGTGGACGAAGATCGACAAGTTGAATATCTTGAAGATCATTATAATTAAGTTGTTTCATTCTCTTCCTCCTTTTTGTCAAGTTAATTATCTCATAAAGGGTTCTTATGCGGTATCTATAAATCTACGAGAGGGTAAATGTGAAAGCCGTTTGTCTAGAAAATTTCAAGCAGAAAACTTATCGCCTACTTTAGTAGCCCTCTAGTGCTTTTCTTACCCATCTAGCAGTCGGTGTCTCTTGATTGACAAGATCTTTTGGCAAACCTTCATAAATCACGTGACCGCCACCTTTACCGCCTTCAGGTCCCAGTTCAATGACCCAGTCACTGTTGGCTAGGAATTCAAGATTATGTTCAATTAAGATAACAGTATTTCCTTGGTTCACTAAACGATTGAAGAGCCGCATTAAATGTTCTGTATCTTGGGGATGGAGCCCTCTGGACGGCTCGTCTAAGAGATAAATTTTTCCTTGGTGCTGCAGTTCGCTCGCAAGCTTCAGCCGCTGCAGTTCTCCGCCGGACAGCGTATTCGTCGACTGACCCAGTGTCAGGTAACTGAGACCCACATCAGTTAAGGCTTGAACGCGTTTGAGGATCCTTTCTTTCTCAAAATAATCCAGGCTTTCTGCTACTGTAAGCTCTAAAATTTCCACAATAGTTTTACCTTTGTAAGTATAGGATAAAGCTTCTCGTGAGTAGCGGGTGCCGTGACAATTCTCGCAGACTATCGTGACAGGATCTGCAAAAGCGACATCCGGCTCTAAGTAACCTTTTCCATGACATACCGGGCAGGCTCCCAACGAGTTAAAAGAGAAGAGGCCCGCAGGCTGGCTAGTTTCCTTAGCGAAGACCTTACGAATATCGTCCATGATTCCCATGTAAGTAGCCAAGGTCGAACGAGAAGAAATTCCGATTCCCTTTTGGTTCACGACAATAGCGTCGGGATAGCGCTCAGTGAATTCTTCAATCATGAGAGAACTTTTCCCAGAGCCTGAAACCCCTGCTACTGTGATTAAAACTTCTTTAGGTACGTCGATATTGATATCCTTCAAGTTATTCTTATTCGCATGACGAATAGGATAAGAATCTTTCCACTTACGAGGGGTGGGGTTTATAGTCAAAGGTTCCTGAAGGGCTCGGGCAGTAGGAGTGTCTGAGATATCATCTAACGTGCCCTGGTAAATGATCTCTCCGCCATCTGCCCCAGCTTTCGGCCCCATCTCTATAATTATATCGGCCTCTTTCATAATCTCCAAGTTGTGTTCGACGACAATAACAGTATTATATTGGTCCTGAAGGTCCTTGATCGTATTGATAAGGCGTGAAACTTCTTCAGGGTGCAAGCCGGCACTCGGTTCGTCCAGAATATAAGTAAAGTTATTGAGGGTAGAACCTAACTGACTTGCGATCTTCAAACGCTGAGCTTCACCACCTGAAAGGGTGGAAATTTGACGATTGAGATTGAGATACCCTAGCCCCATATTGATAATCTGCTCTACGATAGGAATCGCTTGCTCAGTTAAGGGAGTACCGAGAGGGTCTTCGATCTCTTCAAGTTTTTCTAGAAGAGGCTCCATTTCCAGGTTATACATTTCTGCGATATGTATTCCGTTTATTTTAGATGCTAATACCTTAGGATTGAGTCCTGTTCCTTCGCAAGTCGGACAGGGCTTTATTGAACTCATCGCTTTGACATCGTCGTCATCGACCTCTTTTAAATTGGAGATATCACGGTCGACATATAGACGTTGAAAACGCGGGAGCAATCCGTCCCACTTGGATCGATGGGGACCATTTTTAGTGTGGAAAGGCATGATGACTTCTTTTCCCTCAGGGTGTCCATATAAGAAAAGATCCAGTTTATCTTTAGACCAATCTTTCAAAGGTGTATCCGGGTCAAAAATTCCCCCTGTGATCATCCAGCGTCCCTGCCAGCCAGCAGGAGAAAGAGGCTTGAACTGAACCGCATAATCACGGAGAGACTTGTCAAAATCGACGAGTTTGTCGATATCCGGTGTTATAATTTCTCCATTCCCTGAACAGGTGGGACACTGACCGAATGAGCTGTGACTGGAAAAGTCAATTGCTTCGCCAACTTGTGGGTCTCCAATCCGCGAGTAGAGTAAGCGAATCAAAGGTCCTAAATCCATATAGGTTCCCACTGTTGAACGCTTACCACCCCGTATCTGGCGTTGCTCAATGACAATAGCAGAGGTCAAATTTTTCATGACATCGGTCTGCGGTCGTTCATGGAGCTCCATATGGCGTCTGAGATATTGGGAATAGTTCTGTTCCATCTGACGCATGCTTTCGGCAGCAATCGTGTCGAAGACGACAGAACTCTTGCCTGAACCAGAAATACCAGTGAATACAATAAGTTTGTTTTTAGGAAGGGTTAAATCGATATTCTTTAAGTTGTTCTCGCGCATCCCACGCAACATGATCTGATCTTCCATTAGAAAACCTCCTTGCGAATCTGTTCTTTCAGCTTACCACTAAAGATGAAAAGTGTCTGTTTACACAGACTGTACTAAAAGTTTAGAATTGAAAGAGCTGGAATATTTATTTTAAAAATAAAAATTCTCTAACATTTTAATTTTATGTTAGAGAATCTCGTATCTTTTATTCTTAGACAAAGAAAAAAGTTGGTCGCTCCAAGTCTTCATCATAATCTATTTCTAAGTCGTGGTCTGCGAAGAGCCACTGATCTTCTTTCTCAGCAAAGATGAGGACGCCATCTTCTTCGATGCTTATGAAAGGATCTTTAGGTGCTTCCACACTGACGGCAACAGAAATCCCTTCGTGAATATTGGTGCTTCCATATACTTTTCCCTTAAGACGAATGCCGCGACCTTCAGGCGGATCCATCTCTTTCTTAAAAAAATTCATTGCTATATCTGAAATTCTCATCTCCATATTTGTGTCGTATAGGATAATCCTATACATCCTCCCTTTTCTGATTCTCTATCATATTAAAACACCTTACATTATTAATCTAACACGAAAAGAAGTCGTAAAAAAATAAGTTGTCTGAAAAAACAGAGAATATCATCCTTATTTTGAAAATATATAGTAAGATAAGGGTATCATTTATAGTAAGGAGGCTCTTTATGATCAGAGGATTTGAAAAAGTATCCCATTACAATCCTGAAGATGTGTGGCTGCCGACCCGTTCGACAAAAGCGGCAGCGGGCTATGATTTTTATGCTGCTCAAGACACGGTGGTTCCTACAATTTGGAAAGCTTTTGATAAAAACACAGAAACCATTGAGAAAGCCGTACTTGTCTCTACTTTAGTACCGACAGGTGTTAAAGCTTTTATGCCAGAAGATGAATTCCTGATGTTAGTCAATCGGTCCAGTAGTCCATTGAAACGGCAGCTCGCTTTGCCGAATGGAGTGGGGATTATCGACAGCGATTATTATGGAAATGCCGATAATGAAGGTGAGATTTTCATGCAGCTCTTAAATTACGGAGCAGAAGATTATACTGTAAAAAAAGGTGACCGGATCTGCCAGGGTATTTTCATGGCCTATCAGCAAGTTTCGGATGAAACAGAACCTGAAAAAGACCGTTCTGGCGGATTTGGCTCATCGGGTAGTTAAATGATGGGCTATTCTTAGTACTCTGCCATAAATGTGGTAAAATATAAGATATACTAAACAGAAAGGAGGTTAAAAATGGCAAAACAAAAAACAGTTTTTATCTGTCAAGAATGTGGCTATGAATCGGCAAAATGGATGGGAAAATGTCCAAGCTGCGGCTCATGGAATACAATGGTAGAGGAGCGTACTGGCGGCAAGAAGCAAGAAAGCTCTGAAAACTTCGAAGGCCAGCGTTCGAAGCCTAGAAAAGTTAAAGACATCGAAGCTGAAGCCCATGCTCGTGTTAAAACCACAATGGGAGAATTTAACCGTGTGTTGGGAGGCGGTGTCGTTCCTGGTTCTTTGGTTCTCATCGGTGGGGACCCCGGGATAGGGAAATCTACTATGCTCCTGCAGGTTTCTGCTGAACTGTCCCAAACCGGGGATGAAGTTCTCTATGTGACCGGAGAAGAGAGCGAGAACCAGATTAAAATGAGAGCAGAACGTTTAGATCTCATCGATTCCGATTTTTACATTTACGGAGAAACAGATTTAACATCGATTATTAATGCTATCGAGAGTACGGATGCCCGTTATGTGGTGATCGACTCTATCCAGACGATGAATCACCCTGATATTGAAAGTTCAGCGGGAAGTGTCTCGCAAGTTCGCGAATCTGCTGCAGAACTAGCCAGAGTAGCGAAACGCAATCAGATTACTATTTTCCTTGTAGGACACGTCACCAAGCAAGGCAATATTGCTGGTCCACGGATTTTAGAACATATGGTGGACACCGTTTTATATTTTGAAGGAGATCAGGATTATTCCTTCCGTATCTTGCGCGCAGTGAAAAACCGCTACGGCTCGACCAACGAAATCGGTGTCTTTGACATGCGGGAAAAAGGGCTTCGTGAAGTGCTTAATCCTTCTGAGCTTTTCTTGGAAGAGCGTTTGGAAGGCGCTTCAGGCTCTGCTGTTGTTGTTTCTATGGAAGGAACCCGTCCTATTTTAGCAGAGATACAGGCCTTGCTTACGCCGACTGCCTTTGGTAATGCAAAAAGAACATCGCAAGGCTTGAACCAGAACAGAGTTTCTTTGATTATTGCAGTTCTAGAAAAACGAGGCGATCTATTGCTCCAGAACCAGGATGCTTACCTTAAAGCTTCAGGGGGCGTACGTTTAGACGAGCCGGCTATTGACTTAGCGATTGCGATGAGTATCGCGTCAAGTTATCTCAATGAAGAAACTAGTGCGAAAGAAAGTTTTATCGGTGAGCTGGGACTGACAGGAGAAATTCGCCGTGTCAACCGTGTTGAACAACGTATCAATGAAGCAGAAAAGTTAGGTTTCAATAAGATTTATATTCCATACCATAACCTCAGTGACATGAAAAAAGATACGAAAATAGAAGTTGTAGGAGTTAGAACGATCAAAGAATGTTTGAAAAAAGTATTTAAGAAAGCGTGACTTTAGAGTTTGGAAAGGAGGCTATACATGAGTGAAGAAAAGAATAACAGACCCGGTGCTAAGGTTGTTGTTATCACCATCTTGTTTGTATTGATTGGGGCGTATCTTGGTTTCTATTTTTTACCCACTGTTTATCAACTTCTCCCTGTTCCTGTTCCTCAATTTATCAATAATTTTATAGTCAATATTATTCTTGGTGGACTTATCTTATACCTTATCAGTTTAGCGACGAGAGATTATTTGTTGAGAGGTTTAGAAAAAACAGAAGAATTATTGAGTCAGTTGAGCCTAGCGTATATATTGTTTGGTGTTATCGGTATTATTTTAGGACTTATTCTCGCGTGGTTAGTCAATTTAACTTTAATAGGGTTACAACTCCCTTTCATCAGTAATATTCTGCCCATCATCATTTCAGTTGCTCTCTCTTATTTTGGATTCCGTATAGCGACGTCGAGGAGAGAAGAAATTCAAGAGATCTTTACAAATGTGGCGGAGCGTAATCGAGAAAAAGATAAAGAACAAAGTAGAGAAGAGCTATTGACAGAAGCTCAAGAAGAAATGAACTTTAGGCAATACAAAGTATTGGATACCAGCGTGATTATTGATGGAAGAATCAAAGAGGTTTTAGAGACAGGTTTTTTAGAAGGAACTTTAATTGTTTCTGATTATGTTTTAAAAGAACTGCAGCAGATCGCAGACTCTTCAGATAGTTTGAAACGCGAACGCGGGAGACGAGGCCTGGATATCCTGAACGATTTACAAAAGAACGAGCAACTTCCACTTCAAATCGTTCATGACGAGTTAGATGAAGCGAAAGAAGTCGATGAAAAATTAGTCGTTCTCGCCAATAAACTCGAAGGAACGCTCGTAACAAATGACTATAACTTGAACAAGGTAGCGGAATTTCAAAACACGCCTGTCTTAAACGTCAACGAACTGGCAAACTCAGTCAAACCGCTTGTTATTCCTGGTGAGAAAATGACTGTTACGATTGTTAAAGAAGGAACTGAACGCGCGCAAGGCGTAGGATACCTTTCTGACGGAACGATGATTGTCGTAGAAGAAGGGAAACACCACCTCAACGAAACGCTCGACGTAGTTGTCACAAGTTCCCTTCAAACTTCAGCAGGTCGTATGATTTTTGCAAAAATTGCTGACGATTAAGTACGTTCATTCGAGATAATCTGCACAGAGATAGAATTTTTTCTGAAAAAGTGGTAGATTATAGGTGAAAGATTTACAAAAATAAGAATAAGATAAATAAAGGAGCTTACAATGTCAGAAGATATTCGAGTACGTTACGCGCCTAGCCCGACTGGTCATCTCCATATTGGGAATGCTCGTACCGCATTATTTAACTATTTATTTGCACGCCACTTTGATGGAACATTTGTTATTCGAATTGAAGATACGGATACGAAACGTAACATCGAGGATGGAGAAAAAAGCCAATTAGATAACTTGAAATGGCTGGGGATAGACTGGGATGAAGGACCAGATCAGCCGGGGGATTACGGTCCCTACCGCCAATCTGAACGTAATGATCTCTATCAGCGTGTCGTAGAAGAATTGATAGAAAAAGACTACGCTTATAGAGCTTACGAAACAACAGAAGAATTAGAAGCGGAGCGTCAAGCCCAGATGGATCGCAATGAACCGCCTCACTATAGCGGGAAACACGCCAATCTCACCTTAGAAGAGGAAGAAAAATTTAAAGCGGAAGGACGCGAGCCTGCAATCCGTTTCCGTGTCAGCGAAAAAGCATATCGCTTTAACGATATTGTAAAAGGTGATATCCGTTTTGAGGGGAAAGATGTCGGCGGCGACTTCATTATTATGAAAAAAGACGGCACACCGACTTATAACTTCGGAGTTGTGGTGGATGACCACTATATGGATATCTCTCATGTCTTACGCGGAGACGATCATATTTCTAACACGCCGAAACAGCTTATGATTTATGAAGCTCTGGGCTGGGAGCCGCCACAGTTTGGTCATATGACTTTGATCATTAATGGAGAAACAGGCAAAAAGCTTTCCAAACGTGACTCCCATATTCTACAATTCATCGAACAATATCAAGACTTCGGTTACCACCCAGAAGGACTCTTCAACTTCTTGGCTCTCTTAGGCTGGTCACCAGAAGGCGAGGAAGAGTTATTTACTCGCGAAGAATTGATTGAAATCTTTGATCCAGAACGTCTCAGCACGTCACCGGCAAGTTTTGACCAGAAAAAATTAGACTATATCTCGAAAGAATATATCCAGAAGGAAGACCTTGAAGTTGTAGCAAAAAAAGCTTTCCCTCACTTACAAGCAGCAGGCTATATGTCGGAGAACCCGTCAAAAGAAGAAGTGGATCATATGACACATATCGTGGCTCTTTACCAAGAGCAGATGAGTCATGCTTCTCAAATCGTTGAGTTGTCAGAACTCTTCTTCAGAGATGAGATGAAGTATTCAGCTGACGCAATTGAGGTCCTTCAGGGAGAAACGGTGCCTGAAGTGTTAGAATCCTTCAAAAAGCACTTGGCAGAAGTAGAAGACTTCACCTCCGAAAATATCCAGCCTGCTATTAAAGCTGTTCAAAAAGAGACCGGTGTCAAAGGCAAAAATTTATACATGCCGATCCGCGCCGCTGTTTCAGGTGAAGTCCATGGGCCATCCTTGAATGACACCATCGAACTGCTGGGTCATGACAAGACACAAGAACACTTAGAGTATGCTATGGAACATATAAATTAAATAGAGTGAAAGACGTGGAAGAGAGAAAGTAGATAAAGATTATTCTTTACAGGGAGTCCGGAAAGTGAAAACGGACAGGAATCCTTTATCGAAGTGCCTCTTGGAGTAAAAGGATCGATAGGTAGACCTTTCGAATGACGCATGTTACGCGTTTTAAGGGAAGGTAAACTTCCAAGAAAAGTGGAACCATGCGGGCAGTGTCTTTTTGTGAGGCACTGCTTTTTGTTTAAAAAGAACTTGAGAAGAGAAAGGACGGAGCTAATGATAGAAATTTACAATACGATGACACAAGAAAAAGAAGTCTTTGAACCCATAAAGGAAGATGAGGTCACCATGTACGTCTGTGGGCCGACAGTCTATAACTATATCCATATTGGAAATGCTCGCTCTGCTGTCGCATTCGATGTGGTCCGCCGCTACTTGGAATACCGCGGTTACAATGTGAACTATGTCTCCAATTTTACAGACGTAGATGATAAAATTATCAAAGCAGCAGAGAAAAACGGTGTGTCACCTGAAGAAATTGCGGAAAGATATATTCTGGCTTACTTTGAAGATACAAAAGCACTCAATGTGAAAGAGGCGACGCATCACCCGCGCGTTGTTCAACATATCCCAGATATTATCGAATTTATTGAAGAGATTATGGACAATGGTTATGCTTATGAATCAGATGGAGATGTTTATTTCGATACCAGAAAGTTCAAAGACTACGGTAAGCTGTCAAAAATTTCGATGGATGATCTCAGAGAAGGCGCAAGCGAAAGAACAACTGAAGAAGAACGCCGCAAGAAAAAAGATCCAGCTGACTTTGTCCTCTGGAAAAAGACGAGTGAAGATGAATTGCACTGGGATTCTCCATGGAGTAAAGGACGCCCTGGCTGGCATATCGAATGCTCTGTTATGTCCACCAAGCAGTTGGGAGACACTCTCGATATTCATGCGGGCGGGCATGACTTGACTTTCCCTCACCACGAAAATGAAATCGCTCAATCTGAGGCTAAGACAGGACAGACTTTCGCTAACTACTGGATGCACAACGGCTTTGTCAATATGGAAGACGAGAAGATGAGCAAGTCGATTGGGAACGTGGTCTTAGTTCATGATTTGATTGAAGAAGTTGATCCGCAGATTGTTCGTTTCTTCTTGGCAACTACCCACTATCGTCAGCCGATTAACTATACAGAGGAAACGTTGCAAGAGGCGGCGATAAACTTAGAACGTGTTCAGACCGCTTATAAAAACGTAGAATATCGACTGGCAGATGCAGAAGAAAGCCTGGAAGAAGATGATAAAGACTTATCAGAATGGATAGAGTTAGAGAAGGAATTCATTGAAAAGATGGATGATGACTTTAATGCTGCTAACGGAATCACAGTGGTCTATGAAATGGTTAAATTTTTGAATCGCTACAGCAAACAAGAGCGAGTTTCTGAAAGAGTCATTCATCGTGTCCTAGAATCTTATCTGGATATCACAGGAATCTTCGGCATCGAAGTAGCTATCGAAGAGGAACTGTTAGATCAAGAGATTGAAGATCTTATCGAGGAACGTGTCCGTGCAAGAGCGGAAGGAAATTATGAACGGGCGGACCAGATTCGTGATGAGCTCTATGAACAAGGGATCATTCTAGAGGACACGGCGCAAGGTATGCGATGGAGACGGGAGCAATAATGACTGAAACATTCACAGATAAACAAAAAAGAGAATTCAAACAGTTGAATGGGCTGGCTCTCGCTTATGTAGGGGATGCTGTCTACGAACTAGCCGTACGTCGTTATTTAATAGCAGAAGGAGACACTAAACCCAATCAGCTTCATAACAAGGCTACACGGTTCGTATCCGCTAAAGCTCAATTTTGGCTAATGGAAGAGATGGAATCAGAAAGTCTTTTAACCGATGCAGAAATGGCTGTTTTTAAGCGGGGACGTAATGCGAAGAGCCATACAAAAGCTAAAAATGCAGACGTGAGAACTTACCGGACCTCTTCGGGCTTTGAAGCTTTAATTGGTTATATCTATCTTATGGAAAACACGGAGCGTCTGGATGAAATTATGAACTGGTGTATTGAAAAGATCGTCGAAAGGGAGGCGTGATAAAATGTCAAATAGGGAAGAAGAAAGCGATATAATATACGGCCGAAACGCCGTTTTATCTACTTTGAAGTCAGACCGAGATATTCATAAGGTTTATTTTCAAGAAGGATTATCAGGAAATCGTCTGGAAGAAATTGAAGCGGTAGCGAACAGCAGGAAAGCTCAAGTTTATCAGGTTCCTAAAGAGAAATTAGACCGTCTCACGGATGGAGAAAACCACCAAGGTGTTGTTGTGACAGTAGCAGCAATGGATTATGCAAGCTTAAATGATTTATTTGAAGTTGCAGAAGAACGTTCAGAAGAACCTTTCTTTGTTTTATTAGATGGAATTGAAGACCCGCATAACCTGGGTTCTATTTTGCGGACAGCAGACGCAGCGGGTGTCCATGGCGTAATTATCCCAGAGCGCCGGGCAGTCGGACTTACCGCGACTGTTGCGAAAACCTCAGCAGGTGCAATCGAGCATGTCAAGGTGGCCCGGGTGACCAATATGGTCGACACCATTCAAGAACTGAAAGAACGGGGATTGTGGGTTTTTGGAACGGATATGGATGGAGAAGATTACCGTACTTGGAACAGCGAAGGTGCTATCGCTCTCGTGATTGGGAATGAAGGAAAAGGAATCAGCCGTCTTGTGAAAGAAAACTGTGACGGGATAGTAACTCTCCCTATGTCAGGACAGATTCAGAGTCTTAATGCCGGTGTCGCCACAGCCTTAATGATGTATGAAGTGGCACGTGAACGTTTGCCAAACTAATGTATCGTTTGGTCTACGTGAAGTGTAAGACTGCAAAGATATAAGAAGGGAGGAAACCGTTGCGTGTGCGAGAACGCTTATTGATTGTTGATGGATATAATATGATAGGTTATTGGCCAGAGTTGGCGCGTTTAAGTCGTCAAGATAAGATGGGCGATGCGCGAGATTTATTATTGCAGATTCTCAGCGAATATTCCAAGTATAAAGGGATTCACACACGTGTGGTTTTCGATGCCCAATTAGTACCTGGTATTGAAGCGATTTACGATTATAAAAATCTAAGCGTTGTCTTTACAAAATCAGATGAGACAGCCGACAGCTATATTGAGCGGACAGTAGGAGAAGAGAATTCACTCATCACTCACGTTACAGTAGCGACAAGTGACTATGCGATTCAGAATATGATTCTACAAAAGGGCGCAAGCAGAAAATCTGCGCGTGAATTGTACCGTGATATTATGGAAGCAAAGAAAGAGATTAAAAAAGATGTCAGCAATCGTTCTTATCGGAATTATCGAAGGAGGAATTCGCCTTTGAAAGACGAAGATCGTGTGAAACTAGACTCTCTTTATGAAAAACTCATTGACGAGGACGACTGTGAGCCCTTTGATGGTAAATGAATTATATTTCTTAGAAAATATACAGCAGACTATGCTTGGGGACCACGCTTAATTTTTTAGTTTATAAGAGAAATAGTGTTCAAAAAACCTCCTTGTGAAAAAACAAGGAGGTTTAATTACGTTCTAAAAGTTTAAATTATATGGTATCAGTCAAAATATTTTTTATCTAATATCATTTTGGCGGTAAAGACAGGGTTAGCCAGTTGTGCAGTGTGGAGGTCTCCAGCAATTGAGAGAAGCATATTGGCATGATTCAAGCTCAAGCCTGTACGCGACATCAAGAAGTCTGCCATGTTGTTGACAGCGAGACGTGCCGCATCTTCGAATTCTTCACGAGAACCAACTGCGACGTACTTGTCTTCTGTTTCAACCATCGGTGTAGGGATATCTGAATCTTTTAACACTTCAACCGTGACTGTGGTTTCTGTTGCGACTTCAGCTCCTGCACCACCGATTTCTCCGTCCCCCATGGTTGCGTGAGCGTCTCCCATGGCAAGGAGCGCGCCTTCTGTATTGACTGGAAGGTAAACAGAAGCGCCTTCTGTTACTTGCGTCACGTCCATATTTCCGCCGTGATCATAAGGCGTTCCGGTATTCCAAGCTTTGTCTGCAGCCGCTGTTCCGACGACTCCCATCATTTTACGAAGTGGAACTGTGCGCCCGAAAATTTCTACGCCCTCATCTGACACATTCACAATTTCAGTTTCTTCTTCTTCAATGCGGTCTCCAAGCATTGCAAGACCTGGAGAAGCGATCACGACCGCCGTGTCATCGAGCTTGATCGACTCAAAAGTTACCTTCAAGACATCTCCCGGTTCGGCACCGTTCACATAGAGTGGTCCAGTTGCAGGGTTGATGTCGCTAAAGTCAATCGAACTGATAACATCCTCTTCTGTTTCAATTGTATCTGAAAAGCAGTCCATCGTTTCGAAAACGACGGTTTCACCGCTATTAACTTCTGCGACAGGCTTATTGTCTTTGTCCATAGCGAATATCACTTGGTCTTTTGAAATACGAGTCATCATATCACCTTTCCCTTTTGAATTGTTACCATTATAGCAAAAGGAAAATTAAATGCGAATAAGTCTTTTTTACTCATAACAAAGAATCTTCAAGACGGGGGAGCACTCTCTTATAAAGAAAGAAGGCGAAAATGAAAGCACAATTCAGTCATAAAACAAATACCATCAAATGGATCGGCATCCTCACTATGACAATCGACCATGTCGGCCATTATCTTTTCCCTGGAGTCACCTGGATGCGTGTCATCGGCCGGATTGCTTTTCCCTGCTTTTTATATGGTGCGATTGAAGGAACAGAGCGTACTAGGAATTACAAACATTATATTTTTAAATTGCTCTTGCTTGGTGTGATCTCTATGCCTGTGACTTCCGCTACGATCAATGTTTTATTTCTGTTGGCTCTTTTTTCTCTATCTACGAAGTTTCCACGCTATTTCATCGTCTTTTTATTTTTGAGTTTTTTTGCTGAATACGGTGTCTATGGCTTTTTATTCGGGTGGACGCTGTGGTGGATGAAAAACCACGATCAAACAGAGGGAGTGCTTGCGAGCATCCTTGTGCAGTTCTTAAACTTATCCTTTGTCCAACTCTTTTCTCTTCTATCGCTTCCTATTTTGAATAGCGACAAAGGATTAAAACTGCCGCGTATGCCAAAATATTTCTTTTATCTTTACTACCCACTCCATCAAGCTATTTTGATTGGGCTCACTATGCATAGCTAGTTCCAAAGAGGAATACATTTTTGTTTTTACAGATGCTGGATAGAAGAGCCTTAGCCCCCTTTTTATTGTCAGAAGATACCTTACAGAAGAAATTTTCTTGTAAAAAAGAGATAGTTTTACTTATAGTGAGAGGTAGAGAATATAGGGGAGGAATATCATGTTATTTACAGAAGATGCCAGCTTTTACGCTGAAGGAATTAAGCAAGGAGATTATACTGTTCGAGAGTTAGTGGACGCCGCGCTTGAAAATATCGCGACTTATAATGCTTCCTTGAATGCTGTGACGCACACTCAAACGGAAGAAGCCCAGATGTTAGCTGACGATTATGATAAGCAGTTAGCTGAACTCTCTCTCACAGAACGCCAGCAGTTGCCTGCCTTTTTTGGGGTTCCAATTTTATTAAAGGACGCTGGACATAACGAGGCAAGACAGCCAGCTACTAGCGGGTCTCAGTTATTAAAGGATCAGAAAGCTACGGAGACAACTAACTTTGTCAAAAGTATCCTGGATGTGGGCTTCGTTGTAGTCGGCAGAACGAATACACCAGAATTCGCTTTGAAGGGGATTTCGGATAGTCTGTTCCATGGCTCTGTTAATTTACCGCAGGACTTGACCCGCAACGCAGGAGGTTCTAGCGGAGGAGCCGCCACAGCGGTAAAAGCAGGCTTGGTGCCGATAGCCACAGCTTCAGATGGAGGTGGATCTATCCGCATTCCTGCTTCTTTTAATGGTCTACTTGGCTTGAAAGTATCCAATGGACGAACAGCGCACGGGCCTTTTCCTTATCGCAACTGGCAGGGAGCAGCTGTCGACTTTGCGATGACACGTTCGGTGCGGGACACCTGGAGACTCTTAAAAGCACTGCAAGTGGAACAATATGATGCGCCTTTTACGCTGCCTTTGATAGAAGAGAAAGTTCTGGAGCCTTTGGATCGTCCTTTAAAAATCGCCTACCTCAAAAACTGGTGGACGTCTGAGGAACCTGATCCTGCAGCAGAAGAAATGATGAAAAAAGCTTATAATATTTTGGAAGAATTAGACCACGAATTAGTAGAAGCTTTTCCTGACTATGATATCGAGAAAGCGGCGATGACTTATTTCAATGTCTATGCTGTAGAAACGACCAAACAATTGAAAAATATTGTAGCTGAACGGGGCCGCGAGATCGAAAAGGAAGAAGTTGAGCCGATTACCTGGGCACTTTACCAGATCGGTCAGGAAGTTAAAGCGGTAAATTACTCTGAAACGATTGATTTTTGGGATCAGCTAGGAAGAACGATGGAGGCTTTCTTTGAAGATTATGACTTGATACTCGTGCCAACAGCTACGGGACCGGCACCTATCCACGGTACCAATGCAGACCAGCAAGAGAAGCACAAGAAAATGTTAGCTAATGTAGATGAGATTCCGTTTGAAGAACAGTTGCAAGCGATTATGAAAACTTTTGAACCAGGAAGTGACTTGAATCCTTATACTTCTATCGTTAATATCTCAGGAACCACAGCCATTTCTTTGCCCATGTATGAAACCCCTGATAATTTACCTATCGGAACGATGTTATGGGGAGGAAAGGGACAGGAATATCTCTTACTGCAAGTTGCCAAGCAGTTGGAAGCACAAGGACAGCTTAAGACAGATGTATACAAAGGCACAGAAGTATAGTACTGGCATCAGTGTGGGAGAGAGAACCCACAAACAATTCTATACTATTAGAGAATCCTCCAAGCTTTTATTATTTTTTGGAGGATTTATTAGATTAACAACGTTTGATAAGACAATCACATGTATCCTTTGCATTGTTGACAATTAATTTATTTATATGTATGCTTGTTGTGAAATATAAAACAAAAAGGGGAAGGGTTAGGTAAATATGGCGAAACAAATCACGAAAGTGTCTGTCGAAAGTGTAGAAGGTTTAGAAGTCCATGGGAAAGCAAGAGATTTTGAAATGACACTTGATGAGCCGACCAGTATGGGAGGAACAGACAAAGGGATGAACCCTGTGGAAGCTTTATTGATTTCACTGGGAGCATGTAAGACAATTGTCGCAAGAGCTTTTGCGAAACGCGAAAGAATTAATCTCCACGACATTTCTATTGAGTTAGAAGGCGATTTAGATCCAGATGGATTTTTAGGAAAAAATCCGGCTGCAAAGGTCGGTTTTTCTGAAATCCGCACAAAATATTTTATTGATGCAGATAATACGGAAGAAGAAATTGCAGGCTTTGTAGACTTTATTGAAAAAACTTGCCCCGTGGCAGATACGATTGTGAATACACCGTCTTTCAAGAAAGAAATTCAAACCAAGTAAAAAAATAAATCACTACCCCCTTTAACGAGAGTTATTTTTTTGTATAGAGATAAGAGTAACAAAAAATAATATTCAATGAACGTTCTCAAACTTAAACTAAACAAAGTTTTGTAGATTTGATTGGATTAAAAAACTCTTTATTTTTCATCAATAGTGAAATTCTAGAAT
>JBHWPB010000039.1:0-8461 GCA_043424675.1 Carnobacteriaceae bacterium | reverse complement strand
TTCACGATAGAATTTTTCACACTCTTTTTATCATTATTTTGATCAAAAATAGTTCATCTTATAATCCATCTTGTAGTCAAAACATTTAAGGCTTGAGCAAGTAAAAATAACGCTGAAAAGCGTTATTTTTTGTCTCTCTATATTTATTTATTTTTACGGTGGTCTGAAAGTTTGCTGACTAGGGCATAGATAAGCAAGATCACATTGCTGAAAAGAAAGGTTAAGAGAAAACCAAACGACACAATAAAACCTGCACTTTTACCTTCTTCTTTTTTCTTTGACATTCCATCCACCTCCTGGATTATATTAATTATAACGGAAGCACCGCTAAGAAATAAAATAACTCATTCGTTTGACATGATATGAGTCGTTTTAGTTAGCATGAAATCAAGGTATAAGTCTTGCATTAAGGGAACGTAATCGCTTACAATTAGAGGGTAAAAAGAAGGAGGAACTGCAATGACTAAAAAAAATACATTTAATATCATCATAATATTTATTATAGGGCTAGTGCTTACGGCATGTGGAAACAATGAGCCGCAGACAGAAGAGGGAGCGGCAGGCGGTGAAAGTACGCAAACAGCTAATTATGTCACAGTCCAAGAGATTGCCACCTTAGATTCAGTTATGATTCCGGACACCAATACCTCAAGTTACGTTGGACATATCCAGGAAGGACTCTACTGGGAAGACGAAAATAATGAAATCCACCCTGCTCTGGCAGAAGAGATGCCTGAAATATCAGAAGATGGTCTGACCTACACAATTAAATTACGTGAAGACGCCCAATGGGAAGACGGTGACCCTGTCACAGCAGATGACTTTGTTTTTGCGGTAGAACGCTTGGTAGATCCGGAAGTAGGCGCAAGTTTCTCTTATTTAACAGAATCGATCGTTAATGCCCCGGAGATTATTGCCGGGGATTTGCCAGTAGAAGAACTAGGCGTCCAGGCTGTGGATGAACGTACCATAGAGATTCAGCTGATTCAGCCCACGCCTTATCTGTTAAATATTTTAGCTTTCTCTCCCATGTATCCTCAAAATCGCGAGTTCGTAACAGAACAGGGGGAGGAATACGGAACAGATTCAGACAGCATTTTAGCGAGTGGGCCCTACACCGTAGAAGACTGGAATCCGACGGCTCAGAGTTGGACCTTCCAAAAGAATGAAAATTATTATAATGCAGAGGACATCGTTATTGATACCATTCAGATTGAGGTCATTAAAGAAGGGTCTACTAATGTCAACCTCTACGAAGCAGGGGAAGTAGATAATGCTATTCTTCAAGGAGAATTTGCTAAACAATATACCGATCACCCTGACCTTGTTCAGACAGAAAAAGCAGGAACGATGTACATTTACTTTAATTATAACCATGATGAACACGACTATTTCCACAATGAGAATCTTCGCGCAGCTCTAGATTATGCGATAGACAATGAACAACTGACAGAGGCTGTTCTAGCTGACGGGTCACAACCTTTAGTTGGTTTCCTGCCGCGAAACTTTATCTCTAACCCAGAAACAGGAGAAGATTTTGTCGATGATTTAGGAATTACGGATAAGTTTGATAAATCTGAAGCCGCTGAATTATGGGAAGAAGCCCAAGCTGAATTGGGAACAGAAGAAATTAATATAACCCTCTTAGGAAGTGACACAGAGGGGGTCCGGACCGTGACGGAATACATTCAAGGTGAGATTCAATCGACACTTCCAGGAGTTAATATTACTATTCAGAATGTGCCGACGAAAAACCGTATTGAATTATCACGCTCAGGAGATTTTGATGTATTAGTAGCCGGCTGGGTCGCAGATTATGCCGATGGCTTGAACTTCCTGCAAGTCTTAGAATCCGAATCTAATTATAACTATGGACAATACAGCAACGAAGAGTACGATGCTCATTACGAGGCGGCAGAGACAGAATATGCAGGCGATCCTGAAGCGAGATATCAGAGTATGTTAGATGCCCACCATGTCTTGACAGAAGATGCTGCTTTTGTGCCTCTTTTCCAAAACGTGGATGCACAACTCAGAAGTCCGCGTCTTAAAGGATTGACCTTACGTCCTGTAGGGAACGAGTTCGACTTTAGAACAGCTTATATTGAAGAGTAAACAGAGCAAAGAAAGGGAGAAAAACTATCGTACAAAAAGAAGAATTAATCTTTCCAATCGGAGAAAAAAATGAAGCTTTAGCAGAATATTTTACAGGTCAAAGTTACCGAGAACGCTTAGTGAAGTCGTCAGGCGAAAAAGTCGGGGTCAGCAATGTCACCTTTGAACCTGGAAGCCGCAACAACTGGCATATACATCATGACGGCTATCAAATCCTCTTAGTGACTCACGGAGCAGGCTGGTATCAGGAAGAAGAGAAGCCCGCTCAGTTCCTCCAAGCCGGGGACGTCGTAGAAGTCGAAGAAGGGGTTAAGCATTGGCATGGCGCAACTCAAGACAGCTGGTTCACCCATCTTTCTATCTCAAAAGGAGAGATCGAATGGCTGGAGCCAGTCTCAGAGGACTGGTACTCTGATTTATAAAAGATAAAAATACAAAAAGACCGCAGATTTCATAACATGAATCTGCGGTCTTTTTTATGGTTTGTTTTAGTCTTTATTGAGTTTTCTTATTTTTATATCCGTCGGTTGGTAGGTGACCAAGCTATAAGCGGAAACAGATTCTGAAAGCCAGACATTGGCCCCGATGACAGAATGGCTACCCACAGTCGTGTCGCCGCCTAAAATAGTCGCATTGGCATACACTGTCACGTTATCGCCCAGATTGGGATGGCGTTTTCCACCTTTTTTGAGGGAACTATCGGGATTTTTATCAAAACTTTTTACCCCAAGGGTCACTCCTTGATATAAAGTGACATAATCTCCGACTTGAGCGGTCTCTCCGACAACGGTCCCCGTGCCGTGATCAATGAAGAAATGACTGCCGATCTGAGAACCTGGATGGATATCAATCCCGGTTAGACTGTGACCGAATTCTGATATCATCCGCGGCAGAACAGGCACATCCAGTAAATAAAGCTCGTGCGCAAGGCGGTGGATACTCATCATCTCAAAAGAAGGATAAGTGAGCATGATTTCTCGTTTCGAATGAGCGGCCGGATCATTTCGATAAGCTGCTTCGATATCTGTTTCTAAGAGTTCTTTGATATCTGGGAAACGGTCGAAATATTTATTGACGATTGTTTGATTTTTATTTTCATTTTTTCCTAAACGGTTTAAGACGGTCATTAAACTTTCTTTTGCATCTGCTAAGCGTGTAGTGTCTGAATCTTCGCTTTTTTCTATGGGTCCAAAAATGCTTGGGTAGAGCACCCGTCTTAAATCACAGACGAGAAGTTCAACTTGGTCTTTTACACCACAGTAGTTTCCTTTTAAATAGTTCTGTTCTGATTCCATACTGATGCCCCTGTCTCATTCCCTTATTTAATAAAGCCTTCCATCGATAAGTAACGGTCCCCGCTGTCAGGCAAGAGAGCTACGATTGTCTTACCTGAATTCTCAGAACGTCCAGCCAGTTCTTTGGCTGCCCAAAGTGCTGCTCCAGAAGAGACACCCACAAAGAGTCCGGCTTCTTGAGCGATAGATTGCGCAGTCTCTAAAGCATCCGCATCTGACACTGTTACAATCTCATTGTAGACTTCTTCGTCCAGTATGTCGGGTACAAGTCCAGCTCCAATTCCTTGAATTTTGTGTTTTCCTGTTTCACCTTCAGACAGTAAAGGAGAGCCTGCAGGTTCGACGGCCACCATTTCTACTTCAGGGTTTTTTTCCTTGAGATAATGACCCGCACCTGTGATAGTTCCACCTGTCCCAATACCTGATACGAAAATATCTACTCCACCTGACGTATCTTCCCAAATTTCAGGCCCTGTTGTTTTGTAGTGGATATCCACGTTGACCGGGTTCGTGAATTGGCTCGGCATAAAGGAATTTTCTGTTTCTTCTGCCAACTGAGCGGCATGTTCATTTGCTCCCGGTATACCAGCATCACCTGAGGTTAAGACAATTTCAGCGCCATAAGCTTTTAAAAAGTTGCGGCGTTCAACCGTCATCGTTTCTGGCATGACGAGCACAACTTTATAACCGCGTGCGGCCCCGACAGAAGCCAAGGCGATTCCCGTATTTCCGGAAGTCGCTTCGATAATGGTGCCACCTGGTTTTAAGAGTCCTTCTTCTTCAGCAGCATCAATCATCGCTTTTCCAATGCGGTCTTTCACAGAACCAGCAGGATTGAGGTATTCCAACTTCATCAACAGCTGTCCTGAAAAACCTTGAGGAAGAAACGCTTCACTCGCTTCAAGCAAAGGGGTCCCTCCGATTAATTCATCGATACTTTGATAAATTTTACTCATTTTATCTCTCCTTCAGTCAATAACTTACATTAATATAGTACTCAGTATAGCGTTTACATTCATTCTTTTACAAGTAAAAAATTCCAAGTAAAAATTCGCATCTCATTTTAAAATTTTGTGCGTCATCTGTATTACATGATATAATACAAGTATACAAAAAACGAAAAGAGGTGAAGAGATGGTGATAGAAATTGATTTATCATCAGATACACCGTTGTACCAACAAATCAGAGACCAAATTATTTTAGGTATCGGGCGGGGCGAGCTGGCTTTTGGCGAACAATTGCCTAGTGTCCGACAATTGGCAGAAGATCTCGAAGTCAATCCCATGACTGTAAGTAAAGCCTATCAAGTCTTAAAGCAAGATGGGGTGATCGAAGTGGACAGGCGTATAGGGACAAAGGTAAAAGACCGTCCGGATAATACCATGGCAGCAGATTACAAAGAGCGCCTAGAAATTTTACTGGGGGAAGGGCTTGCCAAAACGGATGACGTTCAAGGATTTATCAAAAAAATTAACGAATTGCTCGCTGACTTAGCGGAAGGGAGAGAATGAAATGGCAGGGATTATGATTGGGTTAGTTTTATTTTTAACATTGATATATTGGAAGATTGTCTTTTATCAGAACTTTCAAATTTTAGGTGTCGCTTTTACGCCGGAACATGCTGAAAGTAAAGAGGTCCAAAGACTACAAGACCTCTTCAAACGAAAGCAACTCCTCACAAGCATTGTATTTGTTATTTTAACTCTCGTTTTCCAACTGGATTTCTTTGATGGCATGCGCGATACCTTACAGCTTATAGCGCTGTTTGTTTATATTATAGTGAGTTATCTGCCCTTCCAGAGTCTCCAACAACAACTTATCGAATTAAAACATGACAAAGGATGGATTTATGCGGAAGGAAAACGACAGGCAGACTTGCGTGTCAGCAGAGAGAAGGGGAAAGGCGCCCCCCATTCAGTCTGGATCTGGCTCATTTGGTTGGCCAGTTGGTTCCCTCTTGGACTCGCGTTCTTTTCAGGCGCTCCCTTTGAAGTTTATTTACCACTCTTAATTATCAATGTGGTGTTCGTCATTTTGCCTCTATCATACAACCGAGCGATCCGTCAAAAGCCGGCAGTTATCTTTGAAGACAGCGAGATGACGCTCGCTTATACCAGACGTTACGAGCGTCTCCAAGGCATGGGGTATTTGATGATTACAATAGTTTTAACAGTCTTTCTCATCGTACTTTCCTGGTTTACCTTAAGAGGCGCTTCGGGACTGGCTTTCCTTCTGTTATTACTTGTTTTTCTGTTGGTTTTAGTCGGCATCATCTTCTATATCCTTCAAAAGAATCAAGCATTGCAGACTGATTTTTTTGAAGGCGCGCCTGCTTACATCAATGAAAGATCTGGCCGCTACAAATGGGGATTCTATTATAACCCTGATGATTATCGTCTCTTTGTCCCGAAACAAGCTTCTGGGATGGGTGTGACGATAAATATCGCAAGACCCGCTGGAAAACTGATGATGGGGCTGACAGCGCTTTTCCTGGCTGGAGTAGTTGTGATGGCATTAGTGATGTCGACGGCTACATTTGACGTTACTATCGAAGAAGAAGGGATCGCTATTGAGGCTCCTCTCTATAATAGTCAAATTTCAGTTGAAGAAATTGAGAGGGTGGAGCTGACTCAGACATCATTGAAAGGGATGCGCACCAATGGTTATGGCGGGGCAGAAAAAGCTTATGGTTACTTTACTTTAGATGAATATGGCCCAGTCAAACTCTATGCCTATCCAAATAATACTTATCATATCGATATTCTCTTGAATGAGAATCACAAGCCGCGCTGGATTATTTTGAACGAACCGACTCGAGAAGAAACAGAAGAATTATTCCAAAAAATTCAAAACAGGATGAGAGAATAAAGCAGATTTATTTGGAATAACGGCTTAGCTGTTACAATGAGTTTTGAAGAAAAATTATATAGAGGTGGATAAAATGACGAAACATGTACCCTTGAACGTGCTTGATCTAGTCGGTGTATCAGAAGGACAGACACCAGGCGAGGCCATTGAGGAGTCGCTTGAGACCGCTGAACTTTTAGATCAACTTGGTTTCAAAAGACTCTGGTATGCAGAGCACCATAATATGAGAAACGTGGCCTCCATGGCAACATCTACTCTTGTGGGTTTGGCTGCCCAGAGAACGGAAAGAATACGGGTAGGATCCGGCGGCATCATGCTGCCGAATCATTCGCCCCTGCAGGTGGCTGAAAATTTTGGAACAGTGGCACAGTTGTTCCCGGACCGCATTGATTTAGGCCTCGGACGTGCTCCTGGGACAGATGGATTGACATCCCAACTGATCACGCGTTCAGACAGCGACCCGCAGACTTTTGCGAACTCAATTTATGATTTGATCGGCTGGTTCAGTGAAGAAGGAAAGGGACACAGTGCTCCTGTGACTTCTAACGTGGGGACAGGAACCAATATCCCTATATGGGTCCTAGGCTCCAGTCAAAATGGGGCTTCGATTGCAGGACAACTGGGCTTACCTTATTCTATCGCTTCGCACTTCACTCCGGACCATTACAGCGAAAAGATCGATCTATATCGTTCAGCATTTAAGTCGACAGCGCCAACCGCACAAATTGACGAGCCTTATGCCATGGCTGGTATTAACGTAGTGGTTGCGCCGACGGATGAAGAAGCAGAGAGAATTTGGACGACGACCCAGCAAATGTTATTAGATATGCAGACCGGAAACGAGCGATTACTCCAGCCGCCTGTGGACCCTGAAGAACTCGGAACCAAACAGCAACGTGCTCAGATGGAGAGAATGTTCAGCGTCAAAGCCGTCGGTTCTCCAGAAACAGTTCGAGAAAAGTTAGAAGCATTTACAGAACACAGTGGAGCAGACGAGTTAATTGTTGTGACCTATACTTATGATCCAGAAGATAGAAAGCGATCGATGGAATTGCTGGCGGATCTTTGGTTCTAAAGTGGTAAGAATAATTCTTTCATAAAATAAAAGAAGTAATCTATGTTTATCTCGTTGCATTATCTGGCTGTTTCGTGAGTCAGCACAGGTTTTATATAATTATTGATGCAGCTCAAGATCATTTAGAGTGGTTCCCTCTATACTAGAGTTAAGTTAATGAAGGAAAGAGATTATCCTTCACTAAAATTTAAATATATGGAGGAAACGAAGATGAGAAAAAGTTATAAAGCATTTATTGGAGCGACTGTTGCAGGTGCAGGATTATTTTTCGCCAACCCCTTGAATGCAGAAGCTCACTGTGATACGCCAGAAGGACCAACTCATGATGCTATGCAGACAGCATTGGAAGAGGGCAGCTTTGACCATATTGCGTACTGGGTGCCAGAAGAGGGAGAAGAAGAACTAAAAGAAGTTTATAATCTTTCTACCAGTGTGTTGGAGAAAACAGAAGATAAAGAGACAGAAGAATTAGCCGAACGCTATCTCTTTGAAAATTTTGTACGCATCCACCGCGCAAGTGAAGGTGCTCCTTACAACGGGATAAGCGAAGGGCCGGTTGACCCAGGAGTAGCGGCAGCAGATGAGAGTATTGCACAGGAAAGTTTAGCTCCATTAGAAGATGCAGGCTTTATAACAGATGAGAATCGTGATCACGTTGCAGAAGTCTTCGCTGACCTACTTGAAACAAAAAAATTCGATCCAAGTGATGCAGAAGCAGGGCGTGCTTATGTAGAGAATTATGTAATTTTCACTCACTTGTTCGAAGAAGGTCATGGAGAAGAACATGAAGCACATGTTGAAGAAGTACACGCAGAATCAGAAGGAACAGAAGATAACGGCGAGAATTGGCTGACAAATCTTTTTAGTGGATGGTTTAATTAAGCAGTCTTCATAACTTCTTCGCTGAATGCGACTGCAACTTGTTACTTGGAATAATTAATTTATATATTTTTTTCAAGATTCTATTGTACAACAGATACAAGGGAACAGTATGTATCCTTTTCCGTTCAACGAAGAGGTTTTTTAATAGGCGTATCGTAAGAGGTAGAGAGATCTACCTCTTTTTTTATGTAAAAATTTGTTTTAGATTTAATGAATATTTCAAAA
>JBHWPB010000038.1:0-6114 GCA_043424675.1 Carnobacteriaceae bacterium | reverse complement strand
TTTATATAAAACGAATACTCTGAAGAGAATATCAGAAAAAAGACAAAAAAAGAGAGAAGGAGTCTTCTCTCTAAAGAAATATTTAATTTAGTCTTCTAAGACACTCACACCCTCTTCAAGTTCGTAAGGACTTTCTTCATTTATGCGATCGTAGAACAGAATACCATTTAGATGATCGATTTCATGTTGGACGACGATAGCAGGATAGCCTTTTAGTCGTATTTCATGTTCTTTTTCATCTAAATCTGTATACTTGACCGTAATGCGAGTAGCACGAGGAACATACCCCGGTACTTCTCTATCGACTGACAAGCAGCCTTCACCGCTTGGTAAACAGCTTTTTTTAACAGATTCGCTAATTATTTTTGGGTTTACCATAACTCCGCTGAGAATCGGTTCATGTTCTATAAGGTTGCCTTCTTCATCTATTTCTTGGTCAGGAATATGAAGAGCAATCATTCTCTTCTTGATATCGAGTTGGGGCGCGGCTAGCCCGACACCACCGCGTAATTCATACTTTTCTGCCATCTCTTCATCTTGACTGTTTTTTAAGAAGGTCAACATTTCCTTGCCTAGATTAATTTCTTCTTCCTCTAGAGGCAGTTCTATTTCTTTGCTTACCTCTCTTAAAGTAGGATGGCCTTCGCGGATAATATCATCCATTGTAATCATTTATTGAGAGCACTCCTTTTATATAATATAGTTTATCTAGCACTTATATAGTACCACAGTCCATCCTTCGATTATACCATAATAAAATATAAAAGCACGGAGTATGCCTTGCATTCAGAAAGTTGTTTTGTAAACCTTTGTAACGTTTACAAATTAAAGTGTGAACGCTTGCAAAAAAAGAAGTCGTATGCTAGTCTAAAGACTGAGTATAGTGCAGTGGTGTGGTCATGTCATATTACTGTATATGCTGACAAAAGAAATAGAGAGGGATGTAAAAGGAATGGCAAAGAAAGAACAAGAACAAAAGCAAAACGTTGCAGAGCAATTCCAGCCAACTGGCGAACAACCTGTTGACTATGAAACTGTTATGGCAAACGTTGAAGCAAATTACCCTATGGTTCAGATTTTAGATAAAGATGGAAATGTCGTGAACGAAGATATTATGCCTGAATTATCAGATGAAGAGCTTGTCGAGCTTATGGAAGACATGGTTTTTGCGAGAACGTTACACGAAGAAACTACAAAATACTCTCGTCAAGGGCGTTTAGGTTTCTACGGACCCACATTAGGTCAAGAAGCATCACAAATGGGAAGTGCTTACGCATTTGAAGAAGAGGACTGGCTATACGGTGGTTACCGTGACCTCCCACAATTGATTTCACATGGAGGAACAGTTGCGCAGGGATTCTTATGGTCTAAAGGACATGTGAATGGCGGTACTTATGGAGAAGATGGACAAGTTAACGCAATGGTTCCACAAATCATTATCGGTGCCCAATATGTGCAAGCTGCTGGAAACGCTTTAGGGCAAAAACTAAAAGGCGAAGACACAGTAACTTTTACTTACACTGGAGATGGAGGAACTTCACAAGGTGACTTCTATGAAGGTCTGAACTTTGCTGGACGTTACGAAGTACCTGCGGTTTTCATTGTTCAAAATAACGGTTATGCTATTTCTACACCAAGAGAACTTGCCACAAAAGCAGGAACTTTGGCACAAAAGGCTGCAGCAGTAGGTATTCCTGGTGTTCAAGTTGACGGAATGGACGTTCTCGCAGTTTATGCAGTAACAAAACAAGCTCGTGAGTGGGCAGCAGCAGGAAATGGTCCAGTTCTAATCGAAACGATTACAAGTCGAATGGGACCACACTCAACCGCTGGAGACGATCCAACTCGTTACCGTGACCAAGAATCATTCGACTACTGGGAAGAACGTGACCCACTAAAACGTTTCCGTACTTTCTTAGAAGAGAAAGGTCTATGGGAGGAAAAACGCGAAGAAGAACTTATTGAGAAATTCCAAGAAGAAATTGCTGACGGTATGAAAGAGGCAGAGAGTCAGCCAGAAATGACAATAACAGAGTCATTGAAATGGCAATATGCAAACCCGCCAGCAAACGTTTTAGAACAAATCGAAGAATACGAAGAGAAGGAGAGTAATCAATAATGGCTAATAACCTAACTATGATTCAAGCTATCACACAGGCTCTAGATCAGGAAATGGAACGCGATGAGAAAGTTTTAGTCTTTGGAGAAGACGTTGGTAGAAATGGTGGGGTTTTCCGTGCTACAGAAGGACTTCAAGAAAAATACGGAGAGGACCGTGTTTCAGACACTCCATTGGCTGAATCAGGTATCGGTGGTCTAGCTATCGGTCTCGCAGTCCAAGGTTTTAGACCCGTTATGGAAATCCAATTCTTCGGTTTTGTTTATGAAGTAATGGACTCTATTGCAGGACAAATGGCACGTCAACGTTATCGTACAGGTGGAGCAATCGATATGCCAATCACTGTTCGTTCTCCGTTCGGAGGGGGAGTTTATACAGCAGAGCTTCACGCAGACAGTTTAGAAGGCTTGATGGCACAATCCCCTGGGCTCAAAGTTATTATCCCTTCAACTGCAGTAGATGCAAAAGGTCTCTTAACAGCGGCTATCCGCGACGATGACCCGGTTATCTTCCTTGAGCACATGAAACTTTATCGTTCATTCCGCGAAGAAGTTCCAGAAGAGCAATATGAGATTGAAATCGGTAAAGCAAATGTAACACGTGAAGGAACAGATGTAACATTAATAGCCTATGGATACATGGCTGTAGCGGCATTAGAAGCAGCAGAAGAATTAGCAGCAGAAGGTATTTCAGCAGAAGTTATTGACTTACGTACCGTTGCTCCAGTTGACTACGAAACATTAGTAGCATCTGTTGAGAAAACAGGACGCTTCGTCATGATTCAAGAAGCTCAACGTCAAGCAGGTATTGGAAACAATGTGATCTCTGAATTGTCACAACGTGCAATTTTATCACTGGAAGCTCCACCTAAATTCGTAGCTTCTCCAGATACTATTTATCCATTTGGTATGATGGAAGATGAATGGTTACCTGCAGTCTACGATATAGTTGACGCAGCATATGAAGTCATAGATTTCTAAATTGAGACTATATTAGACAGAGAATGAGTGAGGTGTCTTATTCGTTCCCCTGTCTATTTATAATTATTGATATAGAAATAGAGAAGGAGAGAAAATAATAAATGGCATATACATGGAAATTTCCTGCTATGGGAGAGGGGATCTTCGAAGGTGAAATCGTTAACTGGTTAGTCTCAGAAGGCGATGAAATAGAAGAAGGTCAATCGGCAGCAGAAGTCCAAACTGATAAATCAGTGGATGAATTAGCATCCCCAATTTCTGGAACAGTTAAAGAACTCTTGGTAGAAGAAGGGGACATGCCTTACAAAGATGACCCAATTATGATTATTGACGATGGTTCCGGAGACGACTCTGAAGCTTCTGATGATTCAGGAGAAGAGGAAGAATACGAAGCGGAAGCAACGGAAGCAGCTGGCGGAGCACCAGCATCAGCTCAGGCAGCAAAAGCTGGAGCAATTGCCGAGGCAAATGAAAAAGCAAGACAAAGACGTGCTGCAGCGAGAGAAGCAGCTCAAGCAGATCAGCAGGCTCCTCAAGTTGAAGAGTCTGGTGGTAAAGTAAAAGCAATGCCTTCTGTTCGTTACTATGCTCGTCAACAAGGAGTAGATATCACACAAGTTCCAGCAACAGGAAATTATGGACGTGTGTTAGCAGAAGACGTGGATGCATTCTTAGAGTCTGGCCAAACTTCAGAAGAACAAGCTCAGCCACAGGTACAAGCAGCTCAAACTGAAGCACCTGCCTACCCGGACACACGAGCAGATGAAGAAACTCGCGAAGAAATGTCAACTATTCGTAAAGCGATCTCTCGCGCGATGGTAACAAGTGAAAGAGAAATACCTTCGTTTGCATTATTTGATGAAGTTGTTGTGGATAAATTAGTTGACCACAGGAATGAGTTCAAACATATAGCAGCAGAACAGGATACAAAGCTCACTTTCTTACCTTATGTTGTTAAAGCTTTAGTTGCTACTATTAAAAAGTTCCCAGTACTCAATGCATCATTAGATGCTTCAACAAACGAAATTGTTTACAAGCACTATTACGATGTGGGAATTGCAACAGATACTGATCAAGGCCTCTATGTGCCAGTAGTAAGAGATGCGGACCAGAAATCTATGTTCCAAATTGCAGATGAAGTTACTGAACTTTCTGAAAAAGCACTCAACAATCGTTTAACTTCAGAAGAAATGGGTAATGCATCGATCTCAATCTCTAATATCGGGTCTGTGGGTGGAGGACATTTTGTTCCTGTCATTAACTATCCAGAAGCAGCTATCCTTGGTATTGGCTTCATTAAACAAAAACCAGTTGTGAACGATGAAGGTGACATTGTCGCAGCGCCTGTGTTAGACTTGTCTATGAAAGTGGACCACAGAATTGTTGATGGTGCCGTTGCTCAACAGGCAATGAACTACTTGAAACAAATTCTTGCAGACCCAGGTTTACTACTAGTAGAAGGATAAGTCTAAAAAGGATAAGGTGGTAATTTAATGGCAACAAAAGAACTAGATACAGTCGTCATTGGTTCCGGTCCCGGTGGATATGTTGCTGCGATTCGTGCAGCTCAAGAAGGTCAAGATGTAGCTATTGTGGAACGTGAATACTATGGCGGTGTCTGCTTAAATGTTGGGTGTATCCCATCAAAAGCATTAATTACGGCATCAGAGCGTTACCAAGAAGCACAAGACCTTAAGACATTTGGGATCTCCACCGATGATGTCGAAATTGACTGGGAAAAAACTCAAAAGTGGAAAAACAATCGTGTTGTTCAAAAAATGACAAAAGGTGTGGAGTTTTTACTGGGTAAAAACGAAGTGGAAATAATAGATGGTGAAGCTGTATTCACGGGATCTAATGAGATGGAAGTTGAGGGTGAGTCTGGGAAACAAACATACTCATTCAAGAATGCTATCGTTGCTACTGGTTCAACTCCAATCGAAATCGAAGGATTTGAATTTGGTGAACGTATCCTAGATTCAACAGGAGTTCTCGACCTCGAAGAAATTCCTGAATCGATTGTATTTATCGGCGGAGGATACATTGGTTCAGAATTAGCTGGTGTCTACTCACGTTTAGGTTCTGATGTTACAATCTTAGAAGGCATGGATACGATCCTTGGTGGATTCGATAAAGACATGATAAAACTTGTTGAACGTCAATTCAAAAAGGAAAAAACAGATATCATCACTAATGCAATGGCTAAAAAGGCCGATGTGAAAGGTGATAAAGTAACAGTGACATATGAAGTTGATGGTGAAGAAAAAACTGTCAAAGCAGATTATGTTGCAGTTACAGTAGGGCGCAGACCAAATACTGATAAAGTAGGTCTAGATGCTGCGGGGGTTGAGGTTGATGAAAAAGGACTTGTTAAAGTAAATGAAACAGGTCAAACCTCTAACAAAAATATCTATGCTATCGGAGATATCGTTCCGGGAGCAGCTTTAGCTCACAAAGCTTCATATGAAGGAAAAGTAGCAGCAGAAGCAATAGCTGGAAAACCAGCAGCAGTCGACTACAATGCTATGCCTGCTGTTGCATTTACATCACCGGAACTTGCTTCAACAGGATTAACGGAAGACGAAGCAAAAGAAGAAGGTCTAGAAGTTACAGCAACTAAGTTCCCGTTCGGAGGAAACGGTCGCGCAGTCTCTCTAGATCAAGCGGATGGTTTCGTTCGTCTTGTCACAACGAAAGACGACAATACAATAGTAGGAGCACAGATAGCTGGAGCGAGCGCATCTGAGATTATCGGAGAGCTGACTTTAGCTGTTGAAAGTGGAATGAATGCCCAAGATGTCGCAATGACGATTCATGCTCACCCAACGGTGGCAGAAACAGTCATGGATGCTGCAGAAGGTGCACTGGGTCAACCTATCCACATGTAATCCACCAACCTCATCCTCAAAAAAGCTGGCAATAAAGTGCTAGCTTTTTTATTTTTGCCTTTTTTTAGTATACTAAGGATAACCGTTTGAATCAGAAGCAGGGAAAATTATTTCAATTTATAAGAGC
>JBHWPB010000037.1:0-6531 GCA_043424675.1 Carnobacteriaceae bacterium | reverse complement strand
AACAACACTGATTTCGATGTCCTCTTCGTCCCGGGATACTATGAGCAGGCAGGTCCGATTATCCGTCAAGCTCGTGAGATGGGAATCACTCAACCTATTCTTGGACCAGATGGATTCGGGAACAGCCAACTCTACGAACTTGCAGGAACAGAAAATTTAAACGATGTTTACTACACCACTCAATTCTCTACTCTTTCTGAAGAACCACATGTACAAGATTTCTTAGCAAATTATGAAGAGAGATTTGGACAACCCGCCGATATGTTTGCAGCAATGGCTTATGATGCGGCTTATGTTATGGCGGATGCTCTTGAACGTGCAGGGAGTGCAGAGCCGCAAGCACTTAATGACGAGCTCGCAAATACTCAAGATTTTGTGGGAGTAACTGGAACATTTTCATTCAATGAATTGCACAACCCAGTCAAAACTGTCACAATCGTTGAAGTACAAGATGGTGAAGATGTGGGAGTTATAGAAGTAGAACCTGAAGAATAACAGAAAAAACAAAAATCTTGTTCATGAAAGGAATGTGACAACACTATGGATATTTTTATCCAACAAGTAATCAATGGATTAACCCTAGGCAGTGTCTATGCACTCGTTGCCTTGGGTTACACCATGGTTTATGGAATTATCAGATTATTGAACTTTGCGCATGGAGATATCTTTATGGTAGGAGCTTTCATCAGCTACTATCTCATCTTGCAATTTGATATGGGAATCTTTCTAGCCTTTATCATAACCATGGCGCTTACTGCTATTTTAGGAGTGGTGACGGACCAAGTGGCCTATAAACCTCTCAGGGATGCGCCCCGAATTTCAGCGCTGATTACAGCAATCGGGGTATCTTATCTCTTGCGCAACGGGATGATTGTTATAGCTGGGCCGGAGACCAGGTCTTATCTCCAAGCTTTTGATGAAGTGCCGGCTTTCTTAAATCAAACGTTCCAGTTCGGTAATATAAGTATCAGTATGATGCAGCTTCTGTTATTTGTAACGACAATCGTGCTCATGGTGCTGCTTCAGTTCATCATCAAAAAGACAAAAATGGGGAAAGCGATGCGAGCAGTCAGTACAGATGCTGAAGCCGCTCAATTAATGGGGATCAATACGAACAGTGTCATCGCCTTTACCTTTGCATTAGGATCCGCGCTTGCTGGAGCGGGCGGATTGCTTGTTGGCATGTATTATAATTCGATATCGCCAATGTTAGGTGCTGGATATGGTAACAAGGCGTTCGTAGCAGCGGTCGTCGGTGGGATAGGTGTCGTACCAGGAGCCGTTCTTGGGGGTTATCTCATTGGGATGATTGAAGTTATGATTACAGCTTATGGAAACTCAATGATTCGGGATGCAGTAGTTTATGCTATTTTAATTATTATTCTACTTGTTCGCCCAGGCGGTTTGCTAGGCAATAGCGAAACTGAGAAAGTGTAGGTGGGAAGATGAGAAGATTAAATAAATCAAATATCGCATGGATCGTTACTATTACTATTTTATTTGTTCTTTTGCAAATAGGCGTAAGTACGGGTCTGATTTCAGCAGTTTACCAACAGACGCTGATTACAATTTTTATCAATATCATGCTTGCAGTCGGCTTAAACTTGATTGTAGGTTTTTCAGGCCAGCTTTCATTAGGTCATGCAGGCTTCATGGCAATTGGCGCCTACGCAACAGGAATTATCACTCGTCAGATGCCGGGACTCGGCGGATTATTGCTTAGTGTAGTCGTCGGTGTAATCATAACCGGTATCATCGCATTTTTAATCGGTTATCCAATCCTAAGGCTAAAAGGAGACTATCTTGCGATTGCTACTCTTGGAGTAGGAGAGATTATCCGCGTGGCTATTTTAAATATGCCTGATTTAACTAACGGAGCAGCCGGTTTAAGTGGAATTCCAATTAATAACATGGACTGGCGTCTTGCTTATATCTTTATGGTATTAGTCGTTTTAGTGATTGCAAACTACGTTAACAGTAGTCACGGACGTGCAACAATTGCTGTACGTGAAGATGAAATTGCAGCTTCTTCCTTAGGATTGAACACGACGCGCTTAAAAGTACGTGCTTTTGTGATGGGTGCTATGGCGGCAGCAGTAGCAGGATCTGTCCATGCTTCTTATCTTGGAGTGATCAACCCAGGTCAGTTTACCTTCGACCGCTCGATTGATATCTTAATCATCGTCGTCTTCGGTGGAATAGGAAGTCTTACAGGAAGCGTGTTTGCGGCAATCGTTCTGGGACTTATCAACCTATATCTCCAACAATTTGGAGCATGGCGCATGATTATATACGCTCTTGTGCTCATCCTCATCATGATTTTCAAGCCTTCAGGATTATTGGGTAACTATGAGTTCAAATGGAGTTCTATCTTCAATAGAAACTCCGATCCTAGAGGCGCTTCAGAAAGTGAGGAGGTTTGAGATGAGTTTGTTAAAAATTGATGAATTAACTAAGAACTTTGGGGGGTTAACCGCCGTTTCCGATGTAGACATGGAAATAAAAGAGAATGAACTTGTAGGGTTAATCGGGCCAAATGGTGCGGGTAAAACTACCCTTTTCAACTTGTTGACAGGGGTCTACGAACCAAGTGAAGGCACCATTGAATTCACCGTAGACGGAGAAACTCACCTCTTAAATGGAAAGAAAACCCATGAAATTGGCAAACTTGGAATAGGCCGAACCTTCCAAAACATTCGTTTATTTAAAGAACTCAGTGTCTTAGATAATGTTCGGATTGGTATGCATAACGATGAGAGTTCAGGTACTTTTCAAACCTTGTTTCGTTCTGGTAATTTTTATCAGTCCGAAGATGATATGACGGACCATGCGATGGAGCTACTAGAGTTCTTTAATTTACAAGAAGTATATGATCATAAAGCGGCGAATTTGCCTTATGGGGATCAGCGTAAATTAGAAATTGTCAGAGCTCTAGCTACAAATCCTAAACTCCTGTTTTTAGATGAACCGGCAGCAGGAATGAACTCAAGCGAAAGTAAAGAGTTGACAGAGCTCATCTATCAGGTTCACGATAACTACGACATCTCTATTGTGCTCATAGAACACGATATGAATGTTATAATGAATATCGCAGAACGTATTTACGTATTAGAGTACGGGAAAAAAATTGCTGAAGGAACACCAAAAGAAATTCAAGAAAACGAACATGTTATTCGTGCATATTTAGGTGGTGAGTAGATGTTAGAAGTGAAAAATTTAAATGTCCATTACGGTGTCATTCAAGCTATCAAAGGTGTTTCTTTCAATGTCCAAGAAGGAGAAATAGTTTCTTTGATAGGAGCGAATGGAGCGGGTAAAACAACCATTTTGAACACAATTTCTGCCCTTAAAGATCCCACAGAGGGCGAAATATTGTATAAAGGGCAGCCCATCCATACTCAGTCCACAAGAGATATCGTTTCTCAAGGAATTTCACAAGTGCCCGAAGGTCGCCATGTTTTTAATGGAATGACTGTCATGGAGAATTTAGACATGGGTGCATTTTTGAGAAAAGATTCTGACCAAGTCCAAAAAGACGTTGAACGAGTTTTCAAAAGTTTCCCCATTTTAGCAGAAAGAAAAGACCAAGACGCTCAGACACTATCCGGGGGAGAACAGCAGATGTTAGCTATGGGGCGTGCCTTATTATCGAATCCTGAGTTACTTTTGCTTGACGAACCTTCTATGGGATTAGCTCCTCTCTTTATTAAAGAAATATTCAACATTATCGAAGAAATCAATGAGAGAGGAACGACTATACTGTTAGTAGAACAAAATGCGAATGTCGCACTGGAAATCTCTGACCGCGGTTATGTGATCGAAACTGGAAAAATTGTTGCTGAAGGCAGTGGGAAAGAACTATTGGGTAGCGATGAAATCCAGAAAGCTTACTTAGGAGGATAAAAAATGAACGTAGAACATTTTATGACAAAAGATGTGGTGACGGTACCGCCTGAAACAAAAGTCACCGATGCAGTCGATATCATGGAGAAGAATAACTTCCATAGGATACCTGTTGTAGAAAACGGAAAATTTGTTGGACTTGTGACGGAAGAAGTCATCGCTGAAAGTTCACCCTCAAAAGTAAGCAGTTTGAGCATTTATGAAATGAATTATCTTTTTGATCGTGTTCTTGTAGAAGAGTTGATGATTAGAGATGTTTATACGGTGACACCGGATGTTTTAATTGAGGAAGCAGCAACGATCATGATTGATAGAGATATCACTGTTCTCCCTGTGTTGAATGAAGATGAGAATATCATTGGCATAATGACTCATAAAGACATTTTTAGAGCTCTTATCGAGCTGACGGGCTATGAAGGAGCGGGCGGACGTTTCATTGTTGAAGTGGAAGAGGATCGAGTAGGGGTTATTGCTGACATTACGAAAGCTTTAGCTGATAATGAAATTAGTATCACTCACATTTTTGTCAATCGTCCCGACAGTAAAATCGAAATCACTGTTCAAACCAGAGATTCCAGTGGAGAAAGAACACGTAATGTCATTGAGTCTTTAGGATATAAAGTAAGAGAAATTTAGAACACAGAATATATCTGAATAATTTAAAAAACACTTCATTGTTGCTCGAAAAAATGAAGTGTTTTTTGATGAAAAATCTATAAATAAAGATGAAGAGACAAGGTATTATTATTCACATAACTTCTAAGTATAACATAGTTTGTATGAAAAACAATCTGAAATTAAGGAAAGCAAAGTGTCTTAACAAAATTCTATAACTTATGAAGGTTGACTGTTGTAAGCGGATACTTATTTATCAAGTATTGTTCGCTATAAAAAACTTTAAGAGAGTTCAAAACTAAAACTTTAAATAAATATAAAAGGATATGACTTGAAATTATTTCAGAATGTTCTAGAATAAGAGATGTAGGAAACTACAAAGCGGGTACGCATTGTAGGAGAATGTAAGCGTTTTTCGTAAGCGCTATATATATATCGTTCATTGTTACTATGTGTGCCACATATGGAAAATGGGTATAAACTCAGAAAGGGGTTTACATTTTATGATTATCGGTTTACCAAAGGAAGTCAAGGACAATGAGAATCGTGTTGCTTTAGATCCGGTTAGTGCGGGGGTTTTAGCTAACGCTGGGCACGAACTGCTTGTGGAAGCAGGGGCTGGGGAAGGTTCTACATTCCCAGATCAAGATTACGAAGCGTTAGGTGCTGAAATCGTTGAGAGTGCTGCTGAAGTGTGGGAAAGAGCAGAGATGATTGTTAAGGTTAAAGAACCTCAACCATCAGAATTTGAATATTTCCGCGAGGGACTTATCCTCTTTACATATCTTCACCTATCTAACGAAGAAGAAGTGACCAAAGCATTAGTAGACGAAGGGGTAACTGCTGTCGCCTATGAAACAATTGAACGTGCTGACGGTTCTCTTCCTTTATTAGAACCTATGTCTGAAGTTGCGGGAGCAATGGCTGGACAAATTGGTGGTCACTACCTCCAGAAAACTGAAGGCGGAAAAGGAATTGTACCAGGTGGAGTACCAGGAACTGAAGCCGGTGTGGCATCTATCATCGGTGGAGGAAACGTAGGAACTCACGCGGCAGAAATCCTGTTAGGACTCGGAATGGACGTCAGAGTTCTGGAATTGGATGCGCGCCGTCGTCGTGAACTAGAGAATCAGTTCGGACACGCTCGTCTCAAAACGATCGCTTCTAACTCAGGAACAGTACATAATGCGGTTAAAGAGTCAGATATTCTCGTTGGTGCCGTACTAATTCCAGGACGTAAAGCTCCAAAATTAGTGACACAAGAAATGCTTAAAGATTTCGAACCAGGAGGAGTTATTGTAGACCCTGCGATCGACCAAGGGGGTAACTTTGAAGGTTACGATGAACCGACCACACATAGTGACCCAGTCATTCGTGAAAATGGTATTGTATACTACGGAGTAGCTAACATGCCGGGTGCTGTACCGAATACAGCTTCACAAACATTAGCAGTGAACACAGTGAACTATGCTCTAAACATCGCTAATCGTGGTGTAGAAGAGTATGCTAAAGCTGATCCATTGTTTGCTTTAGGAATTAATACTTACAAAGGGAAAGTAACTTACAAACCAGTTGCTGAAGACTTAGGATACGATTATGTAGATCCAGTCAGTTTAATGTAATTCAAGTTAACCCTTTACTATAGCCCTCAATACTAAATATCACCAGATGGATGGTCCGATCCCTCTGGTGATTTTAATTTTTAAATATGTTCGTTTGCAAATTTTTTATCAGTCATCAAAAAAGTCTTTACTTCTGATGTAGAGATAGATGGCAAAAGATGCCAAGAAAGCTATAGTGAATACAATAATTGCACCATATTCATTATCCTCTAAGAAGATACCTCCAGCGTTAATTCCCCATAGTTGGCCTACAAGACTTGCACCAGAGAGGATAAGCGCAAATGAACTTAAGAATTTCATAATTTTATTCAAATTGTTATTCATAATGTCTGAAAACAGGCTGGAGACTGTCATCAATAGATCTTTGTACACCGCTGAAGGATACTACACC
>JBHWPB010000036.1:0-3928 GCA_043424675.1 Carnobacteriaceae bacterium | reverse complement strand
TCTTAAATCTGAAGACACGTATCCTCTTGACGACTCGTTATAAAGAGGTGAAAGAAACGCTGCCTGATCCTCCCTACCAATGGATGGTTGAGGCAAGCGAACGTTATAACTCTGCTTCTTAACCCACAAAAAAGGAGTCCTCAGGACTCCTTCTGTTTAAAAACATGATTATAGATCTGATAGTAACTTAATTTATCTCACCAACACTATTTGACAAAGAACCTTTATCTTTTACACAATTATATGGACTTTATCTAACGAATACATGTGATAAAATTAATTAAGATAAAAGAAATGCTTAATTTAAAGAGCCTATGTTTATTGAAATTAAAGGGGCAGGTGGATGAAAAATAAAAAAGAAAATGGAGGGAATACGCTCAAAAACATTTTATTTATCCTGTTTTTTGCGGCAATAGGAGCTCTGGGCGGTTACTTTATCGCTGCCTATCTTAGAGAAATTACTTTTTTAGATATCGTCTATGCCTTGGCAATAACGATCATCAGCTTTCCACTCCATGTCATCTTGCATGAATCAGGCCATCTTCTTGGAGGGCTGCTTTCAGGCTATCAATTTATCATGTTTCGCCTTTTCAATACAGTCTGGATTAAAACAGAAGAGGGATTGTCGAGGAGAGAAGAATACACTCCAGGTATTCTGGGACAAGCTCTGATGGTACCTCCCAAAACAGAGGAAGGAGAAGAGACGCCATTCTTCCTTTACCATGCGAGCGGTGTCCTGATAAATGTGGTGACAGGAGCGCTTTTTATTTTATTAGGCCAAAGGGTTTCAGTGGAATGGCTAGCTTATTTTTTCATCGTCTCTTCAATGAGTGCCTTCTTTTTAGCTATTACCAATGCTGTCCCCTTACGAGGAACAGACGGTTATAATATTGTCCAGCATTTTAAGCGAGAAGAAGCTTCTTCTGAAGTGTCCCATTTATTGTATATGTACCGTGATATGGTAGAGGGTGCATCTTTAGAAAGTCTCCAAAAGTATGTTGACCTTGATACTCATGCCTCTCTTGAAAACCCCAATGCAGCGACTATGCATTCGCTTCGCGCCAGCTATCTGCTTGAAAGAAAGGACTTTGAAGGCGCCAGGAAGATCTATCAAGCGCTTTATGAAAATAGAGACGAATTATTTGCAGGGCATCGTCCAGGAGTCGTCTTGAATTATTTGTTTACCTTGCTGCTAACCGAACCTTTTCATCCAGATGTACCAAAGCTTGTCGACTCGAAAGTCTATAAGCAACTTAAGCAGGTCAAACAAAGTGATTACATCCGTTACCGAGCAGCTGTCGAGCTATATTTCAATCGGGACTTAGAGAAAACCGAAGGACTGCTGACTGAAGGGGAGAAGTACATTCCATTAGCGCCAACCGTTACGGATGAGAATTTTGAAAAGACAATGTATCAATATCTAAAAACAGATCTGGAAGAGTTTAAAACGATAAGATAAAATATTTTCGACCATGCATCGTGTATGGTCTTTTTATGAAACACACACTATTAATGCTTTAAATATTTAAACTTTGTGAAGACGCAGTATAATTAAGGCAGTTACGATAAGTTCATTTTTTTGAGAAAAATAGGAAGGGGGTAACGTATTGCGGTATTGGAAAAAGATTTGGAGGATATTTAAAGTTATTCTGGCTATTTATCTGATTTACGCCTTATTTACCGGTGTTTTTATCTTTTTAATTGACTACCCAGCAGTTGATTCCAGTAGAGATACCAGTGAATTCTATGGCAACAAAACGGGCCCAGATCGAGCAGCTCTTATCGAAGATCCAGAGTTTGCGCTCGCAACACGTGTCAATTTGTTGGAAAATGCGGAAGAGTCAGTAAAGATTGCCAACTATTCGATTGATTCCGATGAAGTGACAGATCTTTTCTATGGCTTGATTTTAGATACAGCCAATCGCGGAGTAGAGGTACAGCTTTTATTTAACGATATGCCGCGAAACCTTTATGGACCTTTTAATCCAACTTATTGGGCAATCGTAAATCACCCACATATTGAACTGCGCTTTTACGAACCCTTCAGTCTCTTAAAACCGTGGACTTTTAATAATAGAATGTACGATAAATTTTGGATAGTAGACGGTACTTACGCCTTATCTGGCGGAAGGAATATCGGTGACAGATACTACTTAGAAGATGTTCCTGAAGCAAAAGTGTACGACCGCGATATTCTCGTTTACAATACGGATTCCGAATTAGAAACAAGCGGGCTGCAAGATTTTGAATTGTATTTCGAAGAATTATGGAATCACGACTATACTGAAGAAGAAAATCCTGATTATGCCAGCTTCTATCAAAATTTAGCCCAAGAAGGAGAGGTTGAGCTGGTTACTGAATTGGAACAGGCGAGAGTGTACGAACAGTATGGGTTGGCGAAAGCAATAAACTGGCATGATCTTTCTTATCCGACCCACAAGGTTTCGTTGATTTCTAATCCGCTTCAGCGTCTAAAAAAGAAACCTGTCATCTTAGAAACATTAAATGCTCTAACCTTGGAAGCAGAGAAGCAAATCATCGCTCAGTCCCCTTATTTTGTTGTGAACGAAGAGCTGCAAGAAATAGTAGATATCGAAAATTCAGAAGCCGAGGTACATGTTTTAACCAATTCGCAATTTTCGACACCGAATCTACCTGCTATGGCCGGAATGTTGAACTATAGAGAGGACTTACTCGAAGGTGCTGCCCAAGTGTATGGGTATCAAGGAGAGGGATCGATCCACGGCAAGTCTTACCTCATCGACCAACGGCTGAGCTTAGTGGGTTCCTTCAACATAGATCCGCGTAGTACCTTTTTAAGTACCGAAAACCTTGTGGTGGTAGACAGCGCGCCCTTTGCGCAAGCACTGACGAAGAACATTGAGAGTATCATGCAAGAAAGTCGCATCTACAATGCAGAAGCACCTACCCTTCCAGAGACTGTGGAGGAGCCAAAGGAAGTTCCTGCTATTAAAGAATTTTTTATCAACATCTCACGAGTTTTCTTTTATCCTTTAGACGAATTGCTTTAGATCTTTATTTTTAAATTGCATCCTAAGAAGCAGCATAAGAAAAACATTATAAATTGAAGAGGGTAAAAGATAGAAGAGACTCGTCTCTTTATATTTTAATCAAATTTTCAGGAGGTTTTGGGCGTCACTTTCATTTGTTTGATATAAAATAGAGATAGGAAGAGGAGGAACATAGAAATGGATAAAGTCGATTATGATAAATATAAGGTGAAAGCCGGAGAGCCGGTTAACTTAAGTGATTATCCCACCCGCCCCGATTTGGAAGGGATAAGTGACAAAGAGATTGAAGAACAATTAGAAGAGAATGCAGAAGCATTGCAGGATTGGCAGGATAAACTGATGGCAGAAAAAACGCAGGGAATTATTTTTGCTTTTCAAGCCTTGGATGCCGCTGGGAAAGACGAAGCGGAGCGTTATTTATTTTCGCGTTTAAGTCCACAAGCTCTGCATACCACATCTTTTGATAAACCCAATGAAGAAGAGTTGAACCATGACTATCTGTGGCGCCTGCATGATGCCATGCCGGAACGAGGTGTCATCGGGGTGTTCAATCGTTCCCATTATGAGGAACTCATCGCTGCTCGCGTCTATAATTCTATAGAAGACGAACCGTTGCCCGAAGAGGTGAAACAGGACTCGGCTATCTGGCAGAAACGATTTAAGCAGGTCAGAAATTTTGAAGAATATTTGGCTGAAAATGGTTTCTACATGATAAAAATTTACTTACACGTCTCGAAAGACGTTCAAAAAGAACGGCTACTGGAACGAATAGATGATTCTGATAAAAACTGGGAATTTTCTTTCAGCGACCTCGATGACCGGGAGAGATGGGATGAACAGATGGAAGCATTTGAGGACGCTTTCCAACATACTTCAACAGAAGTAGCGCCTTGGTT
>JBHWPB010000035.1:0-40671 GCA_043424675.1 Carnobacteriaceae bacterium | reverse complement strand
AAAAGAGCCTCGCTTTCTATTGACGACAAAAAAATTCTATCAGATTTTAATATACTCATCCAAAATAATGAGCGACTGGGAATCACTGGAAAAAATGGATCAGGGAAAAGTTCTTTACTGAATGTTTTTGCTGGACGCCTTCCTTTAGATGAAGGGGTTTTAGAAGTAGGGGAAACCGTTCGTATTGCTTATTACACACAAACGAATGAAGGTATGAAAGATGACAAGCGTATTATTGAATACTTACAAGAAATATCTGAAGAGACTAAGACAGCAGAAGGTGAGATTCGCAATGTCCGTCAGCTCTTAGAACAGTTTTTATTTCCGCGAGGTGTTCATCATCAAAAGATAGGAACACTCTCTGGAGGAGAAAAGCGCCGCTTATACCTCTTGAGTCTTTTCCTTCGCGAACCTAATGTGTTACTGTTGGACGAGCCGACGAATGACTTAGATGTTGAAACACTCACTATTCTGGAAGCTTACATTCAAGACTTTCCAGGGGCAGTCATAGCTGTCTCCCATGATCGTTATTTCTTAGACAAAGTTGCAGACAAATTATTGGTATTCCAAGGTGAGGGTCATATCGATGATTATCTTGGAAACATGACAGATTATCTTGAGCAGAATGATCAAACCGTAGCCAAAGAAAGTGCACCGCAGTCCGTTGAATCAAAAACTGAAAAAACACAAGAAGCAAAAGTGAAAGAAAAGACACGCTTGAACTATCACGAACAAAAAGAATGGGAAACCATCGAAGAAGAATTGTTTGAGCTCGATGATAGGATTTCAGAGATACCTGAAGAAATGGAGACAGCAGGAAATGACCTCGGCCGTTTACAAGAATTAGAAAAAGAGAGACGAGAGCTGAATGAGAAATTAGAAGAAAAGATGGAGAGATGGGAATACCTCAGTCAGTATGTTTGATTCATGAAACAAGCAACTGGCATGCTATCTCACAATAATCTTTGGACAAAGTAACTTGTGTCGATAGATTTTAACTTTTAAAAGCAAAACGTTTAAAAGAGCATTCGTTTTGTTTGTGATTCAAAAAAAAATTTACTATGATTTATATTGTATAGTTAAATAATTAGAGATTAGTATACTCATTAAGAAAAATGTAGCAAGGTTTAGATAGACGGAAAACAAGTGAAGGGGCAATATATAAAATGTATAAGGTTGGACTTGTTTATAATAAGCCAAAAGATATCTCAGTGGCAGAGAAGAAGTTAGATCCGAGAAGTTATCGTCAACCTGAAATTATCGCCAAACAAATTAAAGAAGGATTGGAAGAACAAGGACACGAGGTAAAAATGATTCCCGTCACTTTATCTCTTTTAGAAGATATTAAAGATGCAGGCGACTTAGACGTCATTTTCAATTCAAGTACAGGCCTCAACAGTAAAAAAGAGCAAGCGAATGTTGTCGGGATGTTAGAACTATTGGATATTCCGTTTGTGGGCTCTTCATTATTGACTCAAGCTATTTCATTGAGCAAAGAATATGCCAAAGCGATTTTTGAGAAAGCCGGTGTCCCTGTTTCTCCATTTCAACTATTTGACTCGGAAGATACAGATTTAAATGATGACATGAATTTTCCGTTATTTGTTAAACCTGCTCGCGAAGGTTCAGCTGTCGGGATCACAAATGACAGCTTGGTGAAAAATAAAGAAGAATTAAAACAGCAAGTAAAAAGTGTGATTGAAGACTTTGACCAACCAGCTTTGGTTGAAGGTTTCTTGCCCGGCCGTGAATTCTCTGTTGCTGTTTTGGGGACAGAGAATCCAGAAGTCCTTCCAATTTTAGAAGTGAAAGTACCTGAAGAATATGAACTGGCAATTCAAACCGTTGATATTAAAGCCGACAATGTTGTGGCGCGCGATGTTCCAGCAGATATCTCTCCTGAATTGCAGGAAGAGATTGAAGATGTTGTGCTGAAAGCATATCAAGCCATTGAAGGTTCTGAGTATGCTCGTGTCGATGTCAAACTCGATGCGGAGGGGGCACCCAATGTGATTGAACTCAATGCGCTTCCGGCACTCGAAGAGGGTTACGCCCACTATCCGCTGATGGCTGAAGAGGCTGGGTATAGTCTCGGAGAGTTAGCAGAGAGATTGATTGAAGAAGCGATAAGCGCTTGGAATAAATAAAAGGTATGAGAGAGTAAAATCTCATCTCTCTAAAAATGAAAGGATCGCCGCATTATACGATGCGACGATCCTTTTTTATCGAGAATGAATTTTTCCTGAAACTTATTTAATCTCCCTATTATCTAAGTTTCATCAACTTCTGATTGTACTTTTTCCACGGTTTCGTAAACTTCCTGACGGTTCATTTTTTCGCGACCCGACTTTATCGCATTTAAGCTTTTATAAGCAAATTCTAGTGGCAGTCGGCAGAAGAGGATCGTTGATTTTTCGGATAAAGTATCGATATAAGCATCAGCTTTTTCAAGGTTTTTATCCGCATAAGCGAAGAGATCTGCTTGTGTCCAACCGTCTGGGACGAAATCTACGCCTCGCTCTTCATAGTCTTCATCTTCATTTCTGATGATATTAACTGCCTGCAGCCCCCGTCCGAAACCGATAGAAAGCTCATAATCAGGATCACCGTCATAACCATAAGACCAGTCCCAGAGTTTAGACAGTAAAACACCAACGCTACCGGCAACATAGTATGTATACTCATCTAAATCCTCTTCTGTACGTATCTGCCAGTTTCTTTTAGCCCATTTACTCATGCCATAGGCCATTTCCGAACCTGTTTCACGAATAAGAGGTCGGGCGGTCTCCGGGCAGGCTTCGAACCAGTCAACCAGACGCACAGTGACTTCTGGCAACTCCTCTTTAATAGGCTCAATGATTGCAAAATATTCTTTTTCGGTAAATGGTTCTTTGAAGAGTTCGCTGATCTGGAGCAGCATAGTAGAAATCATTTCATTAGGAAGCGTTTCATGATCTTCGATTTCATCGATTGCTCGATAGATTAAATAAGCAGTCGCAACAGCTTCTTTCAAATCTCTTCTTAAGAAATTAATAGGTATAAAAAAGGTACGGCTCGTATCTTTCAATACACGCATAACATCTTTGGGGAATTTTTTTTGATTTGACATACTATTCTCCGTTCTTTATTTAATAAATCTATTATATAAGAACTATCCTTGAATTCATAATAAAGACATTATCCGATGTGTGTCATGCTAAAGGAAAAGAATGCGCGTCATAAATCGGATGCCTGAAATATTACTAATACTTTGTTAATCGGACGATTTTTGATAAAATGGATGAGTGAACATAATAATTAGATACTTATAAGTTATCGGCATAAAAAAGATGATATTTTTATAAACCAAAGTATAAATGTAGGGTAGATACAGTGATAATTCAAAGGGGAGATAAAAGTGATTGGTTTAGTATGGGCTCAGGATGAAAAGGGTTTGATTGGACAAAAAGAGGGGTTCCAAGGGATGCCATGGGAATTACCTAATGATCTTAAACATTTCCAAGAGGTAACCTTGCAGGGAGATGTCGTCATGGGAAGAACAACCTACGAAACTTTATCTACCGCTCCCTTGCCGAAGAGAAAGAATTTGATCTTAACAAGTAATGAGGATTATGAAGCCGAAGGAGCGCTTGTGATTCATTCGATAGATGAGGCTCTAGAATATGCAGAAAAAAGCGACAAGCCTCTATTCGTTACAGGTGGTGCGATTGTATTCGAACAGTTTTTAGATAAGGCAGATCGTCTGTATCGCACACTCATTCATGAAACCTTTGAAGGAGATACATATTTTCCAGAAGTAGATTACGACCAATGGGAACTCGTGAAATCTGAAGAGGGGATTGTAGATGAAGATAATCCTTATCCCCACACCTTTGAAATGTATGAAAGAAAATAAAACATAAAGGGATGAGATATGAGTAAAGAAGATAAAAAGCAAACTTACTCCGATAATCCTAGGAAGAAGGGGAGATACAACCCATGGAAATGGGCTTTTGTACTCCTGCTTCTTTTTAATTTATTTATAGGGGCCTATTGGCTATCTATTTCTATCACTCCTCAAGAAAATGTAGAACAAGTTGATATTCCTTTGACAAACGAAGAATCAGGAGGTCCTTATGCTTTTAAGGTCCAAGTTTCTCAATCAGAGCTCACTAGAATCGCAAATGATTATTTAACATCGCTTTCTCAAGGTGAACCGACTCTTTCTGTTTCGATAGATGAGTCGGTCAAAATTGAAGGAGTCGTCGAGGTTTTTGCACTCGATCTCCCTTATCGGATGACCCTCGCTCCCCAGCCTTTAGTAAATGGAGACTTAAAATTAGATGTTGTTGATCTCGAGATTTCCAGGCTGTCATTGCCGGTCACCTTCGTTATGAATATTATCGGCGGACAGTTAGACTGGCCATCCTGGATTACTATCAAACCGGAAGAAGAATCTATTCTGATTATGTTCAACCGTCTCATCATTGAGGATAAGGTACAGGTGCTCGTTGAAAAGTTCGATTTGAGAAACGATGATATCCAACTTGAAGTTTTAGTCGATAATAAAGATCTCTTTCGTTTCAATAATGAAAAACAACTATAATAAGCCCATGGACAGTGATGAAATTTACTTGTTAGAATTAAAGTATTTTCATTAATATAATTGAAAGATGTGCGAGTAGATTATTTAAAAGAAAAACTTAAACTATTTATTTTATAGTAACAAAATACACAGCAGTCAAGTTAATGGAGGATTTCGAAATGCAGCGTTCTTTTTATGAATTTTTAATGTCGAAGAGAGATAGTCATTCAACCGATGAAATGGCTCAATTTGCTAATGATGCAAGTGTGGATGAATCATTTCCAAAACAGTCTGAACATTTTGAAGAAATCAGTGAATATTTAGAACTTCAAGCAACCTATGTCGACAGCATGACCACCTTCGATAAAGCATGGGCTCAATATCTAGCTGAAGATGGGCAGCATCTATAACAATTTAACATTTGAAAAGATGAGAAAGAAGGAATCACATGACAGACCATGATAATCATGAAGAGGAAAGAGAGCAAACATCTAAAAAACAGAAGCGTGGGGTAAAACCTTCTGTTTATTTTATCTCTCTTTTTATTGTCGCTATTTTCTCGATTGGAGGTACTTTCTTTGGATTGAGGACATTCGGAAATCAAGAAACTCAGAGTGATACAGAGTCTATTTATGTAACAGAATCAGACCAGGAGGCAGGGACAGAAATTACCTCTTTCTTACCTATCCAACAAGCCTATACTCTTTTAAAAGAAAGCTATTTTATGGAAGCTGAGAATGAAACGCTTGTTGAAGGAGCTATAGAAGGTATGGCGCAATCTCTCGAGGATCCCTATACAGAGTATCTGGATGAAGTTGAAACAGAAGGCTTTAATGATGATGTCTCTGGAAGCTTTGAAGGTATTGGAGCTGAAGTAATGAATTATGGGAATTTTGTGCGGATAGTTTCGCCGATGAAAAATTCCCCAGCTGAAGAAGCAGGACTTCAGCCTGGCGATATTATTACCCAAATCGATGGCGAAAGTATTGAAGGGTTGAGTCTTAATGAATCTGTTTCGAAGATACGTGGAGAACAAGGCACCGAAGTAAGTCTGACTATTATGCGTGGAGATTCAGAACTGGAGGTTCCTGTCACAAGAGATTCCATACCAGTTGAAACTGTATCCTACGAACAAGATCCAGACTATCCAAATATCGGATATATTGAAATCGCTTCATTCTCAGAGCCAACCTATGATGATTTAGTCGGGGCAATTGAAAATCTCCAAAATCAAAGGATAGAAAAGATAATCTTTGACTTCAGATCTAACCCGGGCGGACTCTTGACTTCAGCCCTAGAAATTTCAAATATTTTTGTTCCTGAAGGGGAGCCTATCATGGCAGTAGAAGACAGCAGTGGAAATACTGAGACTTATAACGCTGATCAAGAAGAGTATGGTTCATTTAAGTATGAAGGAGACGCTGTATTTCTGATCAATGAGGGGAGTGCCAGTGCTTCAGAGATAGTAGCTGGAGCTGCTCAGGCTTATGATATACCTTTAGTTGGAACAAAAACCTTTGGAAAAGGTACCGTTCAAAGTGTTTATCCTTTAGCTGTGAGCGGAGACCTTAAAGTCACAAGTGCAAGATGGCTGACAGCCGAAGGCGAATGGATAAATGAAAAAGGCATCACGCCTGATCAGGAAATACAACAACCTAGTTATCATAATCTGCTCTATATTAATCCCGGAGAAAGATATGAAGAGGGCCAAGCATCTGACGAAGTTAAAAATGTTAAAGATATTTTGGGTGCGTTGGGTTATAATGTCGATGAGAGTGATGAATTTAACAGCGCGACAACAGAAGCAGTGCAGGCTTTTCAATCTGACCAGGGTCTTGAGAGTACAGGTGTGGTAGAGGGACAAACAGCAGTCCAATTAGTAGAAAGTCTACAAAAGTTGATTCAAGAAAATGATCGTCAGTATGAAGAAGCAGTTCAGATTATTCGTTCAATAAAATAAGACCGTTGACTTGAGAATAAATGAGAAGGAAGAGGCTTTTTAATGGGAGACGAAAACAAAGAGATTTCTAAAAGTATAGAAAACCAAGCAGAAAACGAAAAGTCGGCATTTATGGAGATATTAGAGTTAGTGTTCTATTTCGCCATAGTGTTTCTTATAGCGTTTTTTGTTCAACGTTTTTTATTCGTGCCGATCAGTGTGGATGGGCCCTCGATGGAGCCTACGCTGCACCATGGCGATCGTCTCATATTAAACAAAATAACGGACCCTGGACGTTTCGATATTGTGGTTTTCCCAGCACCTGATGATCCAGAAAAGCAATATATTAAGCGCGTCATTGGAGCGCCGGGGGACACGATTGCTTATGAAGACAGTGAACTATTCATTGATGGCAATCATATCGAGGAGCCTTATGTTGATAAATTAGAAGAATCAGTCCCAAATTGGGAATCTTACAGTATGGATTTCAAGCTCGAAGAAGTGACAGGAGTATCCACTGTGCCAGAGGGAGCTTACTTTGTCATGGGAGACAACAGAATAAATTCGAAAGATAGTCGTTCTTTTGGCTTCATCCAAGAGGAAGATATTACCGGTATAGCGAACTTAAGAATTTGGCCCTTATCCCACTTTGGGTTTGTCAACGATATGCCTCAAGAAATTACAGAAGACACGGATATAGCAATAGAATAGAGAGAATAGGCCAACTGCAAGGTTGGCTTATTTTTAAGGAGTGAAAGAAATGGCAATTCAATGGTATCCTGGACACATGTCCAGAGCGAAGAAAGAATTCCAAGAAAAATTAAAATTAGTAGATGTGGTTTTCGAAATACGTGATGCGCGTATTCCAATGTCCAGCAAGAACCCAGATATTGAAGAGATAATAGGAGAGAAACCTCGTCTGATTATCTTCTTGAAAAATGATTTAGCAGATCAACGGGAAAGTAACCGCTGGCTCAATTGGTTCAGTGAAAACGGTGAAAAAGTATTGTTTGTCGATGTCAATGAAAAGAGACAAGTCAATCAGATCGAAAAGGCTGCTCTAGAGCTACTCAATGAAAGTGGCAGACAAGAGCGCTGCGAAAAGAAACAACTAAAGGAACGCGCATTGCGTGCTGTAGTAACCGGTATACCGAATGTTGGAAAATCTACTTTGATTAATCGTTTAGCGGGAAAAAAAGTAGCGCAGATCGGAGATACACCTGGCGTTACTAAAGGACAGCAGTGGATTAGACAAGGTTCTATTGAACTTTTAGACACACCGGGGATTTTATGGCCAAAATTTGATAGTGAAGAAATAGGTTTACGGTTATCTATTACTGGAGCAATCAGTGACCGTGTCGTCCACATCGATGACACTGCCCTCTATGCTATGGATTACCTACAACAATACTATCCTGGTGCTCTTTCTAAAAGATATAAGCTAACAGAAGAGGAAGAAAAACTAAACACAGTCGACCTGTTGCTTGCTATTACAAAAAAACGCGGCTTTCAAGATGATTATGAACAAGGCAGTCAGACTATCATCAATGAAATTCGTAAAGGACTCCTTGGTCGGGTAACTTTTGATCGTGTAGAAGAAGACTGGAAGGATTATTAAATGTCTCGTCATTTATCAGACTACACAGTAAAAGAGATCGAAAAAAAGCTAAACGAAACAGAAGAATTAGATGCTCATCTTTTAGAAATATTGACGGCTGACAAGCGAAAGGGAGTACAAAATTCCTTAAAAAAATGGCAAAATCGCCAAGATAAAATAAAAAAGATGATCGAGAAAAAAACTGAAATGCTTGTTTATGAAGAACATTACCAAAATAAAGGCTATACAAAAATTGCCGGAATTGATGAAGTCGGGAGAGGGCCGCTCGCAGGTCCTGTGGTCGCAGCAGCCGTCATCTTACCTGCTGACTTTTCTGTTTTAGGAATAACAGACTCTAAAAAATTGTCACTTTCTAAACGTGAGTATTATTATAAAGAAATCTATCGCAAAGCAGTCGCAGTGGGTTTAGGGGTTGTTGAATCAGAATTGATTGATGCTTTAAATATACTAGAAGCGGCTCGTTTAGCGATGCAGAAAGCCGTCGATGACTTAGACATTGCGGCGGATATGTTATTGATAGATGCGATGACTCTGCCTGTCGATACGCCACAAGAATCTATTCTTCAAGGAGATGCTAAAAGTTATTCTATAGCAGCTGCCAGCATCATCGCTAAAGTTACTCGAGACCGCATGATGCAGGATTATAGCAAACGATACCCTGAATACGACTTTGGAAATAATGCAGGCTACGGAACCAGAGCACATCTTTCTGCTCTGAAAAAATATGGACCAAGCCCGATACACCGATACTCTTTTGCTCCGGTAAGAAAGTATTCTCATTAATTTTCGTAAAATGATGTAAAAGTGACGTATTTTATAAATAAACCCTTAAGAAAAGAAGTGAAAATTATGGAAATACGCACTCACTACTCGCGGAAAGATGTCGGTTTTGCTCTGGCTCATTACCCCGCTCTGACTATAGAAGAAAAGCACAAAATTTTATCTCATTATCGAGAGTCTCTCTCTTTCTACACTACAATAGTAGAAAGTCAGATCAAAAGAGAAAAAAAAGCCAATTTACTCACTTTTTTAGAAAAATTTGATTTAGAAAAAAGTTGGGAAAAATTAAAGCGTGAGGGAGGAAACTGGCTTTTTATAGAAGACTCATATTATCCTGACCAGCTCAAAGAGATATACAACCCGCCTCTAGGTCTTTTTTATGCGGGAGATATTACTCTATTAGCTGCTCCTATGTTAAGTATCGTCGGTTCTAGAAAAGGAACCAATTACGGTCAGGCTGTATTGAAAAAGCTAATGCCAGATTTTACAGCTCAAAGGCTTGCGATTGTTAGTGGTGGAGCGCGTGGCATTGATACCTTTGCTCATAGAGAAGCTATAGAGAACAATGGCAAAACCATCGCAGTCCTTGGGACAGGGTTGAATATCGTCTATCCCCGAGAAAATAAAAACCTTCAGCAGCAAATAGCTTGGAATCACCTTCTCTTATCAGAATATCCTCTGGACACGGGCCCCGACAGAGCACACTTTCCGATGCGCAATCGGATTATTGCAGGGCTGTCTTTTGGTACGGTGGTCATCGAAGCAGAATATCGCAGTGGAAGCCTGATTACTTCTAATATCGCTCTGAATGAAGGGCGAGAAGTGTTTGCTGTACCTGGAACTATCTTTCAAGAGCTTTCTATAGGCACGAATGATTTAATCAAACATGGAGCAAAATTAGTTTTAACAGCTTCGGATGTTTTAGAAGATTTGCCTTTGTGAAAGATAGATAAAATCCCACTCTCTTTTTTGAGACCTTGATAAGGAGCAGAGACCACTCGATTTTTTTACGTATTAAGATAGAACTCGTAAAAAAGCTTAAAAGAAAATATTTGACAAATTAAAATGATTTACATAAGATACTAGCGATTTGGTAACGAAAAGTGATATAGAGACATTGAGAGGAGAATTCCATGGCTAAGAAGAAAAAAACGAAGAAAAATTTAGTCATTGTGGAATCCCCGGCTAAAGCAGAAACAATCGAGCGTTATCTGGGAAAAGATTACACAGTAGTGGCTAGTGTTGGCCACGTGAAAGACTTGCCAAAGAGCCGAATGGGTATCGATTTTGAAAATGACTATGAACCAGACTATATAACTGTGCGGGGGAAAGGGCCTGTGATTCAAGATTTAAAGAGACATGCTAAGAAAGCTGAAAATATTTATCTTGCCTCCGACCCGGACCGCGAAGGAGAGGCCATCGCATGGCATATTGGAAAAACTTTAGAGCTTGATCCAGAAGCGGACAATAGAATTGTATTTAATGAAATCACTGAAGACGCAGTCAAAGCGTCTTTCGACAACCCGCGCAGCATCAATAAAGATCTCGTAGATGCTCAACAAGCACGAAGAGTGTTAGATCGTATCGTTGGATATGAAATCAGTCCGATTTTATGGGATAAAGTGAAAAGTGGCTTAAGTGCGGGACGCGTTCAATCCGTAGCTTTAAAGATTATCATTGATCGCGAAAAAGAAATTCGTAATTTCACACCAGAAGAATACTGGGAAATTTCGGGAATATTTAAAAAAGATAAAGATAAATTCGAAGCTTCTTTAAGAGAAGTAGATGGTAGCAAGGCGGACTTGAAGACTGAAGAAGAAGTCGATCAAGTGCTCGACCGTTTAGACACAGATGAAGATTGGATTGTCCAGTCTGTTAACAAAAGTAAACGCCGCCGTAATCCAAGACCCCCTTTTACAACCTCCAGCCTGCAGCAAGATGCCGCAAATCGTTTGAACTTCAGAACGAGAAAAACAATGAGCGTGGCGCAGCAGCTCTATGAAGGTGTTAAGATAGGTAAAGGTGGAAAAACTGGACTTATCACTTACATGCGTACAGATTCCACTCGTATATCGGATACGATGAGAACGAAAGCGCATGATTTTATCAATAAAGAATATGGATCAACATATTCTCGAAACAAACCACGTAAAGATAAGCAGTCTGCTGGAAATCAGGATGCCCATGAGGCAATTCGTCCGACAGATGTCACAATTATGCCTAAAGACATCGAAAGCTCCCTTTCTAAAGATCAATACAAACTTTATAACTTGATATGGTCTCGCTTTGTAGCAAGTCAGATGACTTCAGCAGTTTTCGATACCGTACGTTTAGATCTGGAGCAAAACGGAGTAGTGTTCAGAGCAAATGGTTCGATTCAGCGTTTTGACGGTTTCTTAAAAGTATATAAAGATCAAGGAAAGAAAAATAAAGATAATATTCTTCCTGAGCTGGAAAAAGGAGATACGGTTCAAGCAGATAAAATTGAACCTTCGCAACATTTCACTCAGCCGCCTGCTCGTTTCAATGAAGCTTCTCTGGTTAAAACTTTAGAAGAAGAAGGGGTAGGACGTCCGTCAACATATTCACCAACTCTTGAAACGTTGAGAAGGCGTTACTATGTGACGATGAACGGCAAGCGTTTCGTTCCAACTGAACTCGGTGAAATCGTTAACGATATTGTATCTAAATACTTCCCTAATATTGTAGATGTCGAATTTACAGCGGAAATGGAAGAAGATCTCGATAACATTGAAGAAGGCGAAAAAGAGTGGCGTCAAGTTATCGACAACTTCTACCGTCCTTTCCATAAAGAAATTGAATACGCGAAAGAGAATGCAGAAGAGATTGAGATCAAAGACGAGCCAGCAGGATTTGATTGTGACGTCTGCGGCAACCCCATGGTCATTAAGCTGGGGCGTTATGGTAAGTTTTACGGTTGCTCTAACTTCCCAGATTGCCGCAATGTCAAACCTATTTTGAAAAAAATAGGGGTCGACTGTCCAAAATGCGGCGAAGGCGATGTGGTAGAACGCAAAACTAAGAAAAATCGTGTATTCTGGGGATGCAGCCGATATCCAGACTGTGATTTTTCAAGTTGGGATAAGCCTATCGGAAGAGACTGTCCAAAATGCGATACTTACCTCGTAGAGAAAAAGAAACGCGGCAGTACTCAAGTAGTTTGTCCGAATGGCGATTATGAAGAAGAAGTCCAACGCTGACATAGCTTATGAACTCATTGACCCTTTTAACTCAAAAAGGGTCAATTTTTTGATATGGAAGTACCTGAGGTAACCGAATCTGCTGCCTTACAAATAACTTTTCTTAAATATCGAGATATGATACGATAAATTATGGTACTTTATGGAGGGATGATAAGGTGAAGAGTAAAGGTTGGATTGAGATTTTCAGCTCCTATTTAAAAAATGAAAAACATTATTCAGCTTTAACAATAGAAGCTTATAGTAAAGATGTGTCTGATTTCAGTGAATTTTTAAGAAATACTGGAGACAGCGAGCTGCTTGTAGTCTCCACAACGGATGCCAGAGTCTATCTCGGCTTTTTAACGGATCAAGAGTATTCTAGAAATTCAATATCACGAAAAATATCATCTCTCAGATCTTTTTATCAGTTTTTATTAAACAACGGAGAAGTTGAAGAAAATCCCTTTTCTTATCTCAATATCAGAAAACAAGGCTTGGACTTGCCCTCTTTTTTATACGAAGAAGAAATGAAAGAGTTATTTGAAGCAACGAGAGGGTCGAAACCCTTAGACTTTCGTAATACAGCTCTGTTAGAGTTATTGTATGGTACAGGTATCCGCGTGAACGAGTGTGTCAATGTCCATATAGAGGATATCGATTTTGAGATGGGCCTTTTATTCGTAAAAGGAAAGGGAAATAAACAACGTTATGTCCCCTTTGGGCATTTCGCAGCGGAAAGTATCAAGGAGTACTTAAAAGAGGGCAGAAGACCAATAATGAATCACCATCAGAAAGAACATGATTATCTCTTTATAAACCATCATGGTGATCCGTTGACAGCTGGTGGAGTGCAATATATACTCAAAGAAGTTATCAAAAAGACGAGTCTAACAGCAAATTTACATCCGCATATGATACGCCACTCTTTTGCAACACATTTGCTAGATAATGGGGCAGATATGCGGACGGTTCAAGAGTTGTTGGGTCACGCCTCTTTATCTTCAACCCAAATTTATACACATGTTACAAAAGAACATCTGCAGGCAGATTATAAAAAGTTTTTTCCGAGAGCGAACAAACAATAAACAGAAAGAGAAGTGAAAGTGAAGTATGGATTTTCATGCAACTACGATATTAGCAGTAGACCATAATGGTAAGAGTGCTATGGCCGGAGACGGTCAAGTAACGATGGGTGAAACTGTCATGATGAAGGGTAAGGCTCAAAAAGTACGTCGCCTCTACAATGATGAAGTCATTGTAGGATTTGCAGGAAGTGTGGCCGATGCCTTTACCCTAGAAGAAAAATTCGAAGACTATTTAAATAAATATAACGGAAACCTCATGCGGTCAGCAGTAGAAGTTGCGAAAGAATGGCGCGGAGATAAAATGATGCAGAACTTAGAAGCGCTGCTCATCGTGATGGATGTGAACGATATGCTTTTAGTATCAGGAAGCGGAGAAGTCATTTCACCAGACGATGGCATTTTAGCAGTAGGTTCAGGCGGTAACTATGCCTTAGCGGCAGCTCGTGCCTTGAAGGCGAGTGCCCCAGACATGACAGCCAGCGAGATCGCTGAGAAGAGTTTACACATTGCTGCAGATATCGATGTGTATACGAACCATTCTGTTATTGTAGAGAGTTTTGAGGAGGACGAAGGATGATTTCAGAAGCAGATATGACACCAAAAGAAGTTGTCGATGCCCTAGATGAATATATCATCGGTCAAGATGAGGCTAAAAAAGCAGTGGCTGTAGCGCTGAGAAACCGCTACCGTCGACTGCAGCTGGATGACCAGATGCAAGAGGAGATTACGCCCAAAAATATATTGATGATTGGACCCACGGGGGTAGGGAAAACTGAAATAGCCCGCCGCCTGGCTCATATCGTTAAAGCTCCTTTCACCAAAGTAGAAGCTACAAAATTTACGGAAGTAGGTTATATCGGCCGTGATGTCGAATCCATGGTGCGTGACTTGGTAGAACAGGCGATTCGTATCATCCGTCAAGAAAAACAAGAGAGAATTACGCCAGAAGCTAGAAACAATGCGATTAAACGTGTTGCGAAAGCTCTGGCCCCAGGAGAGAAAAAGTCATCAAACTACGGAAATAATCCCTTTGGCCAACTGATGCAAAACATGGGCGGGGAAGGTCAAGGTTTCTTCCAGCAGCAACAAGAAGAAGAGGAAGTCACTCCAGAGTTAGAAAAAGAGAGAGAAGAAATCGTACAGGATATCAAGAATGGCCGCCGTCTCCATGAAGAAGTAACGATCTCTGTTGCAGAAAATAAACAGCCTATGGGTGGAATGAACCCCGGTCTTGAGCAGATGGGCATTGACTTGAGCTCCCTTTCAGCACTGCAGCCTGAACGTCGTGTAGAACGTACAGTAACTGTTGAAGAAGCGGTCGATATCTTCACGGATGAAGAAAGAGATAAAATGGTTAAAGTAGAAGATATTCAAGGCGAGGCAATCAAACTCGCTCAAAATTCAGGAATTATTTTCCTTGATGAGATTGATAAAATAACTTCAAAAAATGAACAATCGGGCGAAGTTTCTCGTGAAGGAGTGCAGCGCGATATTCTGCCGATCGTAGAAGGTACAACCGTCCAGACAAAATATGGAAATATTAAGACGGATCATATTTTATTTATCGGCTCAGGAGCATTCTCCATGTCCAAGCCAAATGACTTGATTCCGGAGCTACAGGGACGTTTCCCTATTCGTGTCGAGCTCGATGATTTAACGGACGAAGATTTCTTCCGTATCTTAACCGAGCCTAATAACGCTTTAATTAAACAATATCAAGCTTTATTAGCTACAGAGAATATCGCTGTGCAATTCAGTCATGAATCTATTGAACGTATTGCCGAAATTGCTTATAACTTAAATAATGATACAGAAAATATAGGTGCAAGACGTTTACACACGATATTAGAGAAAGTACTAGAAGAGTTACTCTTCGAATCACCTGACATGACAGGCGGAGAAGTGACCATCACTGCTGAGTATGTCGATGAGAAAGTAGCAGATATTGCTGAAGATGAAGATTTAAGTCGTTATATTCTTTAATTTCTATAAATACTAAAAAAAGCGTAAGATATCGTAGTTTACACTACCTATCTTACGCTTTTAGCCTGTTTATCTTCATTCCTTTTTGTTAGTATTTCTTAAATAGTTCCCTAATCCGAAACTCACCATAGATTCTTCATTATTGATGATTCTTTTTATATTTTCACGGTGTCGATATATAACAAGAGCCATTACTATAAAAATCAAAACAGTGAGAAGAGAATCTTGAAAATAAAATGATGTAAAAAAAGCGGTGATGATTGCCAAAATACTCGATAAACTGACTGTGCTGGATAAAAAGAGGACCAGAAAAAAGATACCTAAGTTGAGAAGGAGAAAAGGCGGACTGTAAGCAAAAGCGATGCCTGCAGCCGTAGCCACAGCTTTACCGCCCTTAAAATTAGAAAAAACAGGATAGGCGTGGCCTAGGGTCGCGATGACCCCAAAAAAGAGCGGGTGGATAAAGTCGACGCCTAACCACACCGGAATCCAAACAGCAAGAGCACCTTTCAAGAAGTCAGCAAGGAAGACAAGCACGCCCCCTACAGGTCCGAATGCACGGAAAGCATTCGTCGTTCCCGTGTTTTTACTGCCGACTGATCGAATATCGATATCATAAACATATTTACCGATCCAAACTCCTGAAGGGATAGAACCAAGTAAGTAAGCAAGAATAGAACAGAGTATTACTTTCCAAATCATTTTTGCACCTCATCAATATTTTCATTATCATGTTGATTACGATCATTTAATAATAAGATCGGCTATATGCATACTAAAGACTCATTTGCATTTGTCAGTCACAACCGTTATATTCTTAAAGCTACAGTTAAATAGTCTGACTATCTTTGTCCAATACGAACAAACTTTCGCTAATCAGAGAATTAATGTATAATAGGAGAGTTAAGAGGCTTATAACTAAGCTTCTTGACTTAGTTGCGTGAATAGAAAGACACATAAACTAATCGATAAGATTCTAAACAAACGCTTAAATTTCATTCACTTAACTAAATATAACATATGCTTTTAAAGATAACTTAAATAAGGAGTATTTTCAATGACACAACAATATGATGATCAATCCATACAGGTTCTAGAGGGGCTGGAAGCCGTCCGAAAAAGACCTGGAATGTACATTGGTTCAACAGACTCAAGAGGTATGAATCATTTAGCCTTTGAAATTATAGACAATGCGGTTGACGAAGCTTTGTCGGGATTTGCTGATGAAGTCAATGTCAAAATACATAAGGATAATAGTATTTCTATCAGAGACAACGGAAGAGGTATGCCAACAGGAATGCACGAATCTGGTGTGCCGACTATCCAAGTTATTTTTACCGTTTTACACGCGGGAGGAAAATTTGGGCAAGAAGGAGGTTATAAAACATCTGGAGGTCTTCACGGAGTAGGAGCAAGTGTTGTTAATGCACTCTCAGAAAGATTAGTTGTTTCAGTCAGACGCGACGGAAAAATTTATGAACAAGCTTTCAAAAATGGAGGACAACCTGTTGGAGGTTTAGAAGAAACAGGAACGACCACAAAAACTAATACTGGAACTACAGTCCGCTTTTTACCTGATCCAGAAATTTTTAAGGATATTGAATTTTCTTATGATATTATCAGCGAACGTTTACGTGAATCCGCTTTTTTATTGAAAAATGTAAAAATGACAATTGTTGATGAACGCACGGAAACTGAACAAACCTTTCATTTTGAAGATGGAATTAAAGATTTTGTCCGTTATATCAATGAAGATAAAGATGTTTTGACAGATGTGGCTTATTTCGAGGAGGAAGTGAACGGAATCGAAGTAGAAGCTGCTCTTCAATATAATGATGCGTATGCAGAAAATATCTTTTCTTTTGTCAATAATGTTCGTACGATTGATGGCGGGACTCATGAAATCGGCCTTAAGACAGGTCTTACGCGTGCTTTTAACGAGTACGCGCGCAGAACAGGTCAATTGAAGGAGAAAGACAAGAATTTAGATGGGTCTGATATCCGAGAAGGTATTGTCGTCGTTCTTTCTGTGCGTATTCCGGAAAGTATCCTTCAATTTGAAGGACAGACCAAGAGCAAGCTCGGGACGCCTCAAGCTCGTTCTGCAACAGAACAAATCGCTTATGAACAATTTGGAATTACTCTAGCTGAAAATGGTGAAATAAGTAAAGATATTGTCCGCAAGGCCTTAAAAGCTAGAGATGCAAGAGAAGCTGCACGCAAGGCGCGTGAAAGTTCACGTAACAGCAAGAATAAAAAGCATGGCGAAGCCCTACTTTCTGGGAAACTGACACCTGCTCAGAGTAAAAATTCGAAGAAAAATGAGCTCTTTCTTGTTGAGGGGGACTCTGCTGGTGGATCGGCTAAGCAGGGACGCGACAGAAAGTTTCAAGCTATTCTGCCTCTGCGCGGAAAGGTCATCAACACAGAACGAGCCTCGATAGAAGATATCCAAAAAAATAAAGAAATAGCGACCATTATTTACACTGTTGGAGCAGGGGTCGGTGCGGAGTTTGATGTCCAGGACTCGAATTATGATAAAGTTATCATTATGACGGACGCGGACACGGATGGCGCCCATATTCAAGTCCTCTTATTGACTTTCTTCTATCGTTATATGAAACCTCTGATTGAAGCAGGTAAAGTATACTTGGCACTGCCTCCTCTCTACAAAGTGACACAAGGTTCAGGAAAGAACGAAAAATCTGCTTACGCTTGGACGGACGAAGAGTTAGAAGAAGAATTAGAAGATTTTGGAAAGAACTATAATCTGCAGCGTTATAAAGGTCTGGGAGAGATGAATGCAGACCAGCTCTGGGAAACGACAATGGATCCAGAGACGCGTACTTTGATCCAAGTTAACATCGATGACTTGGCACTTTCAGAAAAAAGAGTCAGCGTCTTGATGGGGAACAAGGTTGAACCGAGACGTAAATGGATTGAAGAAAATGTGGAGTTCACATTGGAAGAAGAGGGCAGTATTTTAGAAAATGAAAAAGTACACCTCGAAGAAGTATCAGAAGAAGGAGTGGAAGAATAAGCATGGCACATGACAGCAATATACAACGTTTACCCTTAGAAGAAATTATGGGAGAGCGTTTTGGCCGATATTCAAAATATATTATTCAGGACCGTGCTATCCCAGATGTTCGTGATGGTTTGAAACCAGTCCAGCGTCGTATCTTGTATGCGATGTTTGAAGAAGGAAACACATGGGACAAAGGTTTCAGGAAATCTGCAAAAGCAGTGGGAAATGTTATTGGTAACTACCATCCCCATGGAGAGTCCAGTGTCTACGACGCTATTGTAAGGTTAAGCCAAGATTGGAAGATGCGCGAGCCGCTTATTGAGATGCAAGGTAATAACGGGAGTATGGACGGCGACCCTGCTGCTGCGATGCGCTACACAGAGGGCAGACTGTCCAAAGTTTCAGAAGCGCTGATGGAAGATCTTGGAAAAGATACTGTAGATTGGGTGAACAACTTTGATGATACAGCTCAAGAACCCGTTGTTTTCCCAGCAGGCTACCCTAACATTCTGGTCAATGGTGCGACAGGTATTTCAGCAGGATACGCGACGGATATCCCTCCGCACAATCTAGCAGAGGTTATCGATGCCACGGTCTATTTAATTCAGCATCCTGGTGCAGGGCTCGATAAGCTCATGAGTTATATGCCGGCCCCAGACTTTCCAACAGGCGGTATCATTCAAGGAAAAGAAGAAATAAAAAAGGCCTATGAAACAGGACGTGGCAAGATTGTCGTTCGCTCGAAAACTGAAATTGAAAAACTGCGCGGCGGCAAAGAACAGATTGTCATCACTGAAGTACCTTATGAAGTAAACAAAGCGAAGATGGTCCAGCAGATTGACGCGATTCGCATGAATAAAGAAATTGACGGTATCGCTGAAGTGCGCGATGAGACGGATCGCGAAGGTTTACGTGTGGTTATCGAGCTCGATAAGGGTATTCCAGCTGATGGAATTTTGACTTATTTATTAAAGAATATCGACTTACAAGTGAATTATAATATGAATATGGTTGTTATCAATAACAGACGACCAGAACAGGTTGGCATAAAAAGAGTCTTACAGGCTTTTATTGATCACAGGCGCGATGTCATCTTAAAGCGTACGAACTATGATTATAATAAAGCTCGTAATCGTTACCATATTGTGGAAGGCTTAATTAAAGCCGTCTCTATTTTAGAAGATGTGATTGACACAATCAGAAAAAGTAAAAACAAAAAAGATTCCAAAGAGAATATTAAAAAGGCTTTTGACTTTACTGAACCCCAAGCAGAAGCGATTGTGTCGCTCCAGCTTTACCGTCTATCAAATACAGATATCACAGAGCTTGAAAAGGAAGCGGAAGAGTTAAAAGAAAAAATGGCTCTTTATAAAGATATTTTAGAGAATGAAGCAAGCTTAGATAAAACCATGATTGCTGAATTGCGAGATGTTAAAAAAGAGTATGGGAACTCAAGACGTTCCGAACTAGAAGAAAAAATTGAGAAATTAGAAGTAGAAAAAGAGGTCCTCATATCAGCAGAAGACGTCATGGTTGTTATTACCAGCGAAGGGTATGTGAAACGGACTAGCTTACGCTCTTATGGTTCCAGCGAACCAGAAGAAGTGGGGCTGAGAGATAAAGATTTCCCAATATTTGTGAGAAAAATGTCTACTTTAGAGCAAGTTATTTTATTTACTTCTAAAGGTAATGCAATCAATCGCCCGGTGCATAGCTTACCTGATATTCGCTGGAAAGATGTCGGCGAACATATTTCTCAATCTTTAAATTTAGCAGAAGGAGAAGAAATTGTAGCAGCGTTTGGATTGGAAGAAATGACAGAGAATGAGAACTTTGTCTTTATAACCAAAGAAGGCTATATCAAGCAAACTAAAACTTCTGAATTTGAACCTAGAAAAACTTATTATACGCGACTTTATCGTGCGATCAATTTGAAGACTGACACAGATGAATTAGTAAGAGTAGTGCATGTAGATTCAGAAAAAGAATATGATGTAACAATAATAACTCAAGAGGGGTACAGTTTGAGATACCCATTAGAAGAAGTCTCTGTTGTGGGGACCAATGCAGCGGGAGTACAAGCCATCGATTTAAAAGATAGGGATGAAGTGGTTTCTGGTATCATAATGAGTCATGAGAAGGGGGAACAACCTTTCATGCTGTTTACGCAACGTGGTGCGATGAAAAAGATGGACGTCAATCAGCTTGAATCCATGTCTAGAAATAGACGAGGACAAGTCTTGTTGACAAAGCTTAAAGCAAAACCTCATCAAGTTTCTCTTATTATCCCAGTGCACGATGAAGAGAGAACGGTCACTGCGGTAACGGATTTAGGAGAAGAATATACCTTTAAGCCAAGTGACATAGCGTTGAATACGCGAACGAGCAATGGAAGCTTTGTTTTCGATGAAACAGATGGACAGCCTGCTTATTATATGAAGTATTTTTTTGAAGAAGAGTATTAAACTTTATTAAAAAAAAGCTTATATTTGATATACTAAAAACAAATGATGAGAAGGAGAATCTATGTGAAGAAAATAAAAGTTTTTGGGCATAAAAGCCCTGATACAGATGCGACCACATCAGCTATTTCTATGGCTTACTTGTTAAATCAATTGAATTATGAAGCAGAAGCGATGGTGCTGGGAGAGCTCAGCGATGAAACGACCTATGCTTTAAATAATTTTGATGAACCGGCGCCTGAAATGAATATCACCGTCGATGCGGCTGAATATGACGTGGTCTTGGTAGATCATAATGAGTTCCAACAAAGTATAGATAACATTAAAGACCAGAATATTTTAGCTGTGGTAGATCATCACCGTATCGCAAACATAGAAACAAGCGATCCACTCTATTACCGCGGGGAACCGGTAGGGTGCACAAATACTATTCTTTATAAAATGTATAAAGAAAATGACATCGAAATCCCAGAAAATATTGCTGGGCTCATGTTGTCTGCCATTGTCTCTGATACGCTTCTATTTAAATCGCCCACCAGCACAGAAGAAGATGAAAAGATAGCGCATGAACTTGCAGAAATTGCAGGAGTTGACATAGAAGAATATGGTTTGAACATGCTCAAAGCTGGAACGAGTGTCGGAAAATTAAGCGAAGAAGAAATACTAGAAGGGGACGCAAAAACTTACGAATTTGGCGATGAAACATTGCGAATTGGTCAAGTCAACGTTGTCGATATCGATGATGTGATGTCGAGGAAAGATGCATTCATTCAAGAGATGAATCGCTTATCTACTGACAATGGTTATGATCTTTACTTACTGATTATCACAAATATTCTTGAATCATCCTCTCATGGTCTTGTCGTAGGAAGCTCTGAGGATAAAATAGAAGAAGCATTTGGTGAAGAAATAAATAATCATGAATTGGAGTTATCCGGAATTGTTTCTCGTAAAAAACAAATTATTCCCCCATTGACAAAAATCTATGAAAGCTGAGTTTATGCATAAAATATAGCTGGCTTTAAAAAAGGACCTGTACATCATGTACGGGTCCTTTTGAATTTTTCTATCGATTTAATAAGTCATCTAAAATAATTTCGAATAAATAAGCACTTGATTGGGCACCAGGATCTTGTTCGCCGATGGTACGTTCTCCATAATAAGAAGCTCGTCCTTTGCTCGCTTTCATAGCTTTGATGTCATTTAAGATATTTTCAATAAGTTCAGGCGATAAAGATTTTTTCTGCAGATGAGAAGCTACGCTGGCCCACATATCGTACATTGTCTTTTCATAATCTACAGCTCGACCTCTTTTTTTGATGCTTTGAGCGCCACTTTCAATTAATGCGCCAACCGACTCCACTTCATTAACTTTCTGAGAAAACTCGAGAAAGGCAGAACCATATAAGGGACCGCTCGCTCCTCCCACACTTTCTAAGAGCGCAAAAGCAACGATGCGAAAAAGTTCTTCATCCGATATGTTTGAATCTGTATCGTTTAACACAGCCAGTGCTTTGAGACTGCCGCGATTCATATTGCTTCCATGATCCCCATCACCGATAATCTGGTCCAGTTCATTTAAATGATCTTTATTTTCAACGAGTGTCATAAACCACTTGATAAAAATATTTCTAAAATTAAGAGATTCTATTGGTTTGATTTCCATAGTATCACCATCCGAAAACTTCTACAGGATAATTCAAAGCATCTAGCCATTCTTCATCCTTGAGACGTAGGAGCGTCACTGAAGCTCCCGCCATTTCCAAGCTTGTCATAAACTCCCCGACCTTTATAAAAGGTGTCTTGAGCCTTTCCGCTTCAAGCAGATGATGGATATCATTCCACAGGATATAAAGTTCCATCAGAGGCGTTGCTCCCATGCCGTTTACTAGAATAGCGAATGGTTCCTCAGTATCCCAGTGGAAGGAATCTTTAAGCTGGGTTATCAGCTCTGAAGCAATGGCGTTGGAACTCTGCATTTTTACCTGTTTATAACCTGGTTCTCCGTGGATGCCAATGCCATATTCTAAACTGTTTTCGGGAAGTGTAAAGCCGGGTCTGCCCACTTCTGGAACTGTTGCGGGAGTCAGAGCTACCCCAATTGTTTTCAGCTCTCTGTTTATCTCCAGAGCTTTATCTTTTAATTCTGAAACAGATAACCCTTTAGCAGCGTAGTAGCCTAATATTTTATGAACGAAAATTGTACCTGCGATCCCGCGGCTGCCTGCACCTTCTTCAGCCCCCACAATAGCAATATCGTCATCTACAATAATAGAATCTATCTCTATGTTCTCCGCTTCCGCCATTTCTTGTGCTATTTCAAAATTAAGAACATCTCCTGTATATTGTTTTATAATTAAGAAGACCCCTTGGCCGCTGTCACTCGCTTTAATGGCATTAAAAATATGATGAGGAGGAGGAGACGAAAATACCTCACCAGACACAGCAGCAGTAAGCATACCCGGACCGACGAACCCAGCATGGCTGGGTTCATGTCCAGATCCACCGCCGCTCACAATTCCTACTGTATGGGGCTGAATATTCTGTTGGATCAAAACGTGGCTTTCATTGAGTTGTTTTAAGGTATCAGGATAAGCAGCAGCTATCCCTTTGAGCATTTCATCAGTTACATCACTGGGATCATTGATTATCTTTTTCATATTATATTTCCTTTGCTGACAGTTTATTAACCTCTTCTAAGAGCTGACTGCGGTCGTGTCCGATAGAACATTCAACAGCGCTGACATAAGCAGCTTCCACTAGAGGAGCATCTAAGATAACACATTTGTCTTTATCTTGCGGATCTTCTAAGAACTCTACAGCCATTTCAGCAGACATAGCTCCACTTCCTATATCATATAAAAGATAAATATTGTCAGAGTCCAGACTTTCTTCAATCGTCTCATATATAAGAAGTGGATTAGTCCCCAAAGCACCTGAAGAAGTGCCGCTGGCATTTTTAACAGCGAACAATTGATCAGGGTCGTCTATCATTTCGTTTATCATATCCTTGAGACCTTCACCGATTCCATGATGATGTGAGATGAGTATAATTGTATTTTTCATTAGGAAACCTCCTTAATAATTAGCGGAAACATGTTAGCCCTTTCATTCTGTATTTTATCAAGTATGTCAATTATTCACAAATCCAATATGCTGAGAAAATAAAATAAGCAGTCAAACATACCAATGTGGAAAGGTGAATGGCAAGGTCAAAGCGAAATATGATGTATAATGTCAGGGAAGAAGTATAATGGATTATACAAACTAAAGGAAAAGAGGGATGATTTGGTGGAAACAGTTTATACAAATTATTGGGTCAATGAGCGTGATGGTGTTAAAAAAGAACATGCTAGCTTTAAGACAGAAGAAGAGGCGAGAGAGGCTATCGAAATCTGGTGGGAATTACACGATGAGAAGCACGACGTAGATGCCTACCGGACGAATACCGGGGCTCTCGAAGTAAAATATGGTGATGATAACTATTATTATCGTATAGAAAAAAGAGAGATCGAAGAAGCCTTACCACAAACGAGCTATCAACTAAAAAATAGCAATCAAATTAACGCAACCCGTCAAAAGCATAATTTACCTGATGACTATTATCTCTTTGATGAGTTAGCAGAACCTTATCGAGATCGTTTAATCCAGACGATGGGAGATATCAAAAAAGTTCGCAGCTTTACTTATAACGAAAAAGGGCAGCCCATTGTCCAATTAAGTTCACTCAAATAATAGTATGAATAAACGAGTTAAGAAAAGACTGTTAGAGTTGACACCTTTAACAATCTTTTTTTATTGGTTTGAATCCTTATATCTTGAAACCGCTTTCTATTGCATGTAGATTTACTATAATAATTGGAGGAGGGTACGCCCATGTTGAGAAAAACCAAGGACTCAGATCCTGAATTATATGATATTGTCCGTGCGGAATTAGAGAGACAAAAGCATAATATTGAAATGATTGCTTCTGAGAGTAAGGTACCTGTTGAGATTATGGAATTATCGGGCTCTATTTTCACTAATAAGACCTTAGAAGGTTATCCAGGAAGACGTTATCAAGCTGGTTCTCAAATTGCAGACAAATTAGAGCTACAAGCTATAGAACGAGGGAAAGAGCTTTTCGATGCTGATCACATCAATATCCAACCCTATTCTGGTACGACGGCTAATTATTCTGTCTATGCGACTATCCTCGAACCAGGTGATCGTGTACTTTCCATGAAGTTAGACCAGGGAGGTCACTTATCGCATGGCTCACCTGCTAACTTCATGGAAAAATTTTATGAATTTGAACATTATTCTATCGATCCAGAAACAGAACTGATCGATTACGATGGACTAGAGAGACAAGCTCATGCGTTCAAGCCGAAGTTAATCATTGCTGGTGGTTCAGCTTACCCTCGTTTGATCGATTATAAAAGATTCAGAGAGATAGCAGACGAGGTCGGGGCCTATTTACTATCAGATAGCGCCCACACAATGGGACTGGTCGCAGCAGAGGTTATTCCATCTCCTATTCCTTATGCAGATTTTGTCACTTCTTCAACAACAAAGACCTTTGCAGGTCCTCGGGCAGGGTTAGTGATTTCAAAAGAGAAGTATGCAGATGAGTTGGACAAAGGTGTTTTCCCTGGTGCTCTGGGATCGATGCATCTGACCACTATGGCTGCTAAGAGCTGGCTCTTCAAACATGCTCAGACGGATGAGTTTCGAATGATACAGAGACAAATTCCAAAAAACGCTGAGACACTCGCTAAAAAATTAGAGAAATATGGTTTCCGAATCGTATCAGGAGGGACGGATACCCATCTGATTTTAGTTGATGTTTCCCCGAAAAATATTACCGGCCGCCAGCTCGATGATGCCCTCAACACTGTTGGAATAACAGTGAACAAAAATCAAATTCCATTTGACGAAAGGGGACCTAATGAAACGAGTGGTATACGGATAGGAACGACTTCGACCACTCAGCGTGGCTTACGTGAACCTGAGATGGCAGAGATTGCAAAAATTATAAACAAAGTTGCTGAAAATGTAGACAATGACTCTGAATTGAAGGACATTCAAAAAGAAACTCAAAAACTTATTGCACCATTTCCCCTTTATACTGAAGAAGAATTAGGATACATCATGTGATTTGATAAGAATAAGTTTGTGATTCCATTTTTAATTCTCTTTGTGTTACACTAGCAAAGGAAATATACAAAGAAAAGGAATTAAAGATGAACGATTATAAAAGAATACAAAAAATTATCGATTCGGTGACGACCAGTCTTGAATCAAAGAGTTATTTTGCTGCTTTAATCACCAGTATGGTTTTAATAGATACTTGTTCTTTAATCGAACAACCTGATGAATCCAGCGTGAGAAGACGTTATACAGATTGGGTGGAAGACTATCTATTAAAGAGATTACATACGGACGATCCGTTGAGCGCTAAAATATCTAAAGACAATATTTATTACTTGCGTTGTGCTTTACTCCATGAATCCTCAACGAACTTAGAAAACCAAAGAGACAATTTCGCTCCTTACATATCGAAAGAAAATATTTATGATGTGGTTCCGTTTGTAAATGAGATGGAGAACGACAGTAAAGATAAGATCATTGAAGTTCAAAATGGCAATGATACTCATCCCACACTCTATATTGATATCGATTATTTTATCGAACAAATTTTAAGTGCTATCGATGAGTGGATAACAGATAACCATGAGGAACTCATGAAGACAACTTATAACATATTTTCCCTCGCTATTTTAAGAGGAAACCCAACAAACGATAAAACATATTTTATCAGATAAACAATGGGCGATAAAAAGCATTCTGCTTGGAATCCTTGGAGTCGAAAAATCGAACAAAGATTTTAAGTTTTTGATGAAATTTTTTAAAAGGAATATTCAAGCTGTTTTTGAATATTAATTTAAAATAATAGAAAAGAGGCTGAGACGAAAGTTATAGGTAATGAAATCTTTAACTTTTATCTCAGTCTTTTCTTAATATAAACTCATAATTTATATTAAAGGGGAGGTGTGTCTATTGTAAAAAGAATGAGAAGAGCCAAAGTAAAAAATGTTATTCAATAAATAATTTTCCACACAATAAATTATAAGGAGCATATTATGACACTTTTACAGATACTGACTGCATTTGGAGGCGGAATGGCCGGGTCTTTAATTGGAGGTACCATGGCTTTTGCCTTTGCCGGATTGACTGGTTTAATTGGTATTATTCTCATTTTATCGACAGGAGACTCAACTTTTCTCGATCAGATTACGTTCGGTCCCTTTTTAGGACCTCACGTGGCTTTTGCCGGTGCGGTGGCTGCTGCAGCTTTTGCAGGACAGAAAAGTCTGCTTCCAGGAAGCGATGCAGATAGACCCTTGTTCCACTTCAAAGATCCTTCCGTTCTCTTAGTTGGCGGGATGTTTGGAGTCATCGGACATATTATCGAACGATTTCTTGCCAGTACAGGTATACCTATGGATACAGTGGCTACGACAGTTGTTATTTCAGGAGTTTTAGTGCGTCTCCTTATCACGCGCTCGTCACTTTTGAGTACTTCAGACGCAGAATCCGTACCTGAAACTGATACAGACACAATTTATGATGCGGACGGAGACGACGGCATCACAGCTGGGAGCACAGCTTCTACAGTCCTCTTCGACGGTGTATGGGCATTCGGCCTCGGTTTAATAACGGCCTTTATTGTAGATCTGACAGGCATAGAAAGTATTGGCTTTGCACTCAGTGCGGCCTCATTATTCATGGCTTACTCTAGCGCTGCTCCTTTCCCAGTGACACACCATGTCACGATGGTGGCGGGTTATGCCATGATGACTTTCGACAGCTACTTTATTGCAGCGATATTCGCTGTAATCGCGGTCATCACGGGGATATTTGTAGAAAAATGGACTAATATGGATGTCAAATCCCATCTCGATATGCCTGCTGTCATCATCGCCCTCTACGGCTTTATTATTTTAGCGCTCTTTTAAGATTGAAAGAATAAAATTATAAGTAAAAAAGAATCCTGCATGATTGCGGGATTTTTTTATACAATCAAAAAGTGTATTGTTTGCCCTTAAAAGTTGTAGGCTTTAAGATAATTGTAGTAATGAGCGAAAGCTCAAATTTATTAAGAAAGAGGAGTAAATAAGCATGGAAAATGAATTTAAAATTAACAAGATGCACACAGAAGAAGATCAAAAAAATATCGTCGAGGCACTACAGAAAATGGAACATGTCGAACAAGTGCGTGTGGACGAAGAGGCTGGAACGGTTGTTATCGATAGTGCCATCGAAATCCCAGCTGTTAACGTTGAAGAAACGTTGAAAGACACTCCTTATACAGTAGAACTGGAAGGCTAAACTAAGAATACAACAGAGGAGGGTGTAATAAAGAATGGAATTTGAAAAAAGATTAGTCGCTCTAAATGATGATGAAGACGTCACAGGCTATGTAGTTTTTGAAAAAAATAAGGATGGCATAATTGATGCCCAAGGTACTATGGTTAAAGAAGAGTTTAGAGGTCAAGGCATAGCTTCTGAGTTACTGGATGCTATGGTCGCAGAAGCCGAAAAAGAGGACACCCAGATTATTCCCACTTGTCCATTTTTCGAGAATCAATTTAATGATAACCCCGATAAATATGATCATGTGAATGCTGAAAAGTAATTCAGACCTCAGTGAGTTAAAAAGAGTGAGGGAAGTTGATAACTTCAAAAGTTAGTATAAAGAATATCTTTTTGAGAGAATTGTTCTATTGAGAAATTCATAAGTCAAAATAAAGTTGACAAACTTTGTTTGATTGTTTAAAGTGATATAAATAATTATACAAAATAGTGAGGCAAAGTCATAGACTGTATCGTGACAGAGAATTTGCGGCTGGTGAAAGCAAAGCACGATGATCTATGACGACACATCTTATGCATAGGGTCTGTAAAAAGACACGTTTATCCCGTTATCGATATAAGTATTATACTTAATAAGTTAGTGAGTGTGAGCTTACTGAGAATTAAGGTGGAACCACGTTTCCTCGCGTCCTTAAGTCTATCTCTTTGAGATGGATTTGAGGGTTTTTTTATTACCAATAAACATACAAGGGTTGGAGAATGAGAAGCATTATTATAAGATAGGGAACATTCATGGAGGTGCTTGGAAGATGTCACAAAATTTTTTGCTAAGACGAATGGAAGTTGTCAACCTTTATCTGAATTGGATAAACGAAGAAGGCTTTAAGCTCATTGACTTAAATATGATTGAACCTTTTTACTTAGAGGATAAGAAGTATCATCCTTCTCATATTGTCTTTGAAAGAAACTATGATTTATTTGGAATTCGGAGTGACTGGACACGCAGTTTGTTGAACTATAAGCACCTCTATCATCTAGAGGAACAAAAATACGGTTATTATGGGCCGGTTCTTCGCGATAACCAGACGATTAATCAAGCAGGTGTCGAGATGTTTGATGTGCCGATTGCTGAAATTACTGAAAGTATTATCGGACATATTGAATTCATCCAAGAGAAAAGCGAAGTGAAACCTTCTATCATGGTGGTCAATGACGATAAAATCATTGACCTTTATCTGGAAAAATATAAATTAGAAGATTCAGTCCGTTCTTTCATCAGTGAAAAAGATATTTCAAGTTTGGGAGAGGTGCTGGGGAAAAGACATCCTATCTATGAGCTGATGACAGTACCGGTCAGTCAGCAATACGTTCTCATCAGCAAAGAGTTTTCAGACCATGGAATTATTGGAAAATTGGACACCTTGAAAAAGGCACTCGCATCTTTTAACTTAAAATTCATGTTAGATCTGTCCTTTTCTGCACCACAGGGATATTATGACGGTTTTTATTTCCAAATATTTTTAGACAAGAATGAACCGGTCTTAAGTGGGGGTCAGTACGATGACGATGCGTTTGGGATTGCACTTAATCTCTCTGAGGGAGGGCTCATATGATTACTGTAGCACTATCTAAAGGCCGCCTTTTTGACTCTATGATCCAATATTTGACAGATAATAAAGCTTCTCATTATGTTGAAGCCTTAAGTGAGAATAATCGCTCACTCTATACCGAAGTCAACAATGTCAAATTTATATTCGCTAAAGGAAAAGATGTGCCGGTTTATGTAGAAAAAGGAGTGGCTGACTTAGGGATTGTCGGTTTAGATATACTCAAAGAAGAACCGGCTGAAGTTCTCAATGTCTCTCAATTACCTTTCGGCTTCTGTCATATGACAGTCGCTGGGCCTCCAGGCGTAGAGAAGATACAAAAAGTTGCAACCTCCTTTACCAATATTGCTTTCCAACACTTTAATGAGAAAAGGCAAGATGTTCAATTTATTCACTTAAATGGTTCGGTAGAGCTGGCTCCTATTTTAGGTTTGTCAGACGTTATCGTGGATATTGTCCAAACGGGAACCACACTCAGAGAGAATGGGCTGATCGAATATGAGAAAATCATGGACATTCAAGCGCGTCTTATCGCAAACAAACAAACATTTTACTTAAAAGAAGACGAAATTTATCACTTTATGAAAGAAACTGGGGTGTTTTAATGAATGCTGAGACTTTTTTGAGAGAATTCGATAAACAAGGGGAAGAGAAGAACCGAGAAATAGTTCAACCTGTTATGAAAATTTTAGGTGAAGTAAAAAAGAATAAAGACCAAGCTCTGTTCGACTATACAGAAGAATTTGACGAGCAAAAGCTAGACTGCCTAAAGGTTCCAGAACAATATCTAAAAGAAAGTTTTGAAAAATTAGATGAAGGGGTAAAAGAAGCACTCTATGTTGCACGAGATCGTATCAGAAGCTATGAAAACAAAATAAAGCATGAGAATAAGGACATAGGAGAATTCACTTATGTTTACCGCCCTTTAGAACGTGTGGGGATCTATGTGCCTGGAGGACGCGCTCTCTATCCTTCAAGTGTCTTGATGACTGTGATACCCGCGCAAGTTGCCGGCGTGAAAGAGATACATGTCACTACGCCAACTTTCGACAAACATAACATTACTTTTGCGACGCTTTATCTACTTGGGATTACCGATGTCTACACAGTAGGTGGAGCGCAAGCAGTTGCGGCCCTCGCCTATGGAACAGAAACGATACCAAAAGTAGATAAAATTGCAGGACCGGGAAATGCTTATGTAGCAATGGCAAAACGCCTAGTTTTTGGTGATGTAGGTATCGACAGTATCGCAGGACCAAGTGAAATCCTTCTGTACGTTGATGACACAGCAGACATAGAAGCGGTCACTTACGATATCTATGCGCAAGCTGAACATGACCCCCATGCACGAACTTTCTTACTTTCCGAATCTCAAGAGCTCCTTGCTGAAATTGAAGACAGTGTTGCGGTTTTACTCGAACAACAAGAAAGAAAAGAAATCATTCAAGCTTCTCTTGCAAACAATCATTATGCCATTGTGGATAGTCGCGAAAATCTCTTGGCAGTGCTCAATAACATCGCCCCAGAGCATGTTTCTATTCAACACAAAGAGCAAGATGAGATTGTAGAGGCGATAAATTATGCAGGAGCAGTCTTCAAAGGAGCTTACTCCCCAGAAGCTATCGGCGATTACGTTGCTGGACCTTCTCACGTGCTTCCTACAGGCGGTACTGCACGCTACAGTCACGGTCTCAACGTCAACGACTTTATGACAAGCCATGCTGTTATTGCTTTGGAAAAAGAAACGTTTGAAGAGATTGCTCCTGCTGGGGAGATTATTGCAGAAGCAGAAGAGCTGTACGCACACAAAGCATCCCTTACCATACGAAAAGAGGAGAAATGACAAATGAAGAAAATGGACCAAAATACAAGCCCCTATTCGCCTTTTGAGCTGGATGATTATAAAAAAGTCAAGCGTTTAACAGAAGAGAACCTCTATCCTGAGGAGGAAAGCTTGCGTTTCAAAAAGAACTACGTTTTATACAACCCAGAAATGAAAGTAGAAAACATTGAGTTGGCAAACGGTGCAGATGAATGGATCCAGAAATTGATATTTGTATTCGGTGAGAAAGGAACACTCACCTTAAACCCCGATTTTTACATGTATCAAGATTATGCTAATCAATTAGGGAGAAAAATTGAATTTGTAGATGCAGATGACGATTTTATTTTTAACATTGATGAGGTTGCTGATGAGATCATGCGCCTACAGCCTAGTTTATTTATCATGTCGAATCCGCATAATCCAACAGGCCATCAGTTTTCTGAAGAAGCTCTACAAAAACTAGCGGATGCTGTAGAAGCAGTTTCAGGTTATTTTGTTATCGATGAAGCTTATATCGAGTTCGGTAAAGACTACAGACGACCGCAAGGAGACCACATTCTTATCTTACGTACCATGAGTAAAATATACGGCATGGCAGGCTTACGTATCGGTGTAATCCATGCGACAGGGAAAGCTTATGAAAAAGTTACGAAAGTTAACCATCCCTATCCTATCAATTTACTTTCTCTGAACTTAGCGAATGAGTTTTTAGAAGACAGAGGTCGTGTAGAGGATTATAAAGAGATTCAACTGAAAAGCAAGGAAGAACTCGTAAAAAGTTTCCAAAAGGTCTCTGATGTCATTCATGTCAAACCGAGTGCCACTAATTTTGTCTTTACTTACGGTGACCGCGCCATTAACTTAGGCCGCTTCCTCCAAGCGAAAGGATTCCAAGCCCGTTTTTACGAGGAAGAAAATTTATCCCATGTGGTGCGCTATTCGATAATTAAGCTAGAAGATTATCCGACATTAAATCAAGCCATCGAAGAATGGAGAGAGACGATTGATTAAAAAGGAAAGAAACACTTTAGAAACAAAAATCAAACTCAACTTGTCAGAAGATAGAGACGCTTGTGAGACGGTGATCGACACAGGGATCGGTTTCTTTGATCACATGCTGACTTTGTTGAGCTTCCATTCTGGGTTATATCTTGAGATAAAAGCAGATGGTGATCTTGAAGTAGACGGACACCATACCGTAGAAGATATTGGGATCCTTCTAGGAGAAGCGATCCGCGACCTTTATAAAGCAAAAGAAAGTTACAAACGTTATGGGATGATGTATCTGCCGATGGACGAATCGTTGGCCAGAGTGGTCCTCGATTTATCAGGACGCCCTCATCTCAATATGAATGCTAAGTTTTCTACTGAAAAGGTGGGCCGCTTTGATTTAGAACTTGGAAAAGAATTCTTTAATGCGGTCGCCATGAATAGCCGCATGACTTTACACATCGACTTACTCAAAAGAGGCAACAGTCATCACGAAATCGAAGCCATCTTCAAAGGTTTTGGACGAGCACTAAAACAAGCTCTAGCGTCCACTGGTGGCGGCGTTCCATCTTCAAAAGGTATTATTAGTTAGGAGGTAAAGGATGAGAATTGTACCAGCGATTGATCTTATTGATGGAGAAAGTGTACGCTTGACACAAGGGGATTATGATACACAGAAAAAAATGCCGCGTCAGCCAGAAGAGGCCCTTCGTTTTTATGAACAATTTGACCAAGTCAGCCGCATCCACGTCGTCGATTTAATCGGTGCGAAGGAACAGATGGCGATGGAGTCTTCACGCTTAGGTGAGTTGAGAAAAATCACACATCTGCCCTTAGAAATAGGAGGCGGTCTGCGCACAACAGAAACTATCCAAAATTATGATGCTTTAGGTATCGATTATTTTATTGTGGGGACGCGTGCCATTCTCGATATCACCTGGTTAAAAAAGATTGTTTCTCTCTATCCTGGGCGCATCTTTGTGGGGATAGATGCTAAGGGTGAAGATATCTATATCGACGGCTGGACACGACATTCAAACCGTCAAATCGATGAATATGTCCGTGAGATAGAAGATTTAGACCTGGCGGGTATCATTTACACTGATATCGCTAAAGACGGGATGGAATCTGGTCCCAATATAGAAAGAACGAAAGCGCTGCAAGAAGCTACGCGTCACAAAATAGTTGCAAGCGGCGGCGTGCGCCACCAGGAAGATTTGGATCGTTTGGAAGAAGCAGGCATCCAAGAGGCCATCGTAGGCAAAGCAGCAAATACCGATGAATTTTGGGAAGGCCTGAGAGAATTATGAAAAAAATTATTCCATGTTTAGATATGAAAGGCGGGCGCGTCGTGAAGGGCGTCAACTTCGAAGGGTTAACGGATATGGGCGATCCTTTAGAGCTTGCAAAAAAGTATAATGAAGAGGGCGCAGACGAACTTGTTTTTCTAGATATCGCCCGTACAGAAGAGGGACATGATTTACTCTTAGAGAGCATTCAGACAATCTCTGAAGTCATCGATATTCCGCTCACAGTCGGAGGCGGAGTTCAGCATTTGTCTGATATCCAAAGTATTCTTGATGTAGGCGCCTCCCATGTCAGCATCAGCTCCAAAGCCGTCAAAGACCCTGAATTTATTCGAGAAGCTAGTGATAAATTCGGATCGGATGCCATTACCGTCGCCATTGACGCCGCATACGACGAGCTGGAAGATGATTATTATATCTACACTCAGGGCGGTAAAAAGAGAGAAGATATTCTCTTAGCAGATTGGATCGAGGAGATGGCTGCTAAAGGAGCGGGGCGCTTCTTAATCACAAGCATCGATAAGGATGGTGTCCAGGATGGCTTCGATTTAGAATTATATAAAACCGCAAGCAAGCATACTAAACTTCCTATCATCGCAAGCGGAGGAGCGGGCAGTATCCAAGATTTTGTGGTCTTATTCCAAGAAACCGATGTAGAATCGGGTTTAGCCGCTTCTATTTTTCATAAAGATGTTGTCGGCATACCAGAACTTAAAGAAACACTAGTTAGCGAAGGGATTGATGTTTATGAGTATTGATATCGAAGCAATAGATTTTTCGAAAAATGATGGCTTAGTCCCTGCTATTTTACAGCACTACCGCACCAAACAAGTGTTGATGCTGGGATATATGAACGAAGAAGCGCTCGAAAAGACGATCGAAGACAAGGTCGCTTGGTTTTATTCCCGTTCCAAAGAACGTCTGTGGAAAAAAGGAGAAACAAGCCAACATTACCAGTATGTCAAGGATATTAAAAAAGATTGCGACTCCGACACCTTATTAGTGATGGTAGACCCCGCAGGACCCACTTGCCATCTTGGTACACAGAGCTGCTTCGGCGATGAGTATTTCAACTTAAATATTCTAGAAGATACCGTCCGAAATAAGATGGAAAATCCTCAAGAAGGTTCTTACACGAAGTACTTGATGGATGAAGGTATCGATAAGATTTTGAAAAAAAATGGAGAAGAAATGACAGAAGTTGTCATCGCAGCTAAAAATAATGACCGAGAAGAACTCATCAATGAAACGAGCGACCTTCTCTACCATCTCTTAGTCATGTTGCAGCATCAAAATGTCAATTTAAAAGATGTGGAAGCAGAACTCGCTGACAGACACGGTGAACAGCAAGAATTTTCAGACCGTTCAGAAATCGAAAAGTGGTAAGGAGGATACCATGTCATTTTATGATACACATATACATTCAAAATTATCATTCGATTGTCAGGAAGAACCAGAAAACTATGTAAGCGATAAAATACAACGCCTCACATTCACCGATCATTTAGATTTAGAGAATACTATTTTCAATAAAAGAGATGACATTCCAGACTTCGATACACTTTTTTCTTGGAAAAAATCTTTCAAAGAAGAGTATGATATCGACCTCTTAATGGGAATAGAGGTTGGATATGTGCCTGGTCAAAAAGAACGCCTGAATGAGATTTTATCTTCCTGTAATTTTGATCTTATCTTACTCAGCTGTCACCAAAATGATGATTATGACTATATGGATGAAGATATCCCGGATACGCCTGAAGAGAGCATGAGCCGCTATGTCGATCAGTTGCTGGAAGCTGTCACGATGATGCCGGACTGTCAGATCTTCACCCATTTTGATTATGGTTTCCGTCGCTATGATCTCGATAAAAATGAACTAGAGCCTTATAAAGAGAAGCTGACGCGCGTTTTTAAGAAAGCAATTGAAAATGAACTCGCTTTTGAACTCAACAGCAAGAGTATTGCAAAATTCCACAACACAGAACTTTATGAGTGGGCAATTCCGACTTATCAAGAACTTGGCGGTACTTTGTTTTCGCTCGGTTCAGACGCCCACCGAGCAGAGGATCATTTTTTGGCTTTCGAACAGCTGGTCGAACTACTTGAAAAATATGAAGTTGACAAAGTTGTTCAATATGAAAATCAAGAACTCAGTTTTATCAAATTGGAAGATGTCAAAGAATTTTTATCATGAGAGCTACAAATGAGAGAGGGAAAATGAAAATCGAAAAAGAACAACTCCAGAAAAACATATTAACCCTACAAGAAACCATCCAAAACCTGGCAAAAGAGGACCAAGATGTAAGAGTTGTTGCGGTTTCTAAATATGTCGATGTGGAAACAATAAAGATGATATATGACTTAGGTATACGAGATTTTGGTGAAAACCGCAGTCAAGAGTTGCTGGCTAAGCAAGCAGAGCTGAGTGATGAGTACAGTGATATAAAATGGCACTTTATAGGCAGGCTGCAACGGAGACCTGTGAAAAAGATGATCAATTATATCGATTATCTTCATTCTTTAGATCGAATGTCTTTAGTCAAAGAAGTCGATAAACGAGCAGATAAGGTGATATCTTCATTTTTACAAGTAAATATCAGTGGTGAGGAAAACAAAGCGGGTTTCAGCCTTTCTGAAGTGGAAGCGGTTATTGAAGAGATCGCTTTTTATCCCAATATCAAAATTATCGGTTTGATGACGATGGCACCTTACGAAGCAGATAAACAAGAGTTACAACAGATCTTTTCAGCACTTAAAGACAAACAACTCCTTGTTCAAGCTGAAAACTATGAACACGCCCCCTGCAGACATTTATCGATGGGAATGAGCCGTGACTACCCTATCGCAATTCAAGCAGGAGCAGACTTTCTTCGCATTGGGAGAGCACTCTATGAAGAAAATTAAAAGATAAAAAATCCCGTAATTTTAATTTACGGGATTTTTTATCTTTTTAAAGAAGCTTTTCAATATCTTCTTTAAGTTTTTCAGGTTCTGTTGTCGGGGCGTATCTCTCGACGACTTCTCCGTCTCTATTGATGAGAAACTTCGTAAAGTTCCATTTGATATCTTTATTAAAGAAGCCGCCTTTTTCAGTCTTCAACCATTTGTATAAGTCATGAGCTGCGTCTCCATTGACGTCTGTGATTTCGTGGAGAGGAAAAGTCACACCGAATTGGGTTTCACAAGTTTTAGTCATCTCTTCATTTGTTGCTTTTTCTTGTTTAAATTGGTTGCTTGGAAAGCCTAGGACTACAAAGTCTTGATCTTTATATTTTTGGTAAAGTTCTTCTAATCCTGAAAATTGATTGTTCAATCCGCACCCGGTGGCGGTATTCACGACTAAAATAACTGAATCTTCATGATCTTTCAAATTATATTCGGTTTGATTAGGGTAGGTCAAAGTAATGTCTGGTAATGTCATAGTAAAAACTCCTTCTTATTCAGACTAGAAAATCTTTGGCAGGTGCTGCAAATATGTCCGTATCCAGCACGTAAGAGACATGATCTTCATTTTCAACGATATAGAGCTGTCCTTCAGGAATTGTCTCAGCAATTTTTCTGTATTTATCAAGTTCCATCACGTCGTCTTCTGCAGCCACGACAAGTGCGGGGACTTCAATTTTTTTCAAGTCTTCATATTCTATCTGTGGTTCATGAATCATGAGCTCAAAGAGAGGATCTTTTGTCTTTTCATACTCTTCATGTATCCAAGTCTTCCATTGTTCTTTGATATCATCAGGTTTCAATGTCAGTCCAAAAAGAATTATTTTATTCAAGTAATCTTTCTGAACGATGCCCAAAAGGGTAGCGATAATGGCACCATCGCTGTGACCGATGATACTAACATCTTCTAGATACAACTTTCTTATAAAATAATCAATATCTTGAGCGAGATCTTCGTAGACAAATTTTTCTCCATGATGAGAACTCCGGCCGTGTCCCCTGGAATCGATGAGGTAAACTGTAAAATCAGAGGTTAGGGCTTTGCCTAAGGTTGCTAAACCTTGGTGAGAATCTCCATTGCCGTGGAGAAGCAAAAGAGGGTCGCCTTGTCCTATTTTTTCGTAATAGAGTTCAACCGAATTGGGAAGTGTGAGATACATCTATAAGCTCCTTTACCATTTTCACGGAATATTCGACGACTATAAATAAATTATAACTTGTTTTTATGATAGCTGAGATAAGCCGATTATGCCAAACAGAAGTATTTATAATCAATTTATGAACACAATATGAATAAAGAATGATAATAAATTATTAATATTCAAACAAAATCCTTGAAAAAGAAAGCGCTTTCTCATATAGTTATAGCTGAGGGATGGAAATTTACTTTATTTTAAGCTTTTGTATATTGTTCCACTCCTGTCAACTGGCAACATATCGCCAAGTCGTAGATCACTCTAAGCCAATCACCTGTTAAGATGTGACTTGAAATGTTGTAATGAAACTTTGTCATTTAAAAAATGAAAGGGAGTAAAAACAATGGCTGACTATGATGTTATTGTAATTGGTGCTGGTTCGATGGGAATGGCAGCTGGTTATTACTTAGCAAAAGCAGGACAGAAAACATTAATGATCGATGCTTTTGACCCGCCGCATACTTTTAGTAGTCATGAGGGGGATACACGATATATTAGTGCAGCAAGTGGAGAAGGTGGACCATATGTTCCATTGACCCTCCGTTCGGTAGAAGTTTATGATGAGATGCAGAAAAAATCAGGAGAGCAACTCTTCGTAAAAAATGGAGCGATGACATTTGGGGTGCCAGACTCTAATTTTGTGAGGACGGCGATGGAAAGTGCGAAAGAATACAATATTGACGTCGAATACTTTGAAAGTGGGTCTGCTTTCAGAAAACGCTGGCCTGATTTAAACTTCGACGATGATATGCATGGAATTTTAGAACCTAATACTGGAGGAACTCTTTCCTTGCCAAGTATTATTCGTGTTTTCCGTCTCTATGCATTGGATGCAGGAGCAGAATTGCAGATCAATAACCCTGTTTTAGATTTGAAAATAGCTGACAACGAAGTGACAGTGGTGACACAAGACGGTACTTATACTTCTAATAAAGTTGTGGTAACGCCTGGACCTTTCATCAATAAATTCATAGGTAAGTTAGGCTTAGATGATTTAGTATTTGAACCTTCCAGACGCGCGTTGGGATGGTTTGATGCAGAGATTGAAGACTATGCTATCGATAGATTCCCTGCCTTCTATGGGGACAGTCGTCTTGGGGTTTACTATGGATTCCCAACCCTCAGAGAGTTCGGCTTCAAGATCGGTAAATTCTATGAGCCGGATGAGACAGAACCATGGGCAGATAATCTCGAACCAGAATATATCAATAAAGATTTTGGAGCATTTAAGCGAGACGAAAGAGAACTCAGAAAATTCTTAGGTGCTTACATGCCAGGAGCGAACGGACACATGCTTGACAGTAAGATTGGAATGTGGACGAATACATCAGATGAGAACTACGTCATCGACTTCCACCCTGAATACGATAATGTCGTCGTTGCCGCTGGTTTCTCTGGAAACGGAGCAAAAGCCGTACCTGCAGTGGGAGAAATTATTCAGCAGCTTATTACAGAAGGAGAATCTGAACTCGACATTTCAGACTTCACAATTACAAGAGATGCCTTGAAAATTGGATTCTCTGAGCTCGAAGAATCTGCTACATTCGGAGCTTTGAAGAACGTATAAGGAATTAACAATTCTAATCTACAAGACCTCTCTACATGAACCAGAGAGGTTTTTTATTTTAAATTTATCTGTATAAAAAATGTCTCTCAGAGATGAATTGATTCAAAATGTAAAGTCAGTTTCCTTAAAATAACAAGGTTCTGAGTAGCGAATACCAAAAGAATTTGAATTATAAGGTGTATCTTTTGATATTCCGTTTCACAGCTTATACAATGAAATTAGATGGGAAAGGGACATAACTCAGAGATATGTAAAGAGAAGTCCCTTGTCCTTTATAGAAATGAAGTTAAAGAATTTCAAAAGGAGAGTGTATATTTTTTTATGAGTTTAAATATTGTTGGTGGAGTTTTCTCAGACGTTAGTGGAGCAGAAAATGCAATTGAAGATCTGCGTGAACTTGGTTTCTCGCAAGAAGATATTTCAGTCTTTGCTCAAGATGAAAGTCAAGTTGAAGCGCTTGAAAGAGGTTCAGCATCGGATGTGACTACAGACACCGAAAATCGTGGAGGACAAGCTGGTAAAGGTCTCGGTTGGGGAGCACTTACAGGTGGTATTCTAGGTGGTCTCGCTGGGTTACTTGCTGGAGGAGCAGCAATTGCGATTCCTGGAGCAGCTCCACTTGTCGTTGCAGGTGCAGGATCTACAGCTCTAGCAGGAGCTGCAACAGGTGCTGTCGGTGGTGGTATCGTCGGAGTGCTAGTGGGTGCTGGCTTGCCAGAAGACCAAGCTCAAGAATTCGAAGAATACATCGAAGACGGTAAGATTGTTGTCCTAGTTAAAGTCGATGAATCTCAAAAAGAAAAAGTTGAAGAATCATTGAACAAATCTAACTCAGAGCATACGAGCACAAGTCTCTATGTCGCGAAAGAAGACCAATAAGCAAATCTTAGCTTTCACACAACAGGAGTTAGTGAAGAAGAGATAAACAAAACACCACAGTGTAGGGGAGTGCCTTCATTGTGGTGTTTTTAAGTTCTTCACGAATATTATTTGGTTCTTTGTCAAATAGTGTTGGTGAGATAAATTAAGTTACTATCAGATCTATAATCATGTTTTTAAACAGAAGGAGTCCTCAGGACTCCTTTTTTGTGGGTTAAGAAGCAGAGTTATAACGTTCGCTTGCCTCAACCATCCATTGGTAGGGAGGATCAGGCAGCGTTTCTTTCACCTCTTTATAACGAGTCGTCAAGAGGATACGTGTCTTCAGATTTAAGA
>JBHWPB010000034.1:0-6308 GCA_043424675.1 Carnobacteriaceae bacterium | reverse complement strand
TTCCTGTCTAAACCTTTATTCACCCACTCTATGCTCAAACCCTATTCATGCAACGATCGCACTTTATCTCAGTCAATCAAAAATCTGAAAAGATCACATTCAATATAATCTTGTGAAGTTTACAAAACTATTTATTTACAGATGACTAACTTAATCTTGAAATTCATGTTTTTATTTTTATGTTCATTCTTGCTGCTTTTGTTATAATAAAGTTTAAGACAAAAGACAACCTACAATATATTAAAGCTGGGAGGAAGGTGGAAAATGATAACCTTACATATCAAACAAGATTTTTTTAAGTCCAATTATCGTTATATTGTGAGAGATAATAAAGGCGAGGATGTTTTCTTAATTGTCGGAAAACGCGGTCGTATCGGAGACACCCTGACAGTATTCGATATGAAGGGGAAAGTTAATTCTAAAGCGCGACAAACGGTTTTATCTCTTCTTCCTTCTTTTAATCTGTATCAATATGATACAAAAATAGGAACCTTGTCTAAACGTCTCCACATTCTCAAAGGACGCTATTACAAGATAAGCAATTTAAACTGGATAGTTGTCGGAGATTTTAAGCAAAAGAGATTTTCGGTAACCCACCAAAAACAACCGATTATGAATTTTTATAAAACCATAAGCACCACAGGGGACTATTACCATCTCACCATAAGTGAGAAGGAACGAGCTGGGATCTTGTGTTTGATCGCTATCATTGTTGATGACGATATTCCAGATCGCGAAGCCAGCTTAAGTGAAATACTGGGGACAAGGCGTTCGAAACGCATCAACAGTTCGATATGAAATCACATAAATAAGTCTGTCACATAGTGCCTTTGCGTGCTTCCTTGGACACTCCTACGAAATAGGCTATGACTCCTAAGGCACTGACTAAAATATTAAAATAAAGAAGTATATCGACATTTAAGCCTTCCAAAATAAACCCTCCGGCAAAACTTCCTATAATACCGCCAACTGTCTGACCCGTCGTGACTAAAGCTTGACCTTTCGTTTTATCCTGATCGTCCATGACTTGGTTAGTGTAGTAGACGATGACAGTTGCATACAGGCCATAAGCAAACATTTGAGAGAACATAGCGACATAGATCCCTGTCGGGCTTGTGGCAAACAAAGTCAGAATAGCTTTTACCAGAAAACCGACAGCAGATGCCATCATTAACTGAACATTGGTGAACCGTTCACTCAGCTTATTGTAGGACATCATCATCGGAACCTCTACTATAGCTCCTAAAGCGAAGGCGATTCCCAATTCTTCGGCTCCACCGCCCACATTTACCAAAATCTGATACATGTAAATATTAGCTATATTATGAAAGGTAAAGAACATAATAACGCCGAGAACAACAAACATAAAACGCGGATACTTTTTGTAAAAAGGTGTTTTGCCTGAAAGGATATCAGGCGAATCAAAGGGTAGAGCTTCCTTTTCTTCTGCCTTATCTTCTCCATGACGCTTTTTATACTCTGCATTTGCCTGACGAAAAGGCATCAGCGTATTAAAACCACTATAAAGTAAGAAGCCAAGCATCGCGACAAAAGGCATCATTCTAATGCCATATTGTGCAATCAAGACGGTTAGAAGAGAAGAGACTATAGCATAAGATAAAGAGCCTAAGGCTCTTGAGACCCCAAAATTAACAAAAAATCCTCTATTGACAAAATACATGCTGACGGCGTTCAGTAAGGGCGATAAAACAAAGAGGAGCATATACACTAATAGATAAGGAATTCCGACGCTCCAATAAGTTAAATTCGTAAAAAACATAAAAAGCAGTAATAGAATAGCTGGAATAGTAAGGATGAGGGTGAATTCCCGTAAGGTCCATTTTTCACTGTCATCTATTTTAGCTCCCAGCCATGGCTGAATGAGCGCTGCGAGAAAATTAGTGAATGCTACAATAATTCCGACTTCTCCATCAGAGAAATTATTCGAGAGAAGATAAACTGTTCCATAAGAGTTAAAGGCAGCAAAAACAAAATTAATAGAAATCATCATACCTGAATATTTTAAATTTAAATTTTTTATATCACGCACAGAGAGTCTCCTTCCTAGCGACAATCTATTATAGCATATTAATTTATTCTTGTTTTACTTGTATCCCTCTCACTTATTTCCTTTTTTCAAAGATTGTTATTATTGGTATAATAATCCTGGACTTAATCAATGGGAGGCAGAATTTATGAATGAGAATTACAAATTAAGAAACGCGTGTAACACCTATCGAAGCAATTATTCTATGGGAAGCTGGTGGCTGGTTCTTATACCCAGTCTCGTGATCGGACTCCTTACGGGAGCCCTCACGTCCAGCCTCCCTTACTATATTGGAAATATTCTTACGGGACTCATTTCACTATTTATGACTGTTTATATCCAGCGGTTATATATCCAATTATATTATCAAAAACGAACTCCTGACATTTTGAATAATTTAAATAACCTGAATTATGGGAGAGACTTTTTAGCAACCTTTCGTTCCCAAATTCCAAATTTAGTAAATCAAATTATCGTTTCTTTAGTTACACCTCTCGGGTTTTCTTTCTTGCTTTTTACAAATGTAATGGATACAAACTTGAATGCTGTAAACCTAAATGATCCTGAAGCTTTTTATCTATTCACCTTAGATTTTATAGAAAATAATGGGCTGGGAATATTGATCATCACTCTTCTCGGTCTCCTTGTTTCTCTGCTTATTTATTATTTTTTCACGATACGTCTCTCTGGCATTCCATTTTTAGCTGCCCGCAACTCTCACAACACTTTTGAGACCTCTTGGGCAGAAATACAAAGATTCGCTCGAGAAAGTATCTCAATTTTCGGTCAGCCGAAATATCGTTCGCGTGTATTTAAAACGGAACTTAAAATTAGTTTAATACTTATATTATCTTCGATGTTGTTTTTCTTCCCGCTTATTTTCACCATTCCTTTCTGTGGTTTTTATAGACAGCATGTTTATCTTACGATCTTCGAAGAGAATGGCTATGACATGGCTTCATGGATTCTAGATTATCAGAAGGATGATCGAACTTAATACTTTGCTCGCTACACTCTCTCCATTCAACAATAAATAAGCTCCGCGAAACAGTAGAGTTAAAGTCTGTTTCGTGGAGCTTATTTATCTTGGAGAATGACCTCGCCCTGGGAAAACTCTTAAGTGGAAGTCATTTGATTTCAATTTCAAAACCATTATACTAGATAAAGAATTTTTGTTAAAATAGTTGAAAATAAAAGGAGAAATTATATAAAATGGTAAAAGCTTTACAAAAAATACCCGCTGGTTTATTTTTAGTTCCCATGATTGTCAGTATGATTGTCTACACTATTGCTCCAGATTTAATGATGACAGGCGGTATGATTCAGTCCCTATTTTCTGGAGAAGGGGTCGGATTTATGGTGGCAGCTTTAACATTTTTCTCGGGTACAAACTTAGATATCCCGCGTTTAGGTCGTATTGTCAAACGTCATGGAGTTATACTTCTGGCAAAAGGGATCATTTCGATTGTCCTTTCACTTTTATATATTTACTTCTTTGGACAAGAAGGTGTCCTGGGTATCAGCGCTTTAGCTTTTACAGTAGCAATCTGTAGTATCAACCCTGCTATCTACATGTCGACTGTAGAAGCTTATGGAGATGAAGATGACACAGCAGCGTATGGACTGACGGGATTATTCAGTATCCCTTTGTTTCCAATCATTGTGTTTAGTATAGTGGCTGGTTCTGGCGGAGGTGGTATGGACTGGACGCCTGTCTTTACTACACTCGTTCCTCTATTTATCGGAATGATTTTAGGAAACATCGATAGAGAATTCGCCAATGTGTTTGCACCAGGTATTGGAGCATTACTGCCTTTACTCGGTTGGAATCTAGGACAAGGAATGAACTTGCTTGAAGCACTTCGTTCAGGCATCCCGGGTGTTATTTTAACAGTTCTCTTTTTAATCCTTAATTCTTATCTGTTTTTAATGGACGACAAGCTCATGAACAATGATGGAATCGTTGGAATTTCGTTGACTAACGTAGCAGGTGTCTCTACTTCTACTCCTGCTATTATCGGAGCGATGTACCCAGCAATTCTCGGTTCCTATGTCACCGGAGCAACGTCTCAAGTCCTGTTAGTCTGTGTCATCACAAGCATTTTAACGCCTCTCGTTGCGAAGTGGCAGTATCATCGCTACTACAATACTGAAGCAGTTTAACTTATTGATCTTCCAGCTTCAGATGGATCTACCGCTGAAACTACAGGATGTTCCATCGATATAACCAGGTGAAGGATGAAACTTAAATCTAAGATCAGCAAAGTTTCGAACAAAAAAAACACGTTTTCACTCTCACTCAAAAAAGAAGTGATGAGAGCAGACGTGTTTTTTCTTTGTGCTATTCGTAAAGTTCATCTGAATAACGGGTTATCTGGCTTTTCTTTGAGTGGTTCTTTTTGTAGTTCTTCTTTGATACTGATTGCTGTTTTTTCTGGAATCCCTAACTCTTTTATCTCTTCGATATTCGCTTCACTCGCACGTTTTATCGATCTAAAATGACGCATAACTTTTTGACGTGTCTTAGGGCCCACGCCTGGAATAGAATCAAGTCTGGAAGAAAAACTAGACTTGCTGCGTGTTTTGCGGTGGAAAGTAATAGCGAAACGGTGTACCTCATCTTGGATACGCTGCACTAAATAGAAAGCTTGGCTGGTCGGTTCAAGATGGACTTTTTCAAGGTCATCTCCATAAATTAAATCAGCCGTTCGGTGCTTATTGTCTTTTACCATCCCTGCGACAGGGATATCTAAGCCTAACTCATTCTCCAAGACATCCAATGCGGCATTGACCTGTATCTTGCCGCCATCCATTAAAATCAAATCTGGCAGGTCTTTTTCTTCTTTTAATAATCTGCTGTAACGGCGGCGGATGACTTCTTGAGTCGTCGCATGTTCATCTGCCCCCTTTACTGTTTTAATATGATATTTTCTATATTCATTTTTATCTTTTTTACCATCTTTAAACGATACCATCGCAGAAACAGGACTCGTTCCTTGAATATTAGAATGGTCAAAAGCTTCAATTCTATGGATATAAGGTAAATTTAAGGCCTCCGATAATTCTTCTGAGGCTCCCACTGTTTTTTCGTTATCCATTGCTTCCAACTGAAAGTGCTCATTTAACGAAATCTGACTGTTCTTTTCTGCCAGATCTAATAATCGTTTCTTTTCGCCGCGTTGCGGCACACGAATCGGTACCGTTAAAATTTCACTGAGCTCTTCTTTTTCTATACCTGGCGGCACTAGAATCTCTTTAGGTTTCATATTATTCGGATTGTCGTAGTACTGTAAGATATAACGAGCTAATTCTTCTTCTGCTGTAGCCACGATGGGAAAAATGGCGGCTTTTCTTTTGACAAGGGTTCGCTGACGGACAAAAAAGACTTGAATAGAGATCCATCCTTTATCCATATAAAAATTAAAGATATCGCGAGGTGTAGAATCGTTGGATACAATCGTCTGTTTTTCAACAGTTTTTTCCAAGTAGTGGATTTGATCACGGTATTCTGCTGCTCGTTCAAAATCGAGCTGCTCTGAAGCATTTTTCATTTTGTTAAATAACATATCTTTCACTTCTGTGATATCTCCGTTTAAAAATCTTCTGATATGATCAATCTGTATTTTATATTCTTCCTCCGGCACCTCATGGTCACAAGGGCCAATACACTGCCCGATATGATAGTAGAGACAGGCTCTCCCTTGTGACTTGTTACAACGTCTGAGGGGATAAACTTTATATATAATCTCTAAAGTGTTTTTCGCTGCATAGACATCCGGATAAGGACCAAAGTAAAGCGCGCCATCTTTTTCTACATCAGATGTGATCTTGATGACAGGGTCTCTTTCGTTGGTAATTTTTAGATAAGGATATCCTGTTCCTCGCTTTAACCGAATATTAAATTTAGGCTGATGACGTTTAATTAAAGTAACTTCAAGGAGAAGTGCTTCTTTATTTGTTCGCGTAATCACGGTTTCAAAATCTCTGATATTCTCTACAAGTCTTTTTGTTTTTCCGGTATGATTCTGTTTAAAATAAGAACGCACACGGTTTTTTAGGTTTTTGGCTTTACCGACATAAATAATGTCATCGTTTCTGTCTTTCATCAGGTAAACACCTGGTAAATCAGGTAATAATTTTAATTTATTTTCAATGTATTCCGTTGCCATAAGCCTTCTCCTTTCTATTTTTTACAAAATAAAAAACTGTTTATAGCAAACAGTTTTCGTGTTTCCAGATTTTTACTCTCTTTATCTATTAT
>JBHWPB010000033.1:0-10065 GCA_043424675.1 Carnobacteriaceae bacterium | reverse complement strand
CCGTGCGGCGGACTTGATGTTTCAAGTAGCTTCTAGTAAAATTATTTTTTTATAATTTTTAACCGCTCACCTATGCTCTTTTTGACTCTTTTTCAGCAACTGCCACTACTAAAGAAAGTTATTTGTTTGACTTCCTTTAAGTTATCGGATAATATCATAATCAACAACTTAAAAAGGAGAAGATATACATGAACACGCAATTAAATATTCAAACACATAACTTCTTCTTTAGCTTTTTTAGATACAGTTTGTAGTCATCGACTCACCGTCATGGATACAAACACAGTTAATTAAACTGAATTGTATCTATGATGGCTAAAGCATTTTAAGTTGGCCATATAGATTAAATAATCTAAATGGCTGAACCCATAATAAAATTCCAAGCACTTGCCTTAGGTTATTTAATCTAGGCAGGTGCTTTTTTAATTGTTTCTAACGGGTTTTATATAGGAGGAAAAAAGATGAGTATGGTAAAAGAAAAATTACATCGTGGTGTTCTCAATCTCTTAATGGCAGCTGTAGTATTAATCTTAGTAGCCTGTGGGAACGGGGATGCCAGTTCAGATCATGAGGCGGACGCCGCTGACAGCGAGACACTCTCAATCGGTATTTTACACTCGATGGAACATGGCTCCTTAGATGCTGTTGAAGAAGGATTTATCACAGGTTTAGAAGAGGCTGGTTATGTGGATGGCGAAAACATTCAGATCCAAGTTTTAAATTCGCAAGGAAACCAGTCCCATCTCCAGTCTATGGCTCAAAAAATCGCTGAAGAAAGCGACATCGCCATGGCAACAGGGACGCAATCTATTCAAGCACTGGCTGGCATTGAAAAGGAGAAGCCTCTCCTATTCTCTGCTGTCACGGATGCTGAAGCAGCTGGAGTGGTTGAGTCTAATGAAAATCCTGGTGGAAATATCACAGGAACCAGCAACGCTACCCCTGTGGATACTCAACTTGATGTCCTCTTATCTGCGGATCCTGATGCCCAGCAAATCGGTGTCATCTATAACTCCAGTGAAACCAATGCGGAAGTTCAAGCTGTCAAAGCCCTTGATATTATCGAAGATCTTGGTTTAGAGGCTGTTGAAACTACGGTCAGCAACTCTAATGATGTGCAGCAGAACCTCACCAGTATTATTGGAGACATCGACCTCCTGTTTGTGCCAAACGATAATACCCTTGCCTCCACCATGACTACTGTAGGAAGTCTAGCAATCGAATATCAAGTTCCTATACTAGCCGGCGCTCCTGAAATGGTGGAAGACGGGGGGTTGGTCACTTACGGCGTCGATTATCCACAGCTCGGCCGACAGACAGCAGACATGGCAGTCGACATCATTGAAAATGATGCGGACCCTGCGACGATGCCCGTTCAGACGGCAGATAACTTCGAACTCGTTATCAATGAAGAAATGGCTGAGGCACTAGAAATCGATCCCGCGACATTGACTGTATCAGAATAATTTTTCAATAAATAAAGAATGCCTTCCCTGCTTGATTCAAATGAATAGGGAGGGCATTCTTTGTATTTTTCTCATATAAAGTAGCGACATTAAGAGCCAGTTCCTCTTCATTCTCGGCTATATAAATACTCTATTTCTTGGAAATTTGGTATAATTAAGCCAAGAAAAGAGGTGTTTGCAATGCGTATTAAATTTTCATTGGACTATTTAATCGACACCCTGAAGCGTTTCCCATTAGCTGCTCTTATTTCAGTCGTTACAACTATTGTGGCGCTTTTCTTAAACCACCAAGAACCGATAACCGCCAACGAGCCATTTTTCAAAGCTGCTTATGTCGGCTTCTTACTTGCAGTGATTGCCGTCATTGTCTATGAACGTTTCTTAAATACCAGGCCCAAATACATAAGCCTGCTGCTTCAAGCCGTCGCTTTAGCCATAGCAGCCCTCGTCTACTTTGTCGCTCCAGAGACAGAAGAATTTTGGAACACGGACTATACGATTCGAATTAATGTTATCCTGTTTTTCTTACTGGTGTGTATTGTCTGGTTACCTACGCTTCAGAATGCAACACTCACTTTTGGTAAACATTTCGTTATCTTATTCAAATCCTTTTTTATCACCGTCTTGTTTTCAGCTGTATTAGGTGCTGGTCTTTCTTTGATTGTAGGAGCTTGGGACCTGCTCTTAGCACCAGTAGACTCTGCTTTGTATAGTGATATCTATTCCATTGTCCTCTATCTTTTTGCACCACTTTATATGTTATCCTTGCAATCCCCCTACACTGCTCCTTACAAAACTGAACCTAATAAGGTAGACGATACGATTCATCGCATTTTTGACATCATTTTGACGAAAATCAGTATTCCTTTAATTACTGTTTTATCCCTTATCCTGCTCGCTTATATTGTTTTGAATTTTACGACTATTTCTAACAATGAGTTGGAAACTATCTTGATTTCTTACGTTGTGTTTGGCTGGGTCTTTCTTTTCCTCATCTATTCCATCGATCGATCTTATGTCAGATGGTTCAAACGCGGTTTCTTAGCAGCACTTTTCATCATCTCTGCTTTTCAACTTATTCGATCTGTTCAATATGCAGCTGATTTTGGCATCACCCACAACCGCTATTTTGTCATTCTTTTTTGTTTGGTTTCAGCTGTTTCTGTCATTCTTTATGTCAGATGGCCGCGATTCATTCCCATAGCCGTCATGGTTGCCTTGATCATCTCACTCATTCCTCCCATTGACGCTCTATCGGTCGGAGCACGCAGCCAAACCCAGGTCCTGACTGAAACTGTAGAAAATAATGAAGAGCTTTTGGTTGATGGCAATCTCCAGGCGACCGAACAAAATGTAGCAACAGTCTCTTCCGACGACGCACAGCGCATTGTAGAAAGTGCGCGTTATTTAGCTGACCGTAATAAACTGCAGGAACTCCCTTTCATCTCAGAAGACTTTGATGCTTATGAAGACTTATATGAACTGGCCCTTCGCATAGAGACTGAAGAAGACCCCAATTCACAAGGCTATTATGTATCTTTGAATCAGATTGATCCCCAGGTGATTGAAGTGTCTGATAACCAACATATCGTGCTTTTCCAGATCTACACCAATGATCCTGAAGTTGCGGTTCAAAACTTTACAGTAGCAGACCACGAGTTTGAAGCCCGCTTAACGGATTCTGTTACTTTACTCATCACCGATCTGACAACGGATGAAGACTATACTTTCGACTTCTCGTCCTTTGTAGAATCTAGCGAAATAGAAGTGTCTGAATTTCCTTTGGAAGACCTTACCTTCAATGCAGAAAGTGATTCCTTTGATGTTCGCTTGATCGTCGAATACTACTCTGTCTTTGAAGAAAGCTCTGATGGCAATTTCCTCCTCATCCTGACATCTAAGTAAACAGAAAAGCATACGCTCTTTTTACTGAGCGCATGCTTTTTTTGTTTGTATGATTATAATTTACCAAGCGGGAACCGCCGCTCCTTTGTAAGTTTCTTCGATAAAGGTTTTGACTTCGTCAGAATGATAGTATTCTTTCAACTGGTCTAGAGCCGGATCATTAACATTTTCACTGCGTGCCACTACCCAGTTTACCCAGGTTTGGTCTTCTGGATCCTCTAGTTCCACAGCGAATTCACGAGGATCCAGGCCCGCATCGAGGACATAATTAGAATTGATTCCTGCAGCAGCGACGTCTTGTAATTGCGGAATGAACTGTGCCGGATCGCCCGTCGTGAACTCCAAGTTTAATGGATTTTCTTCGATATCTTCGATGGTTGCGTCAATGCCCAAACCTTCAGGCAGTGTAATCAGTCCTGCTCTTTCTAAGACGAGCAGGGCACGTCCTTCTTGTGAGGGGGTATTGGGTATCAAGACGACGTCCTCTTCTTGGAATTCATCGGCAGAGTTATATTTTTCTGAATAAATCCCCATCGGAATCGTGATGTTCGGAAGAATCTTTTCAAAGTTATATCCATTATCTGCAATGACCGTCTCTAAATAAGGTTCTGTCTGCATCGAATTGATGTCTAAACTGCCATCAGCGAGGGCGGTATTCGGCTTGACGAAATCATTAAAGACAACTATTTCAATTTCAAAATCGTCCTCGACAGCTTTTTCTTGTATCAGATTAAAAATATCTTCGTGAGGACCTGCTGTCACACCGACCGTCAACACGCCGTCCTCCATCAAGCCTTGTGCTTCCTCTGCTTTTGAAGAAGCATCGCTCGATCCACAAGCAACAAGAATAAGACTTAATGCTACCAGAGCTATAAGAGATAATAAGTCTTTGATTTTTTTCATCGCAATCTTCTCCTTAAGTGTATTTCTATTTTTTCAAAAATTGAGCAATACGGCGGGCACCTTCACGTATTTCTGCTTCTGGCTTTACTAAACCGATGCGTACAAAACCATCGCCTGCTTCACCGAAACCATCACCTGGTGCTACAATAACGTTTGCTTCTTTATACAGCCGCTCGAAGAACTCTCTGGATGACATCCCTGCTGGCGCTTGCAGCCAGAAGTAAATCGTACTCTGAGGACGGTTAACAGAGAGATTTTCTTTTTCGATTTCTTCTATGAAAGCATCACGGCGACGTTCGTAAACTTGACGCAAGTGTTCTGTAAAGGACTGTTCACTGTTTAGAAGTTTTGCGGTCGCTTCTTGGATCGCTCCATACATTCCAACCGTGGTATGGTCTTGTAAGGTATTCAGATATTCGATCACTGAAGCATTCCCCACTGCAAAACCGACCCGCCAGCCAGAAATATTGTAAACTTTAGACAAACTGAATAACTCCACTCCCACTTCTTTTGCATGCGGAGTTTGTAAGAAACTCAGTGGTTTTTCATCGTCATAGACAAAAGGACCGTAAGCAAAATCGTGAACGACACAAATTTCATTGTCAGAAGCAAATTCTACTGTTTCTTCAAAGAACTCAGGTGTCGCTACTGCAGCGGTCGGATTGTTAGGATAATTTAAGTACATCATTTTTGCTTGCTTTCGATCATTTTTCTCTATCTTTGAATAATCCGGAAAGAAATTGTTTTCGATCAATAAGTCCATTTCGATAACCTCCCCGTCAGCTAGAGCTGCTCCTGAGAGGTAGTCCGGATAAGCGGGGTTCGGCATCAATATTCCGTCCCCAGGGTTGACGAGGGCCTGGCTCACTTTGGTGATGGCTTCTTTAGACCCGTGAAAGACAGCCACTTCTGTCTTGGGGTCAACGTCAACGCCGAATTCTCGTTTGTAGTAATGAGCGATGGCTTCTTTCAAGAAGTCTTCACCGCGATAAGGCCCATATTTATCATAAGTTGTATTGTCAGCCGCTTCTTTTAGATTATTGATAAGTGACTCTGGTGGCGGTAAGTCTGGCGTCCCGACAGCGAGATCGAGAGCGTCTGGCTGAGCTTCTAAAATTGCATTCGCTTCTTTACGCAAACCGGTGAAGTACTGTTCAGGTAATCTCTTTAAACTGTCAGATGGTTCGAATATTGTCATCTCTTTGCTCCTTCAAGTTGTAATATGGCTTCTTTTATTTCTGTTTTTGCTACTGGACCGTATGGGGATTGCAGGAGCGTCTCGTCCTGAACGGTTAATTCTGCCAACCTTTCACTATCTGCCTCACTAGATAAATTAACGGCGCTCAAATTTTGTGGGAGTTCTAATTCTGCATAAAAGTTGTTTAATATTTCTAGTTCACTTCTTTTATTTTCGTATACTAGTTGAACTAAGATACCATAGGCCACTTTTTCCCCGTGCAACAACTCATGGGTCGCTGGAAAATTAGTGAGGGCATTGTGAACAGCATGAGCGAGAGTCGAACGTGCATATTCGTCACCGAATCCTCCGACAAGCCCTGCTACGCCTATAACAGTTTCTGCAACCTGGACAAAAGATTCCGTCACTTCTCCCTGCCTCATATCTTCTACAGCTTGTAAGCCATGGGTCAAAATAATTTCTCGACAAATACTTGCGACAGCGCGTGACACCTGAAGAAAAGCGCTGTTTTTATTTTCTTCCCGAGACAAGATAAGATCAGATTCATACCATTTGGCGATGGTATCTCCAATTCCCGCAATAAAATACTCGACAGGTGAGTCGATCAGAAGTTCAGGATCGACGAGTAAGAGGTCACTCTGTTTGTGAAAGGTATCAAAAGTGATCAACTCACCTTCCTCTGTATAAATCACACTGAGCGGTGCCCAGGGTGCACAATTACTCGGTAAAGTTGGGATGATTGTGACGGTTGTATTCGGCACCTTCACTCCAGCGTATTTTACTGTGTCAATAAGTTTTCCACCGCCGACACCAATGATGCCTTCTACTTCTTCTACTTCTATTTTTTGAGCGATGCGGGCAATCTCTTCATAAGTCGCTTCTCCTGTAAATGGTTCTAAAACAACTTCGATAGAGCTGTCAAATAGAGACTCTAAAAAAGGCCGCGCTTTTTCCCACGATTTCTCTCCATGAACAAGTAAAACTTTTGTGACTTTTCTCTGTTGCAAACGTTCAGGTAATGTTTCGAGAACCCCTACGCGACTTTCATATTCTTGAGGACCCGGCCTTACTGTTATATTCGTCATTTTATTCATCTCCTCTTTAATTTAAAAATAAAAATCCCGTCCTCAACACACAATCATAATGATCATATGCTAAGGACGAGACTTTCTCCGTGGTACCACCTTTTATCATGTTACTTTCACAAATAACACCTCACCAAGTACTCAAAGCAAATAATACTTTGAAAACTCTAGCGCTTTAATGGGCGCTTCCATATTTGTCTTACGCCAAGCGTTCAACAAATCCACTCCAAGACCATTTTCCAAACGAGCTTCCCTTCCCTCTTTTCACCGAACGAGGGTCTCTGGCTAAAGTTCATCTCATTTATACTTTTCTTATCAACGTGTTTTCTTATTGTTTAGCATCATAGCACTTACTTTGAAACGATGTCAAGAATATTTTTAATTTTTAGTTCATCAATATGAAAAAATAATGGTTCATACGCTTGTTAAACATGTTTATTTGCAGAAAAAGCGTGAAAAAAGTATGATGAAAGAAACAAATATAGTAAAAGAGGGATAATGATGATTGAGATTGGATTGACCGGTTGGACGGATCATGACTCGATTACACCGGACCCGAAAAGGAAATTAATCGATTACGCGAGTCACTTTCCAGTAGTCGAGATGGATACGAGCTTTTACGCGATTCCGCCAGAAAAAAATATTACTAAGTGGATAGAAGAGACACCTGAAGTTTTTGAATTCATCCCGAAAGCCTATGGCCCTCTCACCCAGCATAAAAGAAGAAGTCAGGAGACTCGGCCATTGGGGGAGTTATTTGAAATTTATAAAAGCAGATTTTCCCCTATGGTGGAAAGCGGCAAAGTCAAAATGTTTCTCTTTCAATTTCCGCCCTACTTTATCTACAAAAGTGAAAATAGAGCCTATTTGAAATTAGTGCGCCAGACGATGGGGGACTGGCCGATTGCTGTAGAGTTCCGTCATCCCAGCTGGTTTAGCGACGAATATAAAGAGGAGACGTTCACTCTCCTTAAACAATTGAACTTCATTCATGTTGTCGTCGATCAGCCTCAGACCCCGAGCAATTCCGTCCCTTTTCTTCCCGTGGCCACCAACCCTGAGAAAAGTTTTATCCGACTGCACGGAAGAAATTATGAAGGATGGTTAGGAGCGGACAAGACACAAAACTGGCGCAAGGTAAGAACCTTGTATGACTATAATGAAAGGGAACTGGAAGAAATAAAAGAGGCCGCTTTAGCTTTAGAGAAGGAAGTCAAAGAAGTCTCCGTGATTTTCAATAATAACTCTGGCGGACACGCGGCGCCCAATGCCAAAGCTTTGCAAAAAATGTTAGGCATCGATTATGAGGGATTGGGACCGAAACAATTGGGCCTCTTTTAGACATTGGCCGCAGCAGCCCAGTTTGATCACAAATACAAGATAAATAGCTAGGAGAAGATTGCTCTTTTCCTAGCTATTTATCTCTACAGATATGGTAGATAATTAAAGCGATTTATTTGAAAAGATCAGAAAGACCACCCAATAAGCCGCCGTCTTTCTTTTGATTGTCTGAAGAGTCCGTCAGCCCGCTGAATAAATCACCTAACAAACTGCCAGAACCAGAGGATTGGCTCTTGTCGAGATCGCAAGCTTGTCTAGCTGCTTCCTGTGTAAGTGTTTGGGTTTCTTGCTGTACACCTTGCGCATCTAAGTTCTTCTGTTTCTTGCGATCTGCTAAGTACTTGATAGCGAGAGGTGCTAAGACAGCCAAAGTCTTTTTAACAGCATCTGGGCTAACGCCTAGTCGACCCGCTAAAGAATTACTCACTTCATCTTTTTCACCTTTCAAGACATGGTCGACAATTTTATCGCCCTCTTCTTGGTCAACATTTTTAGAAAACTGATTGAGGGAATCATAGTTGTTGCGCTCTTGATGGTGGTTTAAAGCTTGGTTGAAGGACTCTAAACCTTCCTGACTCTGGTTATTTCGATTCATCCCTTGGAGAATTAAGGGTAAACCCACAGAAGCAATTTTAGAAAAATCGTTAGTGTCGACCCCTGCTTGATTCGCGAGGTTTTTGGTTTCTTCGCGATCCTGAGGCTGCATCAACGTGTTCATCAAATTACCTATATTATCAAATAGTGCCATTTCTATCGCTCCTTTTTCTCTTCTCAACTACAAATAAACTCTATAGAAAAAAGACAGAACTCTCAAACGATACGCTTTATACAAGACAAATAAAAAGTATGAGCCCTGCGCAGGACCCATACTTTGAATGGTTTAATTTAACTTAATTGATTTCAATACGTTTTGTTTCTTCAGGTTTTGGTTCTGATTTCGGCAGTTCTACAGTTAAGACGCCATCTTCAAAAGATGCATCGATTTCATCAGACTTGATGTTTTCGACGATAAATTGACGACTGAAGGAACGTGTGGAACGTTCACGGCGGATATACGTGCCGTTTTCTTCATCGCTTTCTTCCATTCCTGATTCCACATTGGCAGAAATAGTCAACACATTGTTCTCATAGGTGATATCAATATTGTCTTTAGAAAATCCTGGTAATTCTGCATCGAGAATATACGCCTCTTCCGTTTCGCGGATGTCTGTCTTAATCGGGGTCGCATCTGAAAAGAAACTATCGAAAAAGTTGTTGTCACTATCGAAAAAGTCACGTCCGAATCCTCTAGGGCCTCTGCGTGTTGGAAACATACTCATCGTATACATCCTTCCTTTCCTGTAGTGCTTCTTTCATCTACCATCTCTTACATATCTATAATATACCCTCAGATATTTTCTTTCAAGAAAAGACTCTTTGTAGAGAAAATAGTGAAATAACCTCCAGAATCTAGAATGAATCTAGTTTCTGGAGGTTGTCACCTAACTAATTTTTTAAGTAAGTTTTGATTAAGCTAAATCTATAGACTCTACTTCCGCATTTTTCGTTCCACGCAGACTTACTTTTTCTGGCTCTAATTTCACGACCAAAATGTTCGGATCGTCTTTACCATCAAAAATAGCATTCATTGGTGCACTCCACAAGTGTTCGATTAAATCTTGGTTGTCTGTAACTGAGGCTTTTGCTTCGATCTCGACAAAGTTTTTATTCAATAAACCTTCCTCATATCCCAGTAAAATAAACACATGAGGATTCGCTTCGATATCTTCAACTTTATCTGTACGTTTGTCAGTCAAGGTGTAGAGAATGAATCCTTCATTGTAAAAAGTCATGTAACGGGCGACTGGTTTGTCACCTGAAATGGTTGCTAATACACCAACCTCATCCTTTTCAATCACCTTTAGTGCCTTGTCTCTTACATCTGCCATCATATCTCTCCTTTTTTACTTATCATTTGATAAGTTTATTATGAGGGTTTTTGTTATAAAAGACAAAAGATATGCATTCAAAAAAGCTCCTAAACGTTGATAAAGTCCATATAATTGTGTAAAAGATAAAAGGTCACGTAAGTGTCCTCTTTACGGTACAATGTTTTTAACCACAAAAACATACCTAGGAGGAGCTTACATGACCCAAGTACATTTTACACTGAACAGCGAAGAGGTTC
>JBHWPB010000032.1:0-3838 GCA_043424675.1 Carnobacteriaceae bacterium | reverse complement strand
ATGTTTCTCTCTTTCACTAATTTCTTTTGGACTAAAATGAACCATTTAATACCTACTTTCTACTGATCTTCTGTGTTTCCAGATGTATCAAATGGACGGATAACACTTTCGATATACTCACGATTCGGTTCTAAGAATGGTGGTAAATCTAAGGTTGTCCCTAACTCTTCATAAGATTCTTGTTCGTCAATAAATCCAGGACCATCTGTCGAAATTTCAATTAAAATGTGCCCTACACGAGTATATAAAGCTTCAAAGTAGAAACGGTCAACAAGTCCTGAATGACCCATTTGTAATTCATTATATTTCTCTTCCCAAGCTTTAATCGCTTCATGGTCTTCCACACGGAAAGATACATGATGAACCGTTCCGTTCCCTGGTCTTTCAACGTCAGACGTAGTGTCTTTGCGTAGAATCACTTGCCCGCCGTTTCCGCCTTTTCCAACTTCTAAAATTGCTACATCTTCCTCTTTATGTTCTAAGCGGAAGTTGAAAATATGTTGTAAGACTTGAATAAAGTCATCAAAATAACTTACTGTAATTTCAATCGGACCTAAACCATAAATGGCCTTATCTTCTGGTACCGGACCATTTTTCCAAGGGGTACCTGGTTCTACACCTTCGTCGTTTTCATCCGAGAATAATTGATAACGTTGGCCATCTGCTTCTTCAAAAGGCAGAACTTTACGACCAAAGAGTTCTTGGATGCCTTCATGTTTGACTCCAAATTCTTCAAAACGCTCGACATAGTATTCAAGGGCTGCATCGTTTGGCACACGTAAACCGGTGCGTGAAATAGCATTTGTGCCCGGGACATAGTTAGGTGTGTTTGGAAAAGCAAAGAACGTTAAATCAGTGCCTGGGTTTCCGCGGTCATCCGCGTAAAACGTATGATACGTATGAATATCATCTTGGTTGACTGTTTTCTTCACTAAACGCATACCTAATATTTCAGTGATAAATTTATAGTTTCTAATCACATCGTCGGTCATTGCTGTTACGTGGTGAATACCTTTTAAGGCTGTGTTTCCCATAATTTTCATCCTCTTTCTTTCTATTTGTTATTTTATTCGTTTTCAACATTTAAAGTTTATCTCTAATTCGAGACAATAATATCATGGATTAGATGAGCTGTCAATATAAGTGTTTTCTTTTTTAAGTTAAAAATTAGTCTTTACCTCTTTTTTTCGTTATAATAGACACTAGTTAATAAATTCACAAATATTACAGGAGGAATGTAAATGGTTCGATTAAAAGATAAAGTTGCTCTTATTACAGGTGGCGCTGCTGGTATGGGAGAAACTCATGTTCGTTTATTTATTGAAGAAGGTGCAAAAGTTGTTTTGACTGATATCAATGAAGAAAAGGGGCAACAGCTCGCTAATGAACTCGGCGATAACGCCCATTTTATCCAACATGACGTCACGGATGAGGATGGTTGGAAACAAGTTGTAAAAGAAGCGGAAGAAAAATATGGAGCGATTCACGTTTTAGTGAATAATGCAGGGATTAGTCCTGTTCTATCACTTGAAAATTCTACTCTTGAAGACTATAAGAATGTTGTCCAAATTAATCAAATCAGTGTCTTTCTTGGAATGAAATATGTGCTCCCTTCTATGAAAAAAGTGGATCACGGTTCGATTATTAATATTTCTTCTATCAACGGACTCACTGGAGGCGTTATCGGATATACAGATACGAAATTTGCGGTTCGCGGGATGACAAAAGCTGCAGCAAAAGAACTTGCACAGTATAACATCCGCGTAAACTCTGTTCACCCAGGAGTGATTAACACACCGATGGTTCAAGAAAGCGCTGCTTTTGAGCAAATTCAAGCGATGGTCGAAATGATTCCGATGAAACGAATGGCGGAGGCTAACGAAATTAGTCAATTAGTCCTATTTCTAGCTTCTGACGATTCCAGTTACTCTACAGGAGCAGAATTTATTGCCGACGGAGGTGTTACTGCTTAATCGATATCGAGTAGGACGAAATAAATCGTCCTCTCACACCACCAGACGTACGGATCCGTATCTGGCGGTTCCATTAAGTATTTAAAATATGTCTGTACTGGTAGTAATCAAAACAACTGACTAGCCCTGCTTGGGCTAGTCTTTCTTTTGATACTGCTCTTACTAAGCACGTTTTAGTCGCTACCCATTGGTAGCGGTCACCAACGTATGAAGTTAGTTTTGCGAGGTTTCTTTCGATACCTAGCTTTAGTAGTCCCCATTGCCTTCTTGATGGTACTTTCCACATTTTCCAGATAATGGTTCGAAGTCTAGTCCTCAAATGTCTATCAATCGCCCGCATATGGGTTTTCATTGAGGAGGTAGAAAAGTAGTTGACCCATCCTCGAATCACTTCATTTAATTTCTTTAATCGTACTCTAAAGTTTATTGACCATTTTCTTGTTGTCAATTTCTTCAGTGTTCTCTTAAACTTAATGATTGAATCTTTATGAGGTCTACTTTTCCACTGTTGGTCCTTTCCATTAAAGTAAAAACCAAATCCTAGATATTTCAATTTGGCAGGACGAGTAATCTTTGATTTTGTCGCATTCACTTTTAATTGGAGTTTATTTTCAATCCATTTTGTAATGGAATGCATGACTCGATTTGCACTTGCTCGACTTTTGACTGTAATAATACAGTCGTCGGCATATCGTACAAAATTTAATCCACGATTTTCTAGTTCCTTATCTAATTCATTGAGTATAATATTACTAAGGAGTGGAGATAAATTCCCGCCTTGTGGCGTTCCTTTAGTTGTCGCTTCATACTTTCCGTCTATCATAACTCCAGCTTGTAGATACTTGCGAATTAGTGATTCAGTGTCGCCATCTTTAATCAGACGATGCGTCAGACTCATCAATAAGTCCTGAGGGACTTCATCAAAGAACTTCTCTAAATCAATATCTACAATCCATAAGTAACCCTTATTAAAGTTTGTTAATAGTTGCTGGACAGCCATCTCACAGTTGCGATTCGGTCTGAACCCGTAACTATATTCTGAAAAGAAAGGTTCACATATTGGGGTGATAACTTGTACGATCGCTTGTTGGATCACTCGATCCATTACCGTAGGTATACCTAGTTTTCTTTTCCCTCCATTTGGTTTAGAGATTTCCATCCTTTCAACAGGTTGGGGTTTGTATTCTCTTTTCCTTATTTTTCCTCGAATAGTTCTCCAGTTTTTACGAATGTAATCGCCCAGTTCTTCGATGGTAACCCCATCTACACCACTGGTTCCTTTATTTGCGCGCACTTTTTTATACGCTTCATTCATATTTTGGACATCAAGAATTTCTTCTAACATCTTCGACATATTGTGTTCGATTCCTTTCCGCTTTTTAAGTATTCATCTTAAATTGGTGTAGCTTTCGACGCATTAACGTTTTATCTTCCACTACTATCAGACACTACTTAAAACATACATTTTATCTTACACAAAACTTAATGGTTCAGTCCTTCGGGACGTGGTCCCTACTATGACATCGGCTGACTTCTCATGGTAAGATTTTAGACCGGTTTATTTTTCCTTCTTTTCGAACAGCTTTCTTAATAGGGTTCTCCTGAGCTGAACGTCAAACCGTCCATGAGATCTCACGGGATAAGTGCTATCTCTTTCCTCGTTTACCTACAAGGTTTACGCCTCAAGGTTACGGTTATCTTTTGGACTTTGTTACCTTTAGCTAACTTGTCCGCTTGAAACGCCTTAATACCTTGTTCCTGTTCGTTAGGTCACGATTTCGCTATTGCTTCCTCTCTCCCATGCCTCACGGCATGAAACTTGCAAGTCACTACGAGATTCGTTGATAACTACGTTCTTTAGGGAC
>JBHWPB010000031.1:0-3086 GCA_043424675.1 Carnobacteriaceae bacterium | reverse complement strand
ATCGAGTAGGAGATAAATAATTAATTTATTTATCGTCCTCTCACACCACCATACGTACCGTTCGGTATACGGCGGTTCAATTTTATATAACATGCTTTTGTTCTAAATAGTAACTATCAGGAGATACTAGTCCTTTGCGGGCTAGTATCTTATTTGTTACTGTAGTTGTCATGATCCAAGATAAGGCAATTCGAGCCGTTCCCTTGGAACTGTGACTATTTTTGTAGGCATTGTATTCACTCATCCCTAATTTAATGAGTGCTTTCCTACGCTTCTTAGCCGTTTTCCATTGGTGCCAGATACACATTCTAAGTCTGTATCGAAGGTGGCTCGCTATTTCTTTCAATTTTGTATACATATTTCCAATTTTGAAATAGTTCACCCATCCCCTAATGACTTGATTCAGTCTAACCATGCGGTACGCCATATCAATCCCCCAGCTTTTCTTGCTTAGCTGGTGAAGCTTATATTTAAACGTCTCGATTGATATGGCGTGGGGCTTTGCTTGGTATCCTTTATTCGTCCCAGCCCAATAGAAGCCAAATCCTAAGAACTTAAATGTTGGGTCCGATGGTTTAACAATTTTCGACTTCGTTGTATTAACAGTCAGTCCCAAGGTTTCTTCAATATAGCGTGTGACGGATCGCATCACACGCCTTGCGGCGAATTCACTTTTAACGAGGATAATACAATCATCAGCGTATCGTACGAAGTGTAGACCTCTTCTCTCCAGTTCTTGGTCTAGTTCATTTAATAGGATATTGCTCAATAACGGCGAAAGATTTCCCCCTTGGGGGGTGCCTATTGTGCTTTCTTCAAATTTTCCATTCACCATAATGCCACTCACGAGATATTTTCGTATGAGTGAGATAACGTCACCGTCGGTTATTTTCCGCGAAACTAGATTCATCAGTCGATCATGATTAACCGTGTCGAAGAATTGCTCTAAGTCAATATCGACAATCCATCGAAAACCATCGTTCATGTCGTTTAAACCTTGTGCGATAGCCATATGGGCGTTACGGTTTGGACGAAATCCATAACTGCTGTCATGGAAGTGTTTGTCGAATATTGGGGTTAGAACCTGAGCGATAGCTTGCTGGATAATTCGGTCGATGACTGTGGGTATCCCCAGAAGTCTGACCCCGCCCGTCGGTTTAGGTATTTCTACCCTTCTAACGGGTTGGGGTTGGTATTTGCGTTGACGGATAGCCTCCAAAATTTCTTCTTTATGTTCTTGAAGATATGCTTTTGCTTCTTCGATGGACATACCGTCAATGCCTTCGGCACCTTTGTTCCGTTTCACTTGTCGAAAGGCTTCGTTTAAATTATTTCTGGATAGGATTCTATCCAATGTTTTCTTTTTACGCATGTTTGTTACTCCTTTTCTGTTCTTGTAAGGTAGCTATCTACTTTTACGCTGTCATAGCCAGTAGTCTTCGGCAACCTCCAATAAAGATGTTTGTAACGATAAAATTGTTCGGTCCTTCGCTCTTTCTAGTTTTCACTAGTTATCTTCGCTACTACGACCTCTGCTGACTTCTCATGAGTCAAGCACTTATCACTAAGTGTATTTGATATAACGCCATGAGATCTCCCCAGTTAAGGTGCGAACTCTTTCACTCCATCTATCTGCCACATATATGTTACGAGTTATAACAGTCATCGGGCTTCAGTTTCTTTCGCAACCTTACCCACTCGTCCCACCTCTTATGTGATTTCTATTCGTCAGACCAGAGTTTTGCCTTGGACTTCCTTCAGATTCCACCTCGCGGTGGACACCTTTGTCGTCAGCTATATGCTTACCACTGTCAGGTCGCATTCGGGACTTGCACCCGTTAGAGTTCGCCAATGCTGGGCGAACAAAAAGAGGAACAGTCGTATGACTGCTCCTCTATCTTATTTAGCTTTTAAATTTTTACTTCACTGCTGTATTATCTGCATGGACTTCATGATACGTTTTTGCTCCACCATATCCAGCAAACGCTGTGACGAATAGTGCAATGAGTAGTCCTGCAAAAATGTATAGTGAGTATTTAGCAGCATCGTCAGAAACTTCTTCTGCTTTTTGTTCAGCTTCGACTGTTAAGTCTTGAATAGAACTTTGTGCTTCTTCTAGTGCTTGAGAAGCTTGTTGAGAAGTTTCGTTATAAGCTTCTGTAATATTATTTACAGCATCTTCTGTTTCAGCTTCAGATAAATCCGTGTTTTCTGAAATAGCTGTTGTTAGTTCATCTTCGTCTAGTCCTTGGTTGATTGTGTCCAGACGTTCATTAATATTTGAAACAACTTTATCAATTTCATTTTGTGCGTCATTTCCATTCACTACAATGTTGTAGCCGGCGTCTTTAACGTCTTCGCCTGTAGCTTCTACTTGATCTTGTAGATAATCTGGTTGTAATTCAGGGATATCTGTATCTTCTAAGACTTCATTTACGGATGATTCCAATTCAGAAGAATCGACATTCATGTCTTCTGTAATTTGGTTAAATGCATCTTCCGATAAATTCGCTGCACCGGATGCCACTTGTCCAGTCGCGTCTCCAACTGCGCCAGCCGTTGTGCTTACAATGTTTCCTAGCGCACCAAAAGCGGATGAAACAGCTGTCGTCATTAAGACAGCGATTGAAAGTAGACTAACTGCCCAAGTAATAAATCCATGAATAAAGCCTGCACGGTTCGCAGTAAGTCCTGCAATATAACCTCCTGCACCAAATGATAAAATTAAGGTAACAATGACCCAAATAATTAGTCCTGTACCTACTCCTGAAAATGGAGCAGAAGTTGTAAAGTCTGGAACTCCGAATCCAATAGCTGTTCCTATAAATGATAATAGAATCATCATCGCTAGAAAGGTAACGACTCCTGCAAAGACTGCACGCCAGGAGAAATTATTTCCAGCTTTTTCATTTAATCCTCTTGCTAAATATTTTCTCATTCTTTATCCCTCTTTCTATATAATTAATTGTGGGCTCATTTTATTCTAGAATTGAAAGTTTAGCAATTAATACGCTCAACGCTTATCATTTTTTATGCTTATTTCTATAAAAAACTTGAGGATGAATGGTTTATACTTATAAATACTC
>JBHWPB010000030.1:0-38141 GCA_043424675.1 Carnobacteriaceae bacterium | reverse complement strand
GTTCTCGGATTTTAGGTAAATGAAGATTAAGACAGTCTTAATACATTTACTGTCTCTATTGCTCCTAATTTATGATTACATACATATAAGGACACTGCAGCACTGAAATTGCATGGCCATGCTGTTCAGAGCCAGGATGTTGGAAAATTTTAGTCCTCTTGGCTATGTGAACTCATCCACAGTACACAGAGCCAATTGTTTTAATAAAATTATTATTAAAGTCTGATTCATAACTTCCTCCTTTCCTGTATATTACTCAACGATTTGTCCATTATAACACATTGAAAATAAGAAAGTGTGACAAAGACCGTTGTTGACAAAAGGTGTCAGAGATAGACGTTAAAGACCTAAAAAACCTCTCCCAGCGGATTATGCTGGAGAGAGGTTAATGATGAAAGTAGCAGAATTATTTATTCGTGAGAAGTTGCTCCAGATGTAGCATCTGTTTCTTCTTCATCTTTTTGTTTTTCTTCACGAGTTTGGATAGTTGGACCAGAAGTAGCATCAGCAGTTTTGTGCTTCTCTTCGTATTCAGCCCCACGGGAAATTTCAATTCCTTTTTCTTTGCGGTCTGCAACCCAAGCTTCAACGTCTTCTTCAGTTTCACCAACAAACGGGTTTGCCTCATATTGATCATGTGTTTGACGGTTCCATTTTTCTTCTGCTGTATCGATAAACGGAGAACCATTTTGAACATATTCTAAGAGGCCCACATATTCCTCGTTTTCATCAAATAGAGGTACATAAGAAAGGAAGAACTTTTGTCCTGTTCCTTTTGTATACCACATCGTCTCATTGCGGCTTTCACCTGCTTTAAGTCGTCTGATAATCTCTTCAACTTTACCTCGAATTTGAGGCGGGTGGCAGTCCAAGACATGAGACCCTAAAGTAGCACGCGAGCGCGGCGTTCCAGCTAATTCTTGGTGACGGCGCTCGTTAAAGTAAACAAAACGATCATTCTTGTCAACATAAGTAATCTCTACAGGAAGGTGATCTAAAATAAGCTTCAGCTCTTGTAAGGTGACTTGTCCTGTTTCAAAATCGATCGTTCCTCCACCACGACGGAGTGGCAATTCATCATAGATAAATTCGTCTTTTGCTTGAGTAATCGTATTTTCAAGTGCTTCTTTCACCGCACGTGATGTGTAAGTCGCACCCGAAACATAGTCAAATTCAGTATTCTGGCTATCTAAAACATAATCTACAATTTTATCAGTGGCTTCTCCACCTAGTTCTTCTGTTTCTATGCCGCTTGCTTCGATATTTAAGATGCGGTCACTCGAGAAAGTCACATTAAGCGTGATCACACCTTTATATCCATCTGCAGAAGCTGCAAAAACACCAGGAATGTATGGATCTTCAACTTCTTCACCGCGTGCTTGACGCAACGCATCTTCTAAAGCATCCTTAAAGGCTCTTGAAGAGTGAGTCGCACCAGAGACACCATCGAAGTCTGTTACCCCGCTCGAGTTTACTTCTTCTGTTAAACTTTCGATAACTTGACCACCAACATCTGGTGTATCTTGATGTTCGACGGATACATTTTTAATATCATTATCTGTAACTTCTACTTCTACTTTGACCTTGTCTAAAAAACCTTGGGCTTCTGACTGATAAGTACCAGGATTATATTTTGTCATGTCATTTATCCTCCCATTATTATAAATAAACTAAACTTACTATTGCTTAGTTAACATTATCACAACACGTTCTCATAATATAATAGAACGCTTACAAAATCATTGATATAAATCAATTACTTAAATAGAATTATAATATAACTAGCTGGAGAGGTAAAACAAATACAATTATCCTAGAATCGTAAGTGAACTTATATAGAATTTTTCGGTCATCATTGGTATGATTAACGAAGATTTTATCATCGAAAAAGAATTCTATTGTACTGAGAGGTCATGACTTGAAACTTCAAAAATTAGCAGAATTATCAAAGCTAGATGAGCTAAATTTGGCTGAAGAAAACATAGAGATTACTCATATCAGTGACCATTCCTCGACCATTTCTCGAGGAGGACTTTTTGTTGCGGTAGAAGGTTTTGAATCAGATGGCCATGATTATATCCAAAAAGCAGCAGAACAAGGTGCGAGTCTCGTTATAGGAGAAAAAAATATTGAAGATATAGAAGACTTAGAAGTACCTTATGTCCAAGTAGATAATACACGACTCGCTCTCGCACTCTTATCGTCTGTCTTTTATGGAAATCAAGACAAAGACACTATTCTTATAGGAATCACTGGAACGAATGGAAAAACCACAACGTCTTTCTTTTTAAGACGACTTCTCATGAACCTAGGCTATTCAGTAGGCCTTATTGGATCGGTATATAACATGATTAATAATGAATGTGTTGAGAGTAACCTGACAACGCCAAGTCCCCTCACTCTGAAAAAAATGCTATACGAATCTGAAGACGATATTGTCATTATTGAATCTTCTTCTCAAGGCTTGGAACAGCACCGTCTGGCAGGCACACGTTTTGATTATGCTTCATTCACAAACTTGAAAAAGGATCATTTGGCTTATCACAAAAGCATAGAGAATTATTTCTCAGCTAAAAGAAAGTTATTCGATTTATTAAAAGAAGAGGGACAAGCAGTAATTAACGGAGATGATCCTTACGGCAAGAGATTAGCCGAATATGTTGAAGGAACAGGTAGAGAAGTCACTCTCATAGGGACAGAAGACGAGCACGATTTAAAAATGAAAAATTTAACAAAAGAAAAAAGCCAAGTCATCTACCAAGGGAGCAGTTATACACTGCCCACTCTACTCCCAGGGTCTTACAATACTTACAACCAAGTCTTGGCTCTTGCTACAGCTCTTAAAATTAAAGAGTTTGGTCTGGACCAGGTTGGCGAACTTTTCAGAGGATTCAGCGGTGTTTCAGGTCGTTTTGAACAGTAGCAAGTAGGCAATGTGACTTTTGTGGTTGACTACGCACACACTACAGATGCCTTTGGGGCTTTATTCGAGACTTTAGAAGGAATGTATCCTAAACATCATTGGGTTCGAGTATATGGATATCTCGGCGGCCGCGACACAGAAAAAAGACGACCGATGGCTGAAGTCGCTTACGATTTCGCAGATGAAATTATATTCACCACTCAGGACTTGAATGAGGTTCCTTTGGAAGAAATAGAAACAGACTATAGGAGATATCTCACCGATAAAAGCGAAATTATCATGGACCGAACCTTGGCGATTGAAGCAGCTTATAAGAAAGCTTTAGACAGAGAAGACCCCACTTTGATTACCATCACAGGGAAAGGTCTAGAAAAATATAAAGAAACTTTCGAACTGGGAACAGGAAACGATAAAGAAACAATAGAAGAAATTTGTCAAGTGAAATTTAATAAAGAAGATTGACACATTACCTTTTGTAGTGTGTTATTTTCTTACATGAAGTTTGTAATTTCAATATTTTTACGCTATTATAAAACAATAAAGCATTGTGAAACATCTGCATGTTTCACATTCTATAAAGGAGTAATGGAATGACGCCCGAAGAATTTCGTAAATTGTTAGAAGAGAAAGATTTTCCAATTACTGACGAAAAGATGGTTCAATATGAACAATATTATGAGGAACTAGTAAAATGGAATGAGAAAGTCAACCTTACTGCCATTACAGACAAAGAAGAAGTATATTTGAAACATTTTTATGACTCTCTGACTTTAGCCTTGTATGTCGACGTTGATTTCGATTACAAAGGGCCAACCTTATGCGATGTAGGTTCGGGAGCTGGTTTTCCAAGTATTCCGCTGAAAATTATGTATCCTGAATTAGAAGTGACAATTGTCGACTCACTCCAAAAGCGTATCCGCTTCTTGGAAGAGCTCGTCGATGCTCTCGATTTAGCTGGCGTTGCTCTATATCATGATCGTGCTGAAACTTTCGGGCAGAATAAAAACTTCAGAGCAAGTTTCGACTTTGTGACGGCACGTGCAGTCGCACGGATGTCTGTCTTGTCTGAGTTATGTCTGCCTTTAGTTAAAAAGAATGGTTTCTTTATCGCCATGAAAGGCAGCGACGGATTGCAAGAAGTGGAAAGAGCTGAAAAAGCTATCGCTACTTTAGGTGGAAAAATACAAGAAGAAATTGTATTTGATTTGCCAGAAGATGCCGGAGAGCGCCAGATTTTCTTAATAGAAAAAAGAAAAGAAACTCCAAACAAATATCCAAGAAAGCCAGGAACGCCAAATAAAAAGCCAATTGAATAAAGTGGGAGATATGGAGGAAGATTAATGGTTCGTATTATTTCAATCGCTAATCAAAAGGGCGGGGTAGGTAAGACAACGACTGCAGTTAACTTAGGAGCGGCGCTTGCTGAACAGGATTATAAAGTCTTACTAATCGATATAGATGCTCAAGGTAATGCAACGAGCGGCTTAGGAATAAATAAAGCTGAAGTAGAGGACAGTATCTACGATGTTTTAATTAATGATATTGATATAAAAGAGACTATTTTAGATTCGTCGAGAGAAAATTTGTGGGTGATCCCTGCCTCTATTCAGTTAGCAGGAGCAGAAGTAGAGCTCACTAATCTTCAAGCTCGCGAAGCCCGCTTAAAGCAGGCTGTTGATAACATTAAAGATGATTATGACTTCGTTCTGATCGACTGTCCGCCTTCCTTAGGCCATCTGACAATCAATGCTTTTACCGCCAGTGACTCGGTCTTGATTACCGTCCAAGCAGAATATTATGCGTTAGAGGGATTAAGCCAATTGCTCAATACGATTCGCTTAGTACAAAAACATTTCAATCCAGGTTTAAGAATTGAAGGAGTACTCATGACCATGTATGATGTGAGGACGAACTTAGGGTCAGAAGTTATCCAAGAAGTTCGCAAGTATTTTCATGAGAAAGTTTATGAGACGATTATTCCTCGCAATATCCGCCTGTCAGAAGCTCCAAGTTATGGTTTGTCTGTTATTGATTACGACTCTCGTTCGCGTGGAGCAGAAGAATACCGGAATTTAGCCAAGGAAGTGATTGAAAATGGCTGAGAAAAAAAGAGGTTTAGGCCGAGGCATTGATGCGTTGTTTCAAGATTCAAAGGTGATTGAAGAACGGACTGAAGAAGATCGTGTAGAAAATATTGCTCTAGAGGAGATCAGAGCTAATCCTTATCAGCCTCGTCTCACATTTGATGCTGAAGCTCTAAAAGAATTAGCTAATTCTATTCAAGAAAACGGCGTCCTACAGCCTATTATTGTCCGTCAGTCGGAGATAAAGGGTTATGAAGTCATCGCGGGGGAGCGTCGTTTACGTGCTTCGAAAATAGCTGGAAAAGATACTATTCCTGCTATTGTACGTGATTTCGATGATGAAAAAATGATTGAGATGGCCATTCTTGAAAACTTACAACGGGAAGATTTAACCCCGCTGGAAGAAGCAGAAGCTTATCAGACAATGCTTGATAAATTAAGCTTAACACAAGATGCAGTCGCTCAAAGATTAGGAAAGAGCCGGTCCTATATTGCGAATGCATTACGCATCTTAAGGCTCCCAGATGAGGTTAAAGAACAGCTTCACAACCAAAATTTATCCATGGGACAGGCTAGAACGCTAGTCAGCTTGAAGGACGATGAAAAAATTATCGCTTTAGCTAAACGTGCAATAGAAGATGAAATGACTGTGCGCCAATTAGAAAAAGAAGTAGCACGTCTGAAAGCAAAAGAAAAACCAGAAGAAGAACCGAAAAAAGAACCAGTGCGCAAACCCTTGTATATCACAGCAAGTGAAGAACATCTTATGGACAAATTCGGTACAGATGTGGTCATTCGGACGCGGAAAAGTGGCGAAGGAAAAATTGAAATTGAATACACCTCTATGGATGATCTCACAAGAATACTAGATATCTTACAAATTAAAATTGATTAAAGGAGTGGCTTGAAGTGCTGAGAGACGATTATGAACTTCATGACTCTGTTGAAATGAAAAAGCCTCATGCCTGCCAGACTAACCGCTGGGAGATTGTACGTATGGGCGCAGATATTCGAATTAAATGTGAAAATTGTGGGCAGCTCGTGATGATGCCTCGCATGGAATTTAACAAAAAAATGAAAAAAGTTATAGAAGAATAATTTAAGAAAGAGAAGTGAAGAAATGGCATTAACAGCTGGAATAGTAGGCTTACCAAATGTTGGAAAGTCTACTCTTTTTAACGCTATTACAAAAGCAGGAGCAGAAGCAGCGAACTATCCTTTCGCAACAATTGACCCGAACGTGGGTGTTGTAGAGGTTCCCGACGAGAGATTGAATCGCTTAGAAGAACTTGCACAACCTCAAAGAGTCATTCCGACTGCTTTTGAATTTACGGATATTGCTGGGATAGTAGAAGGTGCGAGTAAGGGTGAAGGACTGGGAAATAAGTTCTTAGCAAATATCCGTGAAGTAGATGCAATCTGCCACGTTGTTCGTTGCTTTGATGATCCCAATATTACTCACGTTTCTGGAAAAGTAGACCCTGCAAGCGATATTGAAACGATCAACATAGAGCTTGCTTTGGCAGACTTAGAATCTGTTGCCAAACGTCATGATCGTGTGGAAAGAGAAGCGAGAGGAAAAGACAAAGACGCTCTAGCAGAATTAGCCGTCCTTGAACGTATCCTTCCTGTGCTAGAAGAAGGAAAACCGGTACGTATCCTTGATTTTGATGAGGACGAGAAGGAGATCGTGAAGTCTCTTTTCCTATTAACGAGTAAGCCCGTACTCTATGTCGCAAACGTGGCAGAAGAAGAAATCGCAGATTATAGTAATAATGAAATGGTGAAACAAGTTCAAGAAATAGCTCAAGGAGAAGATGCAGAAGTCGTCGTCATCAGTGCAGCAATCGAAGAAGAACTTGCTGAACTCGATGAGGAAGAAGAAATGCTTTTCCTTGAAGATTTAGGGATTGAAGAACCAGGACTCGATCGCTTAATCAAGAAAACTTATGATTTACTTGGTCTCGGGACATTCTTTACTGTGGGTGAAAAAGAAGTAAGAGCGTGGACCTTCAAAAAAGGAATGAAAGCACCTGAAGCTGCTGGGGTCATTCACTCTGACTTTGAACATGGATTTATTCGTGCTGAAACTGTCTCTTATGAAGATTATAATAAATATGAAAGCACAAATAACGCAAAAGAAGCCGGAGTTTACCGTTCTGAAGGCAAGGACTATCTGGTCAAAGACGGCGATATTATGCTTTTCCGCTTTAATGTATAAAAAGGAGCGATGAATTTGTCAGATAAAGAAAATCATGACAACACTCAAGATTTGTCGATTGAAGAGTTGAAAGAAGAAAATCAAAGAATTTATGAAGATTTAACGAATAAAAATAAAGAATATATATTCGATCTGAACCGCCGTTTGAAAGATGGAGACGTGACTGAAGAATATAGAGTGACCCAGCTAAACAGTATACTGAAAACAGCAGTGGAAGAACAAAGCAAAGGGATCACAGCACGGCAGCTCTATGGGACAGTGACCGACCAGAGTCGTTATCTTTTAGAAGGAGGACCTGCTAAAGAAAATCAAGAAGTAGAGAATTCTGTTTTTGAAGACAACGAGATATGGAAACTCTACGTTGACGGAGCTTTGTTGATTGGGTCTATTTTTGGGATAATGAATGGTTTAGGGGCTTTGTTTTTAGATAATTCCGAAGCCACAGGCACAGGCTTTATAGCTTTATTGATGAACTATATTTTAGGTGGTTTATTGATGCTTATCATAACGAAAATGGCACCTACACCTGAAAACAACAGCAGCGTAGGAAGGTATCTTATAACGTCTTTTCTTGTTATCTTTCTATGGATGGTTATTATGGGTAGTATCCAAACTTTCGTTCCGCCAACCATCAATTTCATCCTACCGAGCAACGTGGTTCTCATCATAGGGATCATCACATTGTTACTACGCTGGGTGTTTAAGAGAGTGTTCGATGTGAAGGGAACCTTGTTCTAAACATCAACCTCCCCCAGAAGCACCATAAAAATATAAAAACCTTCTGGTGACTAGACTTTAGTATCTAGCCACCAGAAGGTTTATTTTATTTGAAAGAAGTTATTTACTCGGTGTCGCTCCCACTGTCGGCGTCACCATTGTTCTCGATGGAGGTGTCGGCAGTGCTGGTACCACCGCTATTGCTGGTTCCCACACTTCCGCCAGACATTTCTTGTTTCAAACGCTCTAATTCTTCTTCAACGGCTGCGGAACCGCCGCCAGCATCATATTTTTCTTCAAGTTCTTTGGCTGGATCTGTCGGCTGCTCGTTTAACTCTGCCATCGCAGTGGCTTCATCTAGACGACGTGACACCTTTTCTTCCATACGGGCGAAAGAGTCTGCGGCACCTTTACTGCCGCTCACTGCTGAATCTGCTTTATTGATTTTCTCTTGACTGTCTGCAACTGAGCTTTGAGCTTTAATCATAGATTGACGACCTCTTAAAGTTTCAATATCATTTGCAAGTTTGTCATGCATCTGGCGCATTTTACTTGCGTTTTCATGTGCTTTAGCATAAGCCTTAGCAAGTCCTGCACCGACATCTTCAAGGTCTTGTTTTTTAGATAAGAAGACACGCGCATCATCGTCATTACCAGCTTGGACTGCCTTTTTAGCATATTGATCGTACTTTTGAACTTCTGCTTCATTTTCTTCCACTAAACGTTTCGTCCGTGTTTCTTCAGCCATGACTGCGGCAGTATTTTCTTTCACCTCAGCGAGATCATTCATCAGGTCACGCATATATTCATCTATCATCTTCTCAGGATCTTCCATACGGTCTAGAACAGCATTGACATTGGCACTGATAATATCGGAAAAACGACTTAAAATGTTACTCATTATAAATCCTCCTCTTGATCAGATTGATCATTTTCATTAGAACGAGCATCAGATGTTGCATCATATTTCTTCATTAATTCTTCAGTTTCTGCATCTTTATACGTTTGAATCGGCCTTCTTGAAATTTCTTCAGTCCGAGGCTCTCCATTTTGGATGGGCTGGCTCGCTTCGACATCAGAATCTATATCAGCTTGATTTGGATTGTTTTCTGATGTTTCATCATATTTTCTTGTTAAACTTTCTGTTTCTGCATCTTCATACGTTTGAATCGGTTGACTTAAAATTTCTTTAGTTCGCAGAGCTTCTTGTTCTTTAGCTTGCTGTCTCGCTTTCCACCATCTATAGAGCAAGTAGAGACCACCTAGGATGAGGATACCAATGATAACAGGAATCCATGGTGATGTCGTTACTTCCATCATGCGGTCTGCCGCCTGTTGGAAAGAACGACTGAAATATTCATCATCTGTTAAATTAGTATTGGTGTAATTTAAGTCAAGATAATCAAGTAAGATATTACCCGCTTCATTATCTATTACCGCATCTGCTTGGACCCCTGTCACATAGTAAGTCCCATATTGATTTGCTTCAGGCTCAAAAAATATCAGCAGAAGATGGCCTTCATCAGTAAAGAGTTCATCATAGAGCGTGTTTGCATAATTTTGCATCTCTTCTTGACTAGGGTTTCTCGGGTTAGCAGCACCATCGATTGAATCTGTAGTGTTTACATGAGGCTGGACGCCTGTTTTTTCGTAAAAGTACTCTAACCCTTCTCTTGCGACAGCTTCATTATTAATCCAGCCGAGCTCATCTGTGTAATAATCAGTTTCATTGACTGCGCCAGCTGCGAGCGGTTCTCTTTGTTCAGTTGAAGCGGTAATATCACCACCGCCTAAACCCCCACTGTCTCTTGCAAAGAGACTTAAGAGAAAGAAACCAATGATTGCAATAACAATCAGCATCAGAATCGTTGTCAGGCATCCGCCTCCAGAGTTATGATTTCTGTTTCTATTAGGGGGACGAGAAGGTCCTCCGAAGATGGAACGTCTTCTTCCAAATCTGGGACCGCCTACAAAGATAGGTCCAGTTCGGATCGGACGACCTCTTCGGCCGGACCAGCTGTTTCCTCCAATGTTACGGCCGGCACCGCGACTTCCTCCTCCGAAACTTTTCCGGCCCCCGAAACCGCGGCCCCCTCCGAAGCCGCCTCCACGGCCTCCACCAGAGAATCCACCACCGCCTCCGAAGCCGCCTCCACCGAAGCCGCCTCCACGGCCGCCTCCTCTTGCCATGTTGCATCCCTCATTTCTTTTTTCCAGTTAAATAAAACATACCATAAACTCTTTAAAAATTGGAGAAACATGCCTTACCCTAAAGAACTTTCTAATCTGAGAAGTTCTTTTTTCATTTCAATACCACCTCTATAACCTGATAAAGAGCCACTTTTGTGAATAACACGGTGACAGGGGACGATAATCATAATAGGATTGCGTCCGACAGCTGTTCCAACTGCGCGAGAGGCTTTTGGTCGTTGTATTGCTTGAGCAATTTCTTGATAACTCTGGGTCGCGCCATAAGGGATTGACAAGAGTGCCGTCCAAACCTCTTTTTGAAAGTTGGTCCCGTACATATCCAGGTTCAAGTCGAAGGATCTCTTTTCTTTCGAAAAATAATTATCTAATTCTTTAACATGAGGTCTAAGCTGTTCTTTACTTTTTCTCGTTTCCAATTGGTGTTTCTCAGCAAAATCTTGTAGAGTCAGGCGATCTTCTTTCAAACTGAAATATGCCAGGCCATATTCTGTTGCTGCGATAATAAAGTTACGATTAATAGCATTGTATTCTGTGTAGAAAAGTATGGTACTCCTCCTTTCGAAGAAGATGAGTCATAGTAAAAGTTGTATACTAATGATATCATAGGAGAAAAATATCGAACATATATTCCGATCGGATTTAAAAAGGAGATTTCTATGAGAATTATACATACGGCAGACTGGCATTTGGGAAAAATTGTGAATGAGTTTTCTATGCTTGAAGACCAAACCTACTATTTAAATAAAATGGTAGAAGAAATGAAGTCGCTTGACGCAGACGTTTTAATTATGGCGGGTGACTTGTATGACCGAGTGAATCCTCCAAAAGAAGCGGTGCAGCTAGCAAGCAATGTCTTTTACCGCCTTATCGAAGAGTTGAATGTCAAGGTGCTTGTGATTGCAGGAAACCATGACAGCCCTGAACGCGTGAGCTATGCTGGAGAACTCTTGAAGTATCAGGGGCTGTATACAGAAGGACAAGCCAAAGAGAAAGCTGAAAAGATAATAATAGACGACGTGAACTTTTGGCTGCTTCCTTTTGCAGACCACGTGACATTGCGAAAAAGGCTAAAAGATGACAGCATCCAAAACTTAGAAGATGCTTTCAGAGTCCAGATGGAAGAGATACTAAGACGTTTAAATTCGGACGAGACAAATATTCTCCTTTATCACGGATATATTGTGAACGGATCACCCGAAAGTGTTGAGGTTTCTGATTCTGAACGCCCATTGAGTATTGGAACTGCTGAATATATCGATGTGAGCTACTTTGATGCATTCGATTATGTGGCGCTCGGCCACCTGCATCAGGGCCAGAAAGTTGGAAGAGAGACGATTCGCTACAGTGGCAGCCCCTTGAAGTACTCTAAATCAGAGGTCTCTCACAATAAGCATCTGGCCATCGTCGATATTGAAGAAGAGGACATTTCAATTCGGCCTTTCTTTATCGAACCTTTGAGAGATATGAAAACAGTGCGCGGTTCCTTTGAGGAACTGTCAACAGGCTTCACAGAAGACTATGTTTTTCTTGAGCTGACAGATCAGGATATTCAATTGGACGGTTTCCAGAGACTCCGTAAGTATTATCCCAATGCTATGAGTTTGGAGTATCCGCATTTGCAGAGAGAAAGAGAGGCAGGCGAGGAAAGAGATGAGTTTAAAATGTTAGAAGAACGTTCTACAGAAGAATTATTCGCTGATTTTTATGAACGGTATACCGATCGGAAACTGGATAAAGCACGTCAAAAAATTGTCTTAGAAACGCTTGATGTAGTGGAAAGAGAGGCACGTTCATGAGACCGATTGAACTCACGATGAATGCTTTTGGTCCTTTTAAAGAGAAGGTGACCTTGGATTTTACCCGTTTTGAACAGCAGAATACGTTCTTAGTGAGCGGGCCGACAGGTTCTGGAAAGACCACTATCTTTGATGCAATATCCTATGTCCTTTATGGAGAAGCAAGCGGAACGATGCGTGAAGTAGACGGACTTAAATCGACCCATGCGACAGATGAGGATCTCTGCTATGTCCACTTCACATTTGAAGTCAGGGGAGAAGTTTATACGATTCAACGTGCTCCGACTCAAAGAGCACCGGGTAAAACAGGAAAGCCGATCAATTACCAGTCAACGGTCCACATGGAATATGGCGATGATAAAGTTTTATCTAAGGTGTCAGAAGTCGAAGACAAGATTAATTCTGTTTTAGGCATGAATGCCGATCAATTCCATCAGATCGTTCTGCTTCCGCAAGGAGAGTTCCGTAAGATGTTGGATTCAAGCAGCAAAGAAAAAACTGAGATATTCAGAGATATATTTAAGACCCACCCTCTAGAAAATTTCCAGGAAAAACTCAAAGAAAATAAAAAGGAAATAGAAAAGGATTACGAGAGCAATGAAAAATTAGTAGATCAGGTCCTGAACCGTATCGAAGCAGAGCCTTATGAAGAATTGAGAGAAGCTGTCTCGCGAAAAGACCTGCCCAAGGTTCAAAAAGAATTAGAGTTCGCTTTGAACCAAGAAAAAGATCAGGAAAGAGAAAAAGAGGAAGCGCTTCAGAGCCTTGCAGGACGTGTAAAAGAACATGAAGCACTCATCAGAGACTTAACAGAAAAAGATCAGCTCGAAAAAGAAGCAGCAGAATTGAAGGAAAAAGAAGCGGATATAAGAGAAAGAGAAGCAGCGCTCTCCCGAAATGAGACAGCTGAGAAGCTTCAGGAAGAAGAACAGAGATACCAAGACGCCCTCCATTCTGAAAAAGACAGTAAGAACCGCCTCGCTAAAAGTAAGGAAGCTTTAGATGAAACGATGAAGGAGCTTCAAGCTTCTCAAGCAACTTATGAGAAAGTTCAAAAGGAATACGATAAGCTGCCTGTTTACCGTGAAGAGCTATCAAAAACAGAGGAAGAATTAAGAAACAAAATAAATATTGAAGAGACAGAAGCAGAATGTGACCAGCTTCAAAGAGAACATACAAAGCAAGCAGAATTAAAAGAAAATCTAGAGAATAATATAGAGATTAATGAAGAAAAAGAAAAAGAGATTTTAGCAGAGGAAAAGAAATTAAAAGCTCTAGAGAAAGACAAAGAGATAAAAAATAAAATCTACAGTAAAGAAGAAAAACGTTTCGCAAAATTAAAAGAACGTCTGAAACAATTCGATAAATGGAAGCAGGTAGTAGAAGAACACAAAGTTGCTATAGAAGAGTACCAAGAAAAAGAAGAAGCATATCGAGAAGAAAATGAGGCTTACGACCGTCTCTTCACACAGTATAAAAGAAATGCAGCGGGCATTTTAGCAAGTGACTTGCAGAAAAACAAAGCTTGTCCTGTCTGTGGCTCTTGCGATCATCCTCAGATCGCTGTTTTGTCTGATCACGATGTCAGTGAAGAAGCGGTTCGAAAACAAGAAGAAAAGCGACAAGCTGCCTCTCAGGCTTTTAGTGCAGTCGGTTCTGCTATGGAACAGAAGCAGAAAGCGATCATCGCTTTTTCTGTAGAACTGGAAGTAGCAGAAAGCGATCGAGAAGCTGAATATGAAAAAACAAAAATGGACTGTGAAGAGAGTGAACAGAACTTAGCTTACCTCCAGGAAGAAATAGAACATCTATCTGAAGAACTTTCAAAAAAGGACGAAATAGCCTCCAAAAAAGAAGCTTATCACGATGAAAAATCAAAGCTTAAAGTAGAGATTGCTGAAGCGTCGACGATTATGAAAGAGAATAAGAAGAAGCTGGACACTTTAGAGGGGCGACTCACTGAATTAGAAGAAAAGACAGGGACTGTAAGCAAGAGAGAACTAGAAGAAAAGTTTGAAGAAATAAAAGAAAAAATCGAGATAATTGAAAGAGATTATAAAAAAGAAGGAGAACAGCACCAGCAGCTCGTGACAACGAGAGCAAGCTTAGAGTCGGCTGTTCAAGGAGGCCAAGAAGATGTAGAGCGCCACACAGAACTTCTTTCCGACAGAAAGCGAGCCTTTGAAAAAATGCTTGCAGAAAGTAGTCTGGAAAGCGATTATGTCAAACACCTTCTCGATACGGATAGGGTGTCGAGCTTTGAAGAAGAAATCAATGAGTATAACAGCAAAAAAATCATCAATGAAAATAGTCTAGATAAAATAGAGAAAGCTTTAGAAACAAGAGATCATCTCCAAGAGCGGGAAGCTTACGAGCAGGAATTAGAAACGCTCCAAGAGAGAAAAGAACTGCTCTCTGAAGAAAAACAAAAAAATGCGATTCGTCTTGACCAATACGAAACAAGTGCGAAAGAATTGAAAGAACTTTCAGAGCGTGGAAATGATTTACAAGAAAAGTATGGTCGTTACGAAGAACTAGCTCGACTCGCTAATGGTTCTTCGAAAGTGACAGATTATATTTCTTTCGAACGTTATGTGCTGGGCATCTATTTTGATGACATTTTAAGAGCAGCTAACCTCAGATTTGAACGTATGTCTAATCACCGATATCAATTGCGCCGTAAAAAAGAAGCAGGAAAAGGGGCTGGAGCGAAAGGTCTAGACCTGGAAGTGATGGATCAACAGACAGGGACCAGACGCGATGTCAGTACCTTATCAGGAGGGGAGTCTTTTGAAGCGAGCCTGTCCTTAGCAATGGGAATGAGCGATGTTCTTCAGAGTCAACAAGGGGGTGTAAGTGTGGATACGCTCTTTATTGACGAAGGCTTTGGGACTTTAGATTCCGAAGCTCTGGATAATGCGATTGAAATCTTGATGGATTTAAACGGAGAAGGTCGTCTTATCGGAATCATCTCTCACGTAGAAGAACTAAAGATCCGCATACCTTCTCAAATTGAAGTGAAAAAGGAAAATGAAGGCAGTTCTGCACGAATTATTACTTAAATAATAAAAGGTTTTTTAGGTATAAAACAGAGCAGCAACCCTTATAAGCTCCAACGCATGGACTCGTGAAAGCAATAATAAGGCTCACCGTTTTTAAAAGAAAATGAATAATTTTCCACAAAAAGTTTGACAGTCTCCATATCCTCTGGTAGAGTACCAATTAATAAATAAAATCAAATAAACAATGTAAGTAAGAGGTCGCGGGGTTAATCAGTAGACGAGAGTCGAAAGGTAATTTCGCCGAAATACATGATGTGTTGGTGGCATGCTTAAGAGGTATGTCATTGTCATAGAAGATAGCCAATCTTCCAATGAAGCACTTCTTACATTGAGGCGAAGGAAAATCATGTGCCCTTTGCTCATGATTTTTTTGTTATTTAAAAAGCTTTTGAAGGAGTGAAAGCGTGAGGTTAAGAGGCAGTATGAAAAACCAAGGCGGAAACCTCGAAATTGGAGGACTTTCTGTTCAAGAACTAAAAGAAGTTTATCAAACGCCCTTGTATATTATTGACCAGGAGTATTTGAAAGAAACCATACATTTGTTTCTAGAAAACTTTAAGTCATCTGAATTCAATACAGAAATAATTTATGCCTCCAAGGCACACATCCATTTGTATATGGCAGGTTTAGTGACTGATTTAGGCTTGCACCTGGATGTAGTGAGTGGCGGGGAACTCTATACGGCACTACAAGCTGGGGTGAATCCTGGAGTGATTCATTTTCATGGCAACAATAAACTTCCCCACGAACTGCAGATGGCAGTTGAAGAGGGAGTGGGCCGTATCATTATAGATAATGCTTATGAATATCATCTGTTGCGTGAAATTGCTGGAGAAAGAAATAAAAAGGTTGCCGTCACATTACGTGTCAATCCAAGTATCGAAGCAGACACCCATAAGTACATTCAAACGACAACAGAAGATTCAAAATTCGGTATGAATACGAAGAGTCAGGCAACTTTAGATCTTATAAAAGAGTTGGATGCAGACGCCAATCTTGATTTCCAAGGATTCCACTGTCATATTGGCTCTCAGATTACAGACGGTCGTTATTTCTTTGAAGAAGCAGAAGCCATGATCGCTTTTGTCAAAGAGATTGAAGAAAAACTTCAAATCTCAACCTCTCACTTAAACTTAGGCGGCGGCTTCGGAGTCGCTCACACAGAAGATGCAGAAACTCTGGAGCTCGCCTTATTTTTAAGAAAATATATTCAAGAAATTGAAAAATTATTAAGAACATATGAACTCGATTTAGAAACCGTCAGCATCGAACCGGGTCGTTCTTTGATTAATCCGAGCGGCTCTACGCTTTACACAGTAGGCGGGATAAAGGAGATTGAAGAAGGCCTTCCCTACGTCTTTGTCGATGGGGGGATGAACGATAATCCCAGAGTCTCCCTATACGAAGCAGAATATGAAACAGTTCTCGCTAACAAACTTGAGGAAACCCCCGAACAAGATTACCGTGTCGCCGGTAAATTATGCGAATCGGGAGATGTTCTGGTCGATAAAGTGCGCTTAGCTGAAACAGAGCCAGGAGACTTGCTACTCATGCCTGATACAGGTGCTTACACTTATTCGATGGCCAGCAACTACAACCGTGTCGAACGCCCTGCTGTCGTTTTTGTCGAAGACGGTGAGAGTTATCTCGCTGTTAAAAGAGAAAGTTACGATGATCTCTTGCGTAACGATGTTCCTTATTCACGCTACAAACGATCGTCCCTGTCAACGAAAGGTGAGAAGATATGAAAAAAGTTAATATCGGTGTTATCGGAGCAACTGGAATGGTCGGCCAGATGATTATGACTTTACTGGAAGAAAGAGATTTTCCGATTGAAAACATTTATGCTTTCGCATCGGCGCGTTCAGCGGGTAAAAAGATCCCCTTCAAAAGTGGAGAAATCACTATCGAAGAATTAGGAGAAGATTCTTTCGATAGAGATATGGATATTGCTTTGTTTGCAGCAGGAGGGGAGCTCTCTGAAAAGTTTGTTCCCATTGCTGTAGAAAAAGGAGTCATCGCAATCGACAACTCTTCTTTCTATCGTATGGATGAAGAAGTTCCGCTTGTGATACCAGAAGTGAATGCGAATACGATCGGAGAAGAGGATAAGATTATTGCTAATCCCAACTGTTCAACCACTCAATCCGTCATGGTCTTGAAGCCTATTGCCGATGCTTTCGGTTTGAAGAGAGTGGTCTATAACACTTACCAAGCTGTTTCAGGCTCAGGACGAGGAGGGGTGAAAGACTTAGAAGAAGGTACAACAGATCAATACAAATATTCTATTCAAAAAAATGTCCTGCCTCAGATCGATGTTTTCATGGATGATGGTTACACAAAAGAAGAACGAAAAATGATTGATGAGACCCAGAAGATTTTAGATAACAGAGACGTCAAGATTACCGCAACTGCAGCGAGGGTTCCTGTTATGAATGCCCACTCTGTCAGTATCAATGTGGAAACAGAACGTCCCTTTGAAATAGAAGAAGTTTACGAAGCTTTAGACGCCCAAGAGGGCATCGTCATTTTAGATGATCTAGCGAATGAAATTTATCCTTTACAAGAGAATGCAGATGGCACAGACGAAGTTTATGTCGGACGTATCCGCCGGGACTCAAGCGTTGAGAACGGACTCAACTTATGGGTCGTATCTGATAACATCAGAAAAGGAGCGGCGACGAATACCGTTCAAATTGCAGAGTATGTAGCGGAACACCTATAAGGAGGAAATTTACGTGTTATTTGAAGGATCAGGAGTAGCAATCATAACACCATTTCTAGAGGACGGAAGTATAGATTTTGAAGGATTTGATACCCTTGTCAATTTCCAAATTGAGAATGGAACAGATGCTTTGATCGTTTTAGGTACCACCGGTGAAGCAGCGACCATGACAGAAGAAGAACGTCTTGAACTCGTAGAATATACGATCGAAATTGTCGAAGACAGAGTCCCGATTATTGTGGGAACAGGAAGTAACAATACACAAGAGACAATTGATTTCAGTCAAAAAATTGACCGGTTAGATGTAGATGGGCTCTTGGTCGTGACCCCTTACTACAACAAATCGACAGAGAAAGGGCTTTACGAACATTTTCGAGTGATCGCTGAAGCCGTAGACCTCCCGATCATCTTGTACAATGTTCCTTCCCGCACCAATGTGACGATCCCAGTAGAGACCGTTCGCCAGCTTGCAGAAATCGACAATATCGTAGGGATCAAAGATGCGACATCAGACTTGGCTTATACAGCAAATGTCCGTCGCGTGACCTCACCAGACTTTGCTATCTATTCTGGAAACGACGATACCGTTGTGCCATTGATGTCTGTGGGAGGATCAGGTGTTATTTCCGTTCTCGCTAATATTATGCCGAAAGAAATGCATGAAATGACTCAACTCTACTTAGACGGCCACACAGAAGAAGCAGGGCGCATGCAAGTCGATCTAATGCCAGCTATCGCTTCTATTTTTGTAGAAACAAACCCGGTGCCAGTGAAAGCTGCCGCAAACATGATGGGGCTTCCCGGCGGTCACTTACGTCTGCCGCTCTATGAAGCAGAAGATGCAACCAAAGAACTCTTAAGAAAAACACTCGCTGAACGCGAATTAGTATAGGAGGATATCATGAATGTTCTTTTATCTGGAGCAACGGGCGCCATGGGCCATACCGTAACCGAGCTATTGGAAGATTCTGAAGAAGAAAACATTGTTGCAGGTTATGCGACAGAAGCAACCGGTGTATACGGTTATCCTGTCTATGAGGATCTGGATGAAGTGAGCGAAGAAGTCGACGTCATTATCGACTTCTCTTCACCAGATTTCTTAAAAGAGCTCTTGCAATATGGTAGAGAAAATAAAATAGGTCTCGTTCTGGCGACAACAGGGTTCAGTTCAGAACAAGAACAAGCTATTGCAGAAGCATCCAAAGAAGTACCGATTGTCTATTCAAGAAATATGTCTTTGGGTGTCAATGTTCTGGAAATCATCACCAATCAGCTGGCGTCTATGCTTCCTGATTTTGATATCGAGATCGTCGAGAAGCACCACCGTTATAAGAAAGATTCACCAAGCGGGACAGCGCTCATGCTTTATGACGCAGCCAATGAAGGCAGAGAAGGCAAGCTCCAAGCATTAGAAGGACGAGCAGGTAATTACGAAGAGCGTCCTGATTCAGAAATCGGCATTTCTGCTGTGCGTGGCGGGACCATCGTTGGCGAACATACCGTCATCTACGCAGGGGAAGATGAAGTGGTCGAGATCAAACACAGTGCTCAATCTAAAAAGATATTCGCCAATGGAGCCCGACAGGCAGCGCGATTTTTACTTGACCAGACAGATGGCTTGTATACCATGGATGACGTATTGATGGGGGAAAGATGAGTAAAATAAGAATAGGAATAGTAGGATATGGAAATTTAGGCAGAGGAGTCGAAATAGGGCTCGAGAAAGTAGAGGACATGGAGCTTGTCGGCGTCTTTTCAAGACGAGCTCCTGAAACTTTGAATACTGAAGCGCCGGCTTATAAAATAGAAGACTTAGAAGAGATGCAGAATGAGATTGACGTTTTAATCCTGTGTGGCAGTTCTGATAAGGATATCCCTTTTCAGGGACCGAAAGCGGCAGCGATGTTCCATACAGTAGACAGCTTTGACAACCATGATGCGATTGGAGACTATTTCGATCAAATTGATCCTATTGCGAAAGAAAATCAACATGTCGCGTTAGTTGCTTCCGGCTGGGATCCTGGTTTGTTTTCAATCCATCGCATGGTGGCAGAATCTATCTTACCAGAGGGAGAGACTTATACTTTTTGGGGGGAAGGAATCAGCCAAGGACATAGTGCGGCAGTCCGTCAGCTAGATGGGGTGAAAGATGCTGCCCAGTATACCATTCCTAACAAGGCCTTGATCGATTCAATTAATAAATTCGACGAGGTAGAGTATACCAAAGAGTCTGCACATATCAGAGAGGTCTATGTCGTCCTTGAAGAAGGTACAGACGAAGAGGAGATTGCAGAAACTATTAAAACCATGCCGGATTATTTTGAAGGTTATGAAACAAAGGTTCACTTCATAAGCCAAGCAGAAAAAGATAAAAACCACAGCGGGATGCCTCACGGAGGACATGTCATGCGCCAAGGTGATTTAGGAGAGTCAGAGCAAGCTGTCTATCAATTTTCCCTGTCTCTGGAAAGCAACCCTAAGTTTACAGCAACAGTGAACATTGCCTATGCCCGAGCGGTGTACCGCTTGGCTCAAGAAAAGAACTACGGGGCGAAAACAGTTCTGGATGTTCCACCTGTCTACCTTTCGCCAGAAAACCCAGATGATTTGAGACGTACGATCTTATAAACAGAAAAAGCGAATTCAGATATTGAATTCGCTTTTTAAATAAAAAATTAAAGAAGATGACCATGATAAAACGACCACCTTCTTATAAGAGGATTTAATTGTAAAAAACATTTACTTTTTTATGAGTACAATCTGGAACAGCTTTCAGAGCTTCGAGAATCCCATTGACTTTGTCTTCAGGACATAGAGTTAAAAGCGTAGGGCCTGCTCCACTGATGACCGTCGCATAAGCACCATATTGTAAAGTCAGCTCTCGAACCTGGTCATATTCATCAATTAAAAGACGACGGTAGGGCTCGTGAAATTCATCCTGCATCATGAGCTTACCCATTAAGGAATAATCCTGATTCCACATGGCAAGCAGCATGACATTATTTTTAGCGTTTTGAGAGACTGCTTGCGAACTGGGATAGGCTTGTGGTAAAGCTTGGCGCGCTTCCTCTGTACTGATTTCATAGGCGGGAATAGTGACGATGAGAGAGATACCTTCTAGACGTCTTGTGTAGTAGGCAAGTTTATCGCTGTAATAGCCAATGAAGGCCCCACCTGTGATACAGGGTCCGATATTATCGGGATGGCCCTCGAGCTCTGTTCCAATCCATACTTTATCGAAGTCAGATAAACCTAAGTCCAAAAAATGATTGGCAATTTCGATTCCTGCAACAATCGCAGAAGAAGAACTTCCGAGACCATGGGCGAGGGGGATTTCGCTGTCCATCCAAACTTCAATACCTGGAAGGTCCTGGCCGTATTTGCGAGCGACATACTGTGCGGTCTGGCAGACCAGATTATCTTCACCTTGAGGCAGCTCTTCTAAGTCCTGAGAAGCATAATGAAAGACCCACTGCTCTGCTTTTTTAGCCTCTATGGTGAGGAAAAGATCAACAGCGACTCCCATCGAATCAAAACCGAGACCTAAGTTAGCGCTGGTTGCTGGTATTTTAATCTTAAAAGTGGCCATGTTAATTCAAACCTTCGATGTATTGGAGCACTTTGTCTTCATCATTTGGCAGAGTGACAGGCTTGTCGACTGCTGATTCAATAGCTGTGTCAGGGTCTTTCAAGCCATTTCCGGTTAAGACGGAGACGACAGTAGAGCCTTTTTCAATGGAACCATTATCCAAGGAGCGAATTAAGCCGGCAACACTTGCTGCCGATCCAGGCTCGGCGAAGATTCCTTCTTTGGCAATATGGCGGTAAGCGTTGATGATCTCTTCGTCGCTGACTGCTTCAATAATACCTTTTGATTCATCACGTGCGGCAGTCGCCAAATTCCAGCTGGCAGGATTCCCAATCCGGATAGCTGTTGCGACAGTTTCAGGTGTTTCAATTACTTCGTCATGCGTGATAGCTGCGGAACCTTCTGCTTCAAAGCCATAGATGCGAGGGAGCTGTTTCCCTTTTTTCTCATGATACTCTTTGAAACCCTTCCAGTAGGCGGAGATATTTCCTGCGTTACCTACAGGTATGGTGAGATAATCAGGCGCTTCACCTAAGGCGTCGATAATTTCAAAAGCGGCTGTCTTCTGTCCTTCGAGTCGATAAGGGTTGACCGAATTGACAAGCTCAATCCCATCAGATTTTTCAGTTACAGCCCGGACAATATCCAAGGCATCATCAAAGTTGCCTTGAACAGAGATTGTTTTAGCACCATACATCATCGCTTGAGCAAGTTTGCCTAGTGCTACTTTGCCTTCAGGAATAACAATGATGGCGTGAAGACCCGCGCGTGAGGCATAGGCAGCAGCTGAGGCAGAAGTATTACCAGTAGAGGCACAGATGACTGTATGTGCTCCTTCTTCTTTTGCTTTTGCAACGGCAAGAACCATCCCGCGGTCTTTAAAGGAACCTGTCGGATTGAGCCCGTCGAATTTTGCATAAGCTTCGACCCCGTACTGATCACTCAAAGCATTCAAGCGAAGGAGGGGTGTGTTGCCTTCTTTTAGGGATAAAGCAGGTGTATTTTCATTGAGAGGTAAAAACTCTTTGTATTCTTCTAGTAAACCTTGCCAATCTTTCATTTATCATCGACTCCTAACATTTCGTAAGAACGAGCAACATCGGATCTCTCTTTTAACCGGTTCAACTCTTCACGGCTGATTTCTTCAGTCTGAATAGTAAAGAAGTGATCGGATTTTAGGACATGGTACTTAATTTTTTCATCAGAAAGAATATCCTGAGCGTGGTCTGGGCTACCATTGAAGCGAATATAATAAGGATGTCTGGCACCCTTTAAATTGAGCAGCGCTTCTTCGTCAGGCAAAAAATTTCCGACAAAGCCAAAGCGGGCGACGTTCATTACATCTGACACAATAGCCGAGGCTGTTTCGAGACTTCCTGCTCCAGGACCGTAAAACATCGTCTCGCCCACAGCATTTCCGTTGACGAAGACGCCATTCATCGCATCATCGACACTTGCGAGTTGGTGGTCGGTTGGAAGCAGAATCGGTTCTACGCTGATTTCTAGATTTTTGCCATCGCACTGACTGGCTCCTAAAAGTTTTATGACCATATTGTTTTCTTTAGCTATTTCAATGTCCTGAATAGCAACGTCGCTGATGCCTTTTACAGGAACTTGTTCAATATCTATCTTTTTCCCGTAAGCCAGACGCGATAAGAGGACTATCTTTCTCTGGGCGTCGAAGCCTTCCACGTCATTTGTGGGATCAGCTTCAGCATAGCCTTTTTCTTGAGCTTCTGCTAAGGCCGTCTCGTAAGGCATGTTATCTTGAGACATTTTAGTCAAAATATAATTAGTAGTACCATTAAGGATACCGAGAACACGTGAAATTTTATTCGCATTTAATCCGTATTGAAGGTTAGAAATGATGGGAATACCGCCGGCTGAACTTGCTTCATAGGACAACTGCGCTTTGTTTTCATTTCCGATCTGAGCTAGTTCATCAATATGAAGGGCAAGCATATCTTTATTGGCAGAAGTGACATGGATTCCTCGGCTCAGGAGTTTTTTGTGGACGTCATAGGTGAAGTCAATACCGCCAAGAACTTCAATAGCAAGATCGATGTCGCTCTCTACTAAAGTATCGATATCCTTTACATGTTCGATGTCGGTCAGATCGCAATGGTGATAATTGTGAAGCTTTCTTCCGAAGATATGGGTGACCTCGATAGGTTCACCAATTCTTTCTTTAATAAGTTCTTGGTTGTCTTGGATCACTCTCAGAACGCCGCTTCCGACGGTTCCCATACCTAATATAGCAACTTTCATTTCCTTACCTCCTTATGTTTCTATCTATTCTAGCGAGTTGCTGGGGCAAAAGCAACTTGGAATCTGATGGAGGAGTGAGAGATGAAAGGGCGAAGGAGAGAAGTAGTTATTTCATTGTTTGAAAAATTATAGTAGTATAAGGTCATTCATCAAAGAAAAAAGAGGGGATTAACATATGAAAGTTGCAAAATTTGGTGGCAGTTCTCTATCTAATGGAAGTCAGATTCATCAGGTTTCTACCATTATAGAGAGAGATCAAGATATAGAGATTGTTGTAGTCAGTGCTCCGGGGAAACGATATGAAGAAGATACCAAGGTAACCGATATGTTGATCGCTCTTTTTACAACTAAGATGACCGGAATGGACACAGAGGAAGCTGTCGAGAATATTATTCAGCGGTATAGAGATATCATCGAAGAATTAGAGTTGAATCACGGTCTGATTGATATTTTTAAATCACAGCTTCATCATTATTTAGAAAATATCGAGGATAAAGACCGCCTTTTAGATGCTTTAAAATCTTGCGGAGAAGATTTTAATGCTCAGCTTATCAGTCAATACCTCAACAAAAGAGGTATCCCAAGCGAATACATGTCTCCCAAAGAAGCTGGAATCACTGTAACGGATACACCAAGTGATGCTCAGCTCCTCCCTTCCTCTTATGATGAAATCGCAAAGTTGAAGCACAAGGACAAAGTTATTGTCATTCCTGGTTTCTTTGGATACACGGCGGAAGGGGAGGTCGTGACCTTCTCAAGAGGAGGATCGGATATTATCGGAGCAATTGTAGCGCGGGGAGTGGATGCAGAACAGTATGATAACTTCACTGATCAAAGCTACATCTATTCTGCTCACCCCAACATAGTTGCTTCTCCCCATTCCATTCAGCAGTTGACTTATAGAGAAATGAGAGAGTTATCCTATTCTGGTTTCAATATTTTCCACGAAGAAGCTTTGAGACCGCTTTATGAAGCGAGAATACCTATTATGATTCGCAATACCAATTATCCTGAAATAGGTGGAACAAAAATTGTGGCAGAACGTTCCGACACGGAGGAGTTTCCTGTTATTGGGGTAAGTGGCAGCGACGGTTTTTTATCGATTACCATGAAACGCTATCTCCTGAATAGAGAAGTTGGGTTCGCGCGCAGATTCTTACAAGTCTTTGAAAATTATGGAATTTCCATCGAACATTTCCCAACAGGAATCGATGATGTTTCTGTCATTATGGTCAAAGATCAATTCGAAGGAAACAATAAATTAGATGCGATTTTAGAAGACATTGAAAATGAATTTGATCCAGAATGGATTCATGTGGAAGAAAACCTTGCCGTCATTGCTATTGTCGGTGAAGGGATGCGTGACACGATTGGTGTCGCCAATACAGCGACACAAAGCTTTACAGATGCCGGAATCAGTTTGAATATGATTAACCAAGGTGCCTCTGAGATTTCAATGTTTTTTGCGATAGGATCAGAAAGATTAGATGTCGCACTTCAATATTTATATGGTGGCTTTTTTGACCGCAAAAAATGAAAAGAAGATAAGGAACAAATTAAATTCTAGTTTGAATCATTTGAGCAAATAAAAGCTCGAAGCTCTGGTCTCCCAGAACTCCGAGCTTTTCTTTATATTTAATTTTCGAGTTCTTTTACAATTGCGTTATTGAAAGCAGGCAGGTCATCCGGTGTCCGGCTCGAAACGAGTCTTGAATCGTCACGGACAACTTCTTCGTTATAGAAGTTTGCTCCTGCATTCTTAACATCAACTGCGACTTGGCTGACAGCAGTAATATCTTTTCCTTTTAAGACGTCAGCATTAACTAAAAGTTGAGGCGCATGACAGATTGAAAAAATTGGCTTTTTGAGACGTGAGAAGTGGCGGACGAAGTCTAAGAAACGTTCATCTCCGCGCAACTTATCTGGTGAGTAACCGCCAGGGATAAGAAGAGCATCATAGTCAGCAGGATTTGCTGAATCAATGCCTACATCGATAGTGACTTCAGCTTCTTCTTTCTTTCCGACAACTGTCTCACCTTCTTCATACCCAATAGTGACAACTTCATGACCTGCTTCTTGTAAAGCATCTCTCGGTGAAGTATATTCAACATCTTCAAATAAGTCTGTAATAACTGTTGCTACTTTCGCCATAACTTTATCGCTCCTTTTTATACTGATGTTCTCCTACATTTTCATTTTAACGTGGATAGAACGTGAATACAAAACATAAGATCTATAATGGAAAGACGGCTTATTTTGCTGCATCGGATGTGACAAAGTCCAAGATCTCCTCTTTTTTCATGGCGCTGTCAGATTTCATTCTGAGATTGTCTTTGTCAGAGTAAAGCAGAGCAGGGACCGTCTGGATGCCATAAGTGTCTCGAAAATCTTTCATGTCTCCTTTATAGTCTTTGATTTCAGAATAGAGATAGTTGATTGTAAGATCATTTTCTTCTGCTACTTTTTCTAGTTTGGGAGAGAAGCGGGCGCAATAAGGGCATTCCTCGTTTGCGACAAAAAGAATATGTCCCTCTTGAGCTAACAGTAAATCTTCTGCTTCTGCTACATCTACTTTATTAAAGTCCTCCACACTTTTTTCAAATCTTTCTATACGTCTTTGTACTACCTTATCTTCATCAGCCATTTTATTGTCTCCTTTTTCAATATATGCTTAAATCATAGAATAGAATGGTGCGATTGCCTACTTTTTTGCTCAAAAAATTTCTTGACTTTGTAAAAAGGGCGCGGTAAAGTTATCTTTTGTAAATAAGAACGATTACGATTTAGAAGGGAGGCTGAGAGCAGTGAAAAGATTTATGCTCTTTTTATTATTCGTTATCACTTTGGTTCTCGGTGCCTGCAGTGAAGGTGGCTCAGAAGAAAGCGATTCTTCGGAGCCAGCTGAATCCAAGCTCACCATCGTTACTAGTTTTTATCCCATGTATGACTTTACCAAACAGATTGTAGGGGAAGAAGCCGAGGTCTCTATGCTGGTCCAGGCCGGCTCTGATACCCACAGTTATGAACCGAGCGCTCAAGATATGGCCAAGCTACATGAGGCAGATCTTTTCGTCTATGCTAATCCTGAAATGGAAATATGGTCAGAAGATGTTTTAAGCAGTTTAGAGGACAGTGCCGTTATCCCGGTTATGGCGGATGCCAACAGCAAATTGATTGAAAACGAGGAAGAATCTATTTTAGAAGAAGATGGTCACGCCACTCATGAAAAGGAAGGTGGACACAAGGACCATCACCACATTGTGGACCCCCACACTTGGCTCGATCCTGTTCTTGCACAAGAACAAGTTAAAGTGATTATGGAGGCCGTAATAGAGAGTGATCCCGGAAATGAGACACTTTACAGAGAAAATGGCCAAGCTTTTCTCAAAGAATTAGATGTTTTACATCAAAAATACTCCAAAGAATTGACTGGTGCAGCAAACAATCAATTTTTAGTACAGCATGCCGCTTTTGGTTATATCGCTAACCGCTATAATCTTATTCAATATTCTCTAGCGGGCCTCTCTACACAGACAGAAGCTGATCCCAAAGCTATGATTGAGGCGATATATTTTATAGAAGAAGAAAATATTCCCGTTCTTTACTATAATTCCCAGACGAACACACAATTGGCAGAGACAATCGCAGAGGAAGCAGGGATCGAAATAGCGATGTTGCATGCTCTAGAAAGTTTGACTGACGAAGAGAGAGAAGCCGGCTGGGATTATATCAGCGTGATGGAAAGGAATCTTCAAGCTTTGAAAAAATCTATCCGCTGAAAAAATCCTCTGAGGTAATCTTAATTGCACTTTCTCGAACCTTTAGTTATCATTAATAAAATAAAGGCTATGGGGGCTGTGAAAATGGATGATAATGGTAAAAGGATACTTGTTTTAGTTGGAGTAAGCGGCAGTGGGAAAACGACTATCCAAGAGGAACTGGCCGAGCACAATATGAAAAAGCTGGTCACGACGACGACCCGAAAACCTCGCAGAGGGGAAGAAGAGGGTAAAGATTATTATTTCATCAGTAAAGAGGATCTGGACGATTATGATTTTATTGAACGAACGTTTTATAACGACAATCATTACGGCCTCACTCGTCAAGAAATCGAAGGGGCACTCAGAGAGTATGATTGTGTCCATGTGAGTTTGGATCAAAACGGTGCCAAGGCTCTAAAAGAAATTTACGGGGATTTAGTGACAGTTATATTCTTTGATGTTTCTGAAGAAGATATGATCGCGCGCCTCAAACATAGAGGCGATTCTTTTGAAAAAATTAAAGAAAGGCTCGCCCACGGTTATGATTCCGGCGAATTCAAAGCTCCAAAGCAAACAGACCTCATCGTCGAGAACGATAATATATCAGAAACAGTAGACCAAATTATGTGTCATATAGGCATTAGAAAAACCAAAAAAGTTAAATAGAGCAAAGTGCGAAAAAAGCGTTCTGCTTGCGAATCTTTGAAGGACATTAAAGTAATCGACAACTAATAAAGCCGAGACTAGGAATTCTTTCCTCCCAGTCTCGGCTGTTTTTATATTATAATTTTTTAAAGTTCAAATTAATTCTCTTGCTCTTCTGATGTCCCATGCTCTTTTTCATATATTTTTTGAGTCACAATCGGTGAGACAATTGCCATGATGATCACGACCATCAACAGCTGTGTACTTGCTGTATTGGCATATGGAGCGACTGCTGGAATGACTGCTGAGACTGCAGCGGGCGTCGCCGTCGAAGAACCTGCCGCATTTAACATCGCTGCGGTCGTTACTCCGTCTTCTTTGAGTATCTTTCGTTCAAAACCAACAAGCGGCAGCATCAGGATAAAGAACATGACAGCTAAAATAATACCGCCTAGACCTGAACTTAAGGCTGCGAAAAAATTCAAGCCTTGCCCTAATGACCAACCCAGGATAGGCAGCAGACCAGGGGCTATGCCAGAGAACATCTCTGTGAAATTATGGTCTAAATTCCCCAGAATGATACCTACAAACAAAGGAATCAAGGTAGAGATGATAGGCATCCAGTTGATACCGGCGCCACCTCCAGATGCACCAAAAATAGTAAAGAAAGTAAGCGGAAAGATAGGGAGGGCAAAGAGAGAATAAACCCCATTCATCTGTCCTGCCCCAGGCTGATCATAAGTTTGAGTCAAGGAATACTGTATCGCTGGGTTCACTACATACATCGCAGTTACGAATGCAATGGCCGGAACTCCCAAGATACCTTCATATCCGAAAAAGTAGAAATAAAGAAACGAGAGAAGGGTGGCCCACGCAATTTTAGCTAAAACAATGGACCCTTGATGTTTAAGCAAACTTCCAAGGCCATCTAATTTAATCGTCGTTCCGGATGCAAAAACAATAAGGCTGAGGATACCACTTGTCATTCCGCCCCCGAGCAGGAGTTCAGTAAAGCCTCCTATCTGAAAGAGGCCAGGCCAAAAAGTATAGAAAACCATAGACAGAAGTAAAGGGACAAGAAACGTTCCAGCAGGGATTTTATTCAAAAAGTTAACCATAGTTTGTTGAAAGTCCTTTCTATTAATTAATACTCAATCTTATATAGGCTTTCTTATCATGAATCGGTCTCTCTATTTTGATGAATAAAGTTACGAACAATATTGATGTCCCCTCTATAGGGACGAGGCCCCTCAGGAAAATCCTGGTAAGTGTCTCCCCCTTTACCAGCGATTAATATGAGATCGTTACCTTTCGCCTGCTCTAGAGTTTCTTGGACAGCCCTCTCACGATCTTCTTCGTAGCTTATCTCTAAGTCGTCTCTCTTAATATAGGAAGCAATTTCTTGGGCGATGTCCCGAGGAGATTCATTCTTAGGATCATCCGATGTCAACACAAGTCGGTCTCCATGTTCATTAAAGACTGCAGCCATCCCTCTGCGTCGGATTTCTCCACTGTTGCTGGAAGCTCCCGTAATAATTATTTTTTGACGTTTTGGGAAATCTTCGTCAAAAAAGCGCAGGACCTGTTTAAAACTGTCATAATTGTGGGCAAAGTCGATATAGACAATCGCTCCATTAGGTAAAACATATTCTTCCATACGGCCGGAAACCATCGTTTGCCGAATTGCTTTTTGAGCATCTTCGCGTGAAGCGCCGAGGAGACTGGCCGCCATGGCAGCAGCAAGCGCATTATTCTTGTTGAAGTCTCCTGGAAGATTAATTTCATAAGATCCACTGATATCTAAAACATCTTCTTTAACAGAGTGAATGTTAAATTGAGAAGAGTTCTCTTTTAAGGTGGTGTAGTAATAGTCTGTAGGGTTTCTTTCTTCACCAAATAAATAAACTTCTTCTGCCTCTTCTTTGGCTTCTTCTAGCAGAAGGGGAAGGTGCATCGTGTCGTTATATAGAAGGAATTTTCGAGAGTGGTGAAGGAGTTCCCGCTTACAGTAGAGATAATCTTCTAAATCAGGGTGTTCATCTGCCCCTACATGATCGGGCGATATATTGAGGAAAACACCTATATCAAAATAGAGGCCATACACTCTCTTCATTTTATATCCCTGAGAAGATACTTCTGCTACGGCATATTCCAAGCCATTGTCGACCGCACGAGCGAGTAGTCTATACAAATCAAGAGATTCTGGAGTAGTTAAGAACGATTTTTCGTATACTCCCGGTTCCACTGAATTATGAAGACCCGATAAAAGCGCTGCTTTGCCTGGATAAGCTTGGTTTAGAATCTGATGAATAAAAGAAACTGTCGTTGTCTTACCTTTTGTTCCGGTTACTCCCACCATTTCAAGTTTTTTATCAGGAAAATCATAAAAAGCACGAGATAAAACGGCAAGGGCGAGACGGATATCAGAAACAACAAAACCAATCCCTGTCTTTGTTTCAAAAGCTTTCTCAGTCACAAAGAAAGTAACCCCGTTGTCTAAAGCCTCTTCTATGTAATCTCTCTTAAACGCTTTTCCTTTACAGATAAAGAGCGTCTTCTCTTGTGCTTCTTTTGAGTAGTAGCTCACGGATGTAAACTCTTTGTTTAATTGGTCAGAATCATTTATTGCATAATGCCATTCATCTTTTATAATGACTTCTCTTAATAAGTTTTCCTTCTTAAGTAAGTCTTGGACTTGCTTCACTGTCATAGAATACATTAACATTCACCTTTTTTATTTAGTTTAAACTCCGAATAAGTATAGGGGTATTGTATCATTTATTTGGCTCTATTGAAACAAAACTAAGGGAAGCAGGGAATATTTTTACTCTCCTATATTTAAACTTGCATTACATCGATTACAAGTGTAAACTGAAGAAGAAATAAGAAACGAAGAGGTGTAATAAAATGGCAGTGACTGAAGAAATTGAGATAACGGAAGCAGAGTGGGAAGTCATGCGGGTCATTTGGACAGAAAAAGAAACAACAAGTAAAGAAATATCAGAGATACTTGAAAATGAAAAAGGTTGGAAAGCAGCAACTACAAAAACCCTAATTGGGCGGTTGAATAAAAAGGGAATGATTTCTGCCGAAAAAGAAGGAAGGAAAAATATTTATTCACCTGCTGTATCGGAAGAAGCTAGTGTCCACCACAGGATGGAAGATATCCTCAACGATATTTGCAATACCAATGTGGGAAGTGTTATCTCTAGAATTGTTACAGAGGCACCGATCAGCCAGAATGAGATAGATTCATTAATCGAACAGTTAGAAGAAAAGAAAAAAGATGCACCTGAAATCATTGCATGTCAGTGTGCGCCAGGCCAATGTGTCCACCACAGATTTGAATCATAAGAGGAGAGAAAGAAGATGAATGAAAAAAATTTAGATATATCAGGAATGAGTTGTGCAGGATGTGCAGCGACTGTCGAAAAAGCAGCTGAGGAAACGTCAGGCGTAACCGAGGCTTCTGTCGAATTATCAGAAAAAAAGCTGACAGTAAAGACAGACGAAAAATTTGAAATGGATGTTTTAATCCAGGCTATTGCAGATGCAGGCTATACGGCAGAAGAATAGTCCGTATTGCATGTTAAAGATAAGCAATTATTAAGAAGGGATTGTTGACATGAATGTAAAAAATCTAGATGTATCAGGCATGACCTGTGCGTCCTGTGCAGCGACGGTCGAAAAAACTGCCAGTAAATCTCCAGGCGTCGCGGAAGCTACCGTCAATTTAGCGACAGAAAAACTTACAATAGACACGGATGAAAGTTTCGAAATAGATATCTTACTTCAAGCAATTGAAGATGCTGGATATGAAGCAGCAGAACAGATGGATACAGATCAGCATTTTAATATTGAGGGTATGACCTGTGCTTCTTGTGCCAGCACTGTTCAAAACGCAGTGGCTGAGCTTGAAGGGGTTTATGAAGCGGAGGTCAATTTAGCAGCAGAAACTCTAAATGTCAGTTATGATCCGGCTGTCATCGGTCCAGAAATAATTGAAGAAGAGGTAGCAAAAAGCGGTTATGAGGCAGAACTGGTCCGCCAGAACGATACGTTCGTCCATATCGAAGAGAAACATGATAAAAGAGAGAACCGCTATCAAGAGATTTGGCGTCGTTTTTTAATTTCAGCTCTTTTCTTTGTGCCCTTATTTGTCATATCGATGGGCCACATGTTCGGTATGCCAGTGCCTGAGCTCATAGACTCCACTCAAAATCCTTTGAATTACGCGTTATTCCAATTGCTCTTGACACTTCCTATCGTGAGTGTCAGTAAAGAATATTTCATCCAAGGCTTCAAAACCTTGTTCAAAGGTCATCCTAATATGAACTCTTTAATTGCTTTAGGAACAGCTGCGGCTTTTCTCTACAGTCTAGGAGCAACCATTGGGATCGGCATGGGGCACACCCATCTTGCGATGGACTTATACTATGAAACCACCGGCATGATTCTCACTTTGCATACTCTAGGGCTCTATTTTGAAGAGCGCTCGAAAGGGCAGATGTCTCGGGCCATTGAGAAACTGGCTGACCTTGCCCCGAAAACCGCTCGTCTTGTTACTGCGGAAGGAGAGCGGGAAGTTGATGTGGAGCAGGTTGCGCCAGGTGATGTGATTCGTATTCGCCCTGGTGAGAAGATACCTGTTGACGGGGTAGTTCTGTCTGGGCGCACCGCTATTGATGAATCTATGTTGACTGGGGAAAGTATGCCTATCTCTAAAGAAGAAGGGGACCAGGTTATTGGAGCCAGCATCAATGAAAACGGCTCGATTGACTTTCGTGCCACACGCGTTGGAGCTGACTCGACACTTTCTCAAATTATTAAACTAGTAGAAGACGCTCAAGGAACTAAAGCACCGATTGCTCGCTTAGCAGATATTATTACAGGTTATTTTGTTCCTATCGTTATTGTCTTAGCCTTAGTCGCCGGAATCGGCTGGTTCTTGGCGGGTAAAACATTCATCTTCTCCCTTGCTGTTTTAATTTCTGTTCTCGTTATCGCTTGCCCGTGTGCTTTGGGGCTTGCTACACCGACAGCGATTATGGTGGGAACAGGAAAAGGAGCAGACCATGGAGTCTTGATTAAATCAGGCTCCGCTCTCGAACAGACTCATAACTTAGATACGATTGTCTTTGATAAAACGGGAACTTTAACTGAAGGAAAACCTGTCGTCACAGATATTATTCCGGCAAATGGTTATGATAGAGAACGCTTGCTTCAAGAGACCGCATCGTCCGAGAAAGGCTCAGAACACCCTCTCGGTATGGCTATTATTGAAAAAGCTGAAGAAGAAGGTCTAGAACTGCTGGATGCCGAATCCTTTGAAGCTGTACCTGGACACGGAATTACAACCGTCTTAAAGGGAATAACTTATGATATCGGAAACCGCCGTCTGATGGATTTGAAAGAAATTAATACACAAGAACTGCAAGAAAAATCAAACCAGCTTTCAGACCAAGGAAAAACTGCCATGTATGTTGCAGCAGACGGTGAATTAGCCGGCATTATAGCCGTCGCTGACGTCCTGAAGGAAAATTCCTACCAAGCAGTGAATGAACTTCATGCTCGTGGCATCGAAGTGGTCATGATGACGGGAGACAACACTCGTACAGCGCAGGCCATTGCGGACCGTTTAGATATTGATACGGTCTTTTCAGAGGTCTTGCCTGAAGATAAATCTGAGAATATCAAGCGGCTTCAAGCAGAGGGCAAAAAAGTGGGTATGGTCGGAGATGGCATCAACGATGCTCCGGCACTGGCCCAAGCTGACATCGGGATTGCAATGGGAGCGGGAACCGATGTGGCCATCGAATCAGCAGATGTTGTACTCATGCGTGACGATCTTCTCTCGGTCATTACAGCACTCGATTTAAGTCAAGCGACGATGAAAAATATAAAACAGAACCTCTTCTGGGCCTTCGCTTATAATGTTTTAGGAATCCCTATCGCAATGGGAGCCTTATACATCTTCGGCGGACCGTTAATGTCACCGATGTTTGCAGCCGTTGCTATGTCTTTAAGTTCTGTCACAGTGATTCTCAATGCGCTGCGCCTGCGTAGTTTTGAGCCGAAAATCGCTATACCTGAGCAAGGAGTTTCAGAACTTGAAGCTCAAAGTCGAACCGTTTAAGCAGGCAGGAGACAAGAAGGGATCTGCATGAGTAAAAGATTATTAAAACATATGGTAAGAGGTTACCAGAAGCATATTTCTCCTTTAACTCCGCCAAGCTGTCGTTACTATCCCAGCTGTTCCAATTACACTTTGGAAGCGCTCGAGAAACACGGTGCCCTGAAAGGAACGGTTATGGGCGGCGCTCGTATTTTGCGCTGTCATCCTTTCGCGGAAGGCGGAGTCGACAAAGTGCCTGACCATTTCACAGTAAAGAGAAATACGGATATAAAAGAAGAAGATAGAGAAGCATTCTACAAGCAGCAGATGCACCACTACTCTGAATGAAATAGGAATAGAAAGGACTGAAACAGATGATAAAGGGATGATCTGTTTCAGTCCTTTCTTATATTAATGAATTCTTTTGAATTAGATTGTATAATTGGAACAGAAAAATCGATTGAGCTTGCTTGAAAAAAGAAATTGTGGAGGAATTCTATGAAAATCTTAATTGCTGACGATGATAAGGAAATTTGTGATTTACTTGAAATCTATACAAATAATGAGGGCTATGAATGTGTTAAGGCCTATGATGGCGAAGAAGCAGTCGCTCAACTGCAAGCGAATCCGGATACGGATCTCATGATCCTGGACGTGATGATGCCGAAAAAAGATGGCATACAAGTCGTTAAAGAAGTCAGGGAGTACACTCAGATTCCTATTCTTATGTTGAGTGCTAAAACAACAGATGTGGATAAAATTAAAGGGCTAGTCAATGGGGCAGATGACTATGTCACAAAGCCTTTCAATCCATTGGAAGTCATGGCGCGGGTGAAGTCGCTTCTTCGAAGAAGCCAAACTTATTCTACTAGAGAAAGTCATTCAGATGAAGAAATAAGGATAGGCTCTCTCATCATTAGAAAGGATTCTCATGAAGTAGAGACTGTAGACGGCGAGGAAATTCAATTGACTGCTTTAGAGTTCGGTATCTTGCATCTCTTGGCGAGTCATCCCAACAGAGTCTTCAATGCTGATGAAATATTCGAACGGGTATGGAAGGAAGACAGCGGCGTCTCTACAAAAACTGTCATGGTTCACGTCAGCCACCTGCGTGATAAAATTGAAAAGGGAACCAATGGTGAAAAAGTCATCGAAACCGTCTGGGGAGTAGGGTACAAGATCAGCGATGAAGCCTGAGAATGAAGATAAAAAAAGCACACTGAACTGGAAGGAACGCTTGCGGCTGATCGTAGAAGCTGTCGTTACAATAGCGGTGATTATCTTACTATATGTTTCAGTCATTGTTATCGTTCGCTTCATCGTTTCGAATCTTCCAGAAACTATCCAAGAAGTCTGGCCATTTAGTTCACTGTCTCATCTCGACCCTGAAATTGTATATATGCTTGCCCCTTTTTTAATTTTAATAGCGTTGATTTTTTTAATCGTTTTTGTCTATTGGCGACTCAGAAGGAGACGACGTATGTATGAGCTGCAGCATATTATTGATGAACTACAGTATATAGCGAAAGGAAACTATACCCACCGGATCCGAGGAGATTATTCTAATGACTTGGCACCGGTCGTAGACAGCATCCATGTTTTAGTTGATTCTACAGTTGAAGCGATGGAAGAAGAACGTAAGAGTGAACAGACCAAAGATGAATTGATCACGAATGTCAGTCACGATATCCGCACCCCGTTGACATCTATCATCGGTTACCTCGGTTTGATTGAATCGGGGCAATATGAAAAAGAAGAAGAAGTACGAAAATATGTCCATATCGCTTATGCTAAAGCGCAGCAGATGACAGATCTGGTTGAAGAACTCTTTGAATACACGCAAGCAGCACAGCACGATGTACCTTTGCAACTGGTGGCTTTTGATCTCGTCCAGATGCTGGAACAAGTAGCTGCCGATTTTGAAATCAGCGCCAATGAAGCGAGAAAAACAATCAATGTAGAAGCTGAAGAAGAAACAATCTTCATCAAAGCGGATCCTGAGAAATTAGTGCGGGTTTTTAATAACTTATTATCCAACGCGATTAAATATGGTGAAGGCGGCGATGAGATCATTATTAAGTGTAAATCTGCAGATTATCACGCACAGATTACTTTTTCTAATAATGGAAAACCTTTAGAAAGTAAGACAGGACACAGAATCTTCGAACGTTTTTATCGTGAAGAAAAATCACGCTCGCAAGAAATAGAAGGCTCGGGACTCGGCTTAGCGATTGCAAAAGAAATTGTCGAATCTCACGGGGGTGTTATCGAAGTGGCAACGAGTCGTTCATGGACGCATTTCAAAATTTCATTGCCTTTGCGAGTGGACCACTCAAATGGGTAAAACAGAAAAAGTTAGGGCTTGGAATATCTTCTGAGAATCTCTAAACTAATAATACTATATTGAAGGAGCTCTCAGAGATGACTATCAAAAATAAACTGAAAAAAATAACAGCGGTCGCTTTGACAGGGTTGGCGTTATCACCTGTTCAAAGCGTTTTTGCTGAAACAAACATACCAGCGGAGCCTGAAATAGACAGTGATGCAGCTTTTATTATCGATTATGATACTCAGAAAGTGTTGCTGAATCAAAATGGAGATACCGCACAGCCCATCGCTTCTATGACAAAAATGATTGTCGATTACTTGTTGTATGAAGCTATTGATGCTGGAAAAGTGACGTGGGACCAAGAAGTTCCTGTCAGTGAATATGCTCATGAGATCAGTCAAGATCTCACACTATCGAATGTTCCTTTACGCCAAGATGAAACCTACACTATCAAAGAGTTGCATGAAGCCTTAATTATTTACTCAGCAAACGGGGCAACTATTGCAATTGCTGAAGCGATTGCAGAGAGTGAACCAGCTTTTGTCGATATGATGCGGGAGAAGGTAGAATCATGGGGAATCACCGATTATCTTTTAGTGAATGCGACAGGGCTGAATAATTCGTATTTAGGAGAGCACAAATACCCAGGGAGTGGAGAAAACCAAGAGAACTTGATGACTCCCCGCGATATGATTTTTGTAGCGCATAAAGTGATGGAAGATTATCCCCAAGTGCTCGAAGTTTCTCGTGTTCCGGCCACATATTTCCGCGAAGGGACAGATGATGAAACTTTAATGATCAACTGGAATTGGATGCTTGCCGGTCTGCCTTTTTATCGTGAAGGCGTTGATGGATTGAAAACTGGAACTACGGAATTATCGGGTGCGAATTTTATCGGTACAGCTGTCGAAGAAGACAGCCGCTTGCTGACAGTGATTTATAATGCTGGTGACGGGTTTATTAATAAAGCGCAGCGCTTTGAAGAGACAGACCGAATGATGGATTATGGGTTTGATAACTTTACCAATGTCCAAGTACCGGGAGAAGCTTTTGAGCAAGTATCCCAGATCACTGTGTCAAATGGGATGGAAGAAACTGCCCGTATTGAACCTCAAGCGACAGTGACTGTGACGGTACCCAATGATTATGATGCAGAAGATTTTGCTATTGAATTTCAGCCTGATCCCGAGTTAGTGGACACAGAAGGCTATGTTAAAGCGCCATTTAATGCAGGGGAAGAAGTGGGACACTATGCTGTCACCTTCCAGGGAGCAGAGCTTGGTTATTTGAATCCTGAACAAGAAACTGCCTCGGTTCCTGCCGTGACTGCTTACGAGATTGAGGAGGCAAATGTTTTTCAAAAAGCGATGAACTGGATCGGAACAGCCATCGATACTGTTATCTCTACAGTCAAAGGTTGGCTTGTGTAAGTGTTTCCTATTGTAATTCTAAAAAAATCAGATATAATAAAAGTAATTGATTATAGAAATAATAAAAAGTACGAAGAATGTGAACCAGTATATTACCTTTGTTTTAAGAGAGTCTACGGGAGCTGCGAGTAGATAATGAAGGTCGTAGAATCCATCACAGGAGTAAACAACAAAGCGGCTTGCTGTGGAAGTTGTTCGGTTGAGGCCGTTATCTCATCAGAGTGCGGATAGGTTTATCTTATGCGAACTTGGGTGGTCCCGCGGA